>CASGAM010000031.1 GCA_949299545.1 uncultured Prevotellaceae bacterium | reverse complement strand
ATATGAGAAACTTGAAAGTCTTCATTTCTAAATGCAAAATTATAAATTAAATAATAAGCATGCGCTAATTTTGCAAATTATATGTTTTGTTAGAAAAAAAAAGTTTGCTGCCTTATTATAGAAAAAAGTGGAATGTGATATAATAAAAGCTGACTTATACTTTTATATTTTTTAATCTATGATTGGACAAATATTATTGATAATTATAGATAAGCATAATCTACTTTAGAAAATCTTGTTTTCGTTTGTCTTTGTATTTGCTTTTCGTTACATTTGAAAAATGTATGTATGAATTACCGATATGTTTTTTCAACAAAATCTGTTTATATCATTATTAATTATTTGTTATCTACAGTTTTATATTGTTGATAACTTATATGCGCAGCGGCTTGATTGGGATAGTTTTGTTGAAAAGATAGCTACAGATGAAGAATTAGGAAGTACCGATTTTGAAAATTTATTGGAAGATTTAAATGAATTTTATGAACAACCTTTTAATATAAATACAGCTTCAAAAGAGGATTTGCTGCATTTGCCTTTCTTAAGTGAAGAAGAAATTGATGGCATATTGAATTATATCAATCGGTACGGACCGATGAAAACTTTAGGTGAACTGATACTTGTTAAACAAGTGACATATCAAAGCAGACAGTATTTGCCTCTTTTTGTTTTTGCAGGTGAAATGCCGGTTGAAAAGGAAAAGTTTAAGTTGAAAAACCTGTTTATAAAGTGTAAGAATGAGTTGATAACTACTTTAAAAGTTCCTTTATATCAGCGTGATGGATATAAACCACATGCAAACGAAGAGTTGTTGAAAAATCCCAATAAGATTTATCTCGGAAATGCGTTATATCATTCCTTACGTTATAAATATAAGTATAAGAACCGTTTGGAATGGGGAGTGACAATGGAAAAAGACCCAGGTGAACCGTTTGGCAGCTATGGTAATTGGAGCTATGATGCTTTCGCTTTTTATATATTATTGAAAAACTGTGGGAAACTTAAATCGCTTGTATTAGGTGATTACAGACTTTCTTTTGGTGAGGGGTTGGTTGTTAATACAAATTTTAATTTAGGTAAAATAGCCTTGCTGAATAAAATGAATGCTGGAAACCACGTTAAACCGTTTTCTTCTACATCTGAAACAGGGTTTTTCAGAGGTACAGCAGCAAATATCAATTTTAAGAATGCCGATTTGACTTTTTTTTATTCATATTTGCCGCAAGACGCAACTTTAAAATCAGATAATACCATTTCTACCCTTAAAACAGATGGATTGCATAGAACGTTGCTTGAAATATCTAAGAAACATAATATAACAACCCAATCTGCCGGTAGTGACATAACGTGGCAAAATGACTTTTTATCATTGGGTATTACGGGCTTTTATCAACACTATAGTTTACCGTTTTCTACGGGAGAACAGCTTTACAGACGTTATTATCCTCAAGGGAAAGATTTTATAAATGTCAGCGCACATTATCGTTATCGTCTCCATAAATTTTTATTTTCCGGTGAAACGGCTTTCAGTCATTTGCATAAGGCCTGGGCAAGTTTAAACAGGATTATGTACCGGTTTAATAACAAATATCAGATTGTTGCCTTGCAAAGATTTTATGATTACAGGTATGTCAGTTTGATGGGCAATTCATTTGAAGAGGGTGGGGCATTGCGCAATGAAAGCGGTTTTTATATTGGTACACGATGCGCACCTCTTAATGAATTGAATTTTTTTGCTTATATCGATTACTTTTATTTTCCTTGGCCTAAATATGGTGTCAACCAAACTACCGACGGTTTTGACGCATTGTTTCAGGCAGACTGGTCTTGCAGCAAAAAATGCAATTTTGACGTACGTTATCAAATAAAGAAAAAATGGCGTTATGATGAACCTTATCTTTATCACAAGACAAGAGTCCAGTTTCAATATAAAATTTCCGAACAATGGACTCTGAAAACATTGGGTCGTAATACTGTTGTCATTGACCATTCAGGAAAAAAAGTATTTGGTTTCTTAGCCGGCATGTATATGCAATGGCGTGACAGTAAGGAACGTTTGCAATGCAATGTATCAGCAGCGCATTTTGACAGCCGTGATTATAAGGCGCCCATGTCTTTTTATGAACCGGGTTTGTTATATAATTATTCTTTTCTTAATTATTATGGCAGAGGATGGCGGACAGCTGCCAACTGCCGATGGGATTTATCCAAGAGCTGGATGATGATTTTCAAATATGGCTTTACTGTTTATACTGATCGCGACGAAATCAGCAGTGGTTTGCAACGGATAGATTCTAACATGCAAAATGATATTTCTTTTCAGTTGAGATATAAGTTTTAGAGATTATGGCTAACTTTGTGCAGTTCTTGTTTTATACGGCAAAGTTTATAACATCATATAATATAATTAAGGTATGTCAACGGTCATTTATCCTTCGCCTATTTTCGGACCTGTTCACAGTCGGCGTTTAGGGGTTTCTTTAGGTATCAATCTTTTGCCCGAAGACGGTAAGTTTTGTTCATTTGACTGTATTTATTGTGAATGTGGTTTTAATGCTGAACATCGTCCCAAAAAGACTTTGCCGACACGTGAGGAAGTGCGTGATGCGTTGGAGGCGCGTTTGAAAGATATGAAAGAAAATGGACCGGTGCCTGACGTATTGACTTTTGCCGGCAACGGTGAACCGACCATGCACCCTCAGTTTTCGGAAATAATCGATGATGTGTGTGCCTTGCGCGACCGGTATTTTCCGGATGCAAAAATCAGTGTTTTGAGTAACGCCACCCAGATTATCCGTCCGGCTGTTTTTGATGCCCTTATGAAAGTGGATAACAATATCCAAAAGTTGGATACGGTCAATCCTGATTATATTTCTGAGGTAGACCGTCCGGCAGGACATTATGATTTGCAAAAAATTGTCAGCTGTCTGAAAGCCTTCAACGGAAAAGTAATTATTCAAACCATGTTTATGAAGGGTTTCATTGACGGACGTGATGTCAGCAACGTTTCGGATAAATATGTTTTGCCATGGTTGGAAACCGTCAAGGAAATCAGTCCGGAGAAAGTCATGATATATACCATTGACCGTGAAACGCCCGATCATGATTTGCAGAAAGCCACACACGAAGAATTAGACCGCATACTACATCTTTTGCAAAATGAAGGAATCGAGGCTTCGGCTTCTTACTAAAGTAAATTTTTTTTATTGTTATATAAGGTCTGCACAAAAAAATTTTTTGTGCAAAAGAATAGATTAATAAAAAAGTCTTCGTTTCTTTAATGTTTATATAACTATCTGTGAATCTGTATGTTATTAATGAAGGCTTATGCCAATTTTGTTTTCATCGTTTATAGTCGAAAATGCAAGCGGTCGCAGCAAAAATTGCAACCTGTCGCTTCTACAACACAACCTGTCGCTTCTGCAAAGGCGACAGGTTGCTTTTGCAGACTGGTTATGTTATTATTTCAAACAAATAAATATGTAAATAAAAATCAAAAAGTTCCTTCACCTACAATATGGAAATTCATAGGCATTCTTAAATTATACAGAACTGTTGATATAGTGAAGTATATGGTTTTTGTATGGCAAACAATTTTTTGGATAAAAAAACTGCCGGAAAAAATATATGAATACTTTTTCCGGCAGTTGGTAATTTGTATTTAAAGATCTTTTATTTCATCCAAGTTATGTTGAATCTCTTCGTCTGTCAGTTCATAGTTCGTAAGGTTTCCGGCCAGATACTGGTCGTAGGCGCTCATGTCGATGAGACCGTGTCCTGAAAGATTGAAGAGAATGACTTTTTCCTCGCCCGTTTCCTTGCACTTGTTAGCTTCGTTGATGGCGGCAGCAATGGCATGGCAAGACTCAGGTGCCGGAATGATACCTTCTGCTTTGGCGAACAGGCAGCCGGCATCGAACGATTCGAGTTGGTTGATGTCCGTGGCTTCCATCAGGTTGTCCTTGAGCAGTTGTGACACGATGACGCCTGCACCATGGTAGCGGAGACCACCTGCATGAATATTGGCCGGTGCGAAATTGTGTCCGAGTGTGAACATGGGCAGCAATGGTGTGTAACCGGCTTCGTCGCTAAAGTCGTATTGGAATTTTCCGTGTGTCAGTTTCGGACATGATGCCGGCTCGGCAGCAATATAGCGCGTCTTTTTACCTTCCAATATGGTGTGCCGCATGAATGGGAAACAGATTCCGCCGAAGTTTGAACCGCCACCGAAGCAGCCGATAATGATGTCGGGGTATTCGCCGGCCATTTCCATTTGCTTTTCTGCCTCCAAACCGATGATGGTCTGATGGAGTGTCACGTGGCTCAATACGGAGCCAAGGGTATATTTGCAGTTTGGTGTAGTCTGTGCCAGTTCTATGGCCTCTGAAATGGCTGTCCCCAATGACCCTTGATGGTTCGGGTATTTGGTGAGGATGTCTTTACCGGCTCTTGTTGACATGGAAGGCGAAGGAGTCACTTGTGCGCCGAATGTCTGCATGATGCTGCGGCGGTATGGTTTTTGTTCGTAACTGATTTTCACCTGATAGACGGCAGCTTCAAGACCGAAAACTTTGGCGGCATACGATAGGGCAGCGCCCCACTGGCCGGCACCCGTTTCGGTGGTGATGTTGGTGATACCTTCCTGTTTGCAGTAATAGGCTTGTGCCAACGCAGAGTTGAGTTTGTGCGAACCGATGGGACTGACACTTTCGTTTTTGAAATAGATATGTGCAGGTGTTCCCAATGCCTTTTCAAGTCCGTAAGCACGTACGAGTGGCGTGCTGCGGTAGTATTTATACATTTCTCTTACCGGTTCGGGAATTTCAATCCAAGTATCTGTCTGATTCAGTTCTTGGTGACAAAGTTCTTTTGCGAAGATGGGATATAAATCCTCCGGTTTGAGGGGTTCTTTTGTTTTGGGATTCAACGGCGGCATAGGTTTGTTCACCATGTCAGCCTGAATGTTATACCAATATTTTGGTATGTCTTCTTCCGAAAGGAAGTATCTTTTTCTTTTTTCCATATATATACTTTTATTGTAGTTTTGTATTAAAAACCCTGCAAATATACATCTTATTTTTAAAAAGTTCTGTTTTTATGGTAGAAATGTGACAATTTTCATTGATTTGGTAATTTCAAGTTACTGTATGTCATTTTTGCGCTTAATTTTTATGACTGTCATAAAAATGAGACAGGAAAGTATGGAAGTGGTAAAAAGTCGGCTTGTTTGCTTTCTCTGATTGTTTTGTTTGTATAAATATGCAATAATAAGAATGTATTTTTAAGCGTTTATACTGTTGTTTATCATTATTTTATGATTGTTTATTGAAAATGATATGAAAAAATATGTATAAATATTCTGTTTGTAATTCAAAATGGCTACCTTTGTATTCCTTTTTAAAAATTAGGAGCATTTATGAGTGACAAGACTTCTCGTTTGGACGTAATAAAGATGATTATTTCACATCAGGCAATATGCAACCAGGAAGAGTTGCTCCGTGAGATGGACAAGGCCGGTTTTCCTGTTACGCAGGCTACTCTTTCGAGAGACCTCCGTCAATTGAAAGTTTCCAAATCATCAACTCCTTCAGGAAAATATGTCTATGTTCTGCCATCGTCTCCTCACTATAGGCGCGTGCCGGAACCGGTTTACCAAAGTACGTTACGTTCGTGGGGTGTCAAGTCTGTAAAATTCTCCGGCCAATTAGCGGTGATACATACACTGCCTGGGCATGCGAGTCCGATTGCTTACGAGATAGACAACAAAGCTATGGAAGAAGTTATTGGCACAATAGCTGGCGACGACACAATCATGTTGGTAATGGCCGAAGGCGTCAGTCGCGAGCAGTTGATGTCCCGTCTTTCCGCAGTTGTCCCCGAAATTGCTTTGGCTTCGGAGGATGTCAGGTAACAGAAAAAATTAATAAATATCCATAATATATAAGAGAGAATGGAAAAAGAAGAATATGATGACGGTATCAGGGTGCTGGTGGCGGACGCAAGTCATGAAAAGTATGTAGACGAGATTTTGGCTACCATCACCGATTCGGCGCGTAAGCGCGGATCAGGGATTGCATCGCGTACCCATGAATATTTGGCGACGAAGATGAAAGAGCGCAAGGCTGTAATAGCGTTGAGCGGTGAAGGCGAGAACGAGGAGCTGGCCGGTTTTTGTTATATCGAAAGCTGGGGTAACAAAGAATATGTCGCCAATTCAGGACTCATCGTTGTGGAGAAATTCAGAAAACATCATTTGGCAACTCGCATCAAGAAGACGGCGTTTACATTGTCTCGCCTGCGATGGCCGCATGCCAAACTGTTTGGTCTGACCAGTCAGGCAGCTGTCATGAAAATCAATACGGCTTTGGGCTATGTGCCGGTCACTTTTGCAGAGTTGACAGACGATGAAGCTTATTGGAAGGGTTGCGGTACGCCCGAGCATCCTTGCTGCATCAATTACGACATTTTGCAGCGGACGGGCCGTAAATACTGTGTTTGCACGGCCATGCTGTACGACCCGGCTTTGCACCCCGACGAGAAACTGCCGGTGGAGTTACCTGAGGACGTGGTGAAGATGGCCAAGGAGGCAGCTGCTAAGAATTTAAGATAATCATCAAGAAAAATAATAATTAAAATAAAATAGAAACAATGGCAAAGAAAGTAGTGGTAGCGTTCAGCGGTGGTCTGGACACGTCGTATACAGTCATGTATTTGGCAAAAGAGAAAGGTTATGAAGTTTATGCAGCCTGCGCCAATACCGGCGGTTTCAGCGCTGAACAGTTGAAAACGAACGAGGAGAATGCTTACAAGTTAGGTGCGAAAGCATATGTGACGCTCGATGTTACGAAAGAATATTATGAGAAGAGCCTGCGTTATATGATTTACGGTAATGTGTTACGTAATAACTGCTATCCTATTTCCGTATCTTCAGAACGTATATTTCAGGCTATGGCCATTGCACGTTATGCCAACGAAGTTGGTGCCGATGCCATTGCGCATGGTTCTACCGGCGCGGGTAATGACCAGATACGTTTCGATATGACGTTCTTGGTGATGGCTCCCGGCGTTGAGATTATTACGCTGACCCGTGACAATAACCTGAGCCGTCAGGAAGAAGTGGATTTCCTGAACAAACACGGCTTTTATGCAGACTTTACCAAACTGAAATATTCTTATAATGTCGGTATCTGGGGAACTTCCATTTGCGGCGGAGAAATCCTCGACAGCAAACAGGGGCTGCCTGAAAGCGCTTATCTGAAGCATCCGACGAAAGAAGGTACGGAACAGTTGAAAATAGGTTTCAAGAAAGGTGAGATTTGCAGCGTTAACGGTGTAGCGTTTGATGATAAAATCAAAGCCATCCAGGAGATAGAAAAGATTGGCGCCGCATACGCCATCGGCCGCGACTGTCATGTCGGCGACACCATTATCGGTATTAAAGGCCGTGTCGGTTTTGAGGCTGCTGCGCCGATGCTGATTATTGCCGCTCACCGTTTCCTCGAGAAATACACGCTGAGCAAATGGCAGCAGTACTGGAAAGAGCAAGTGGCCAACTGGTATGGCATGTTCCTGCATGAGAGTCAGTATCTGGAGCCTGTGATGCCGGATATCGAAGCCATGTTGACAAGTTCTCAACGCAACGTCAATGGCGAAGTGACCCTTGAACTGCGTCCATACAGTTTCTCAACGGTTGGTGTCGATTCTCCGGATGACTTGGTGAAGAACAAGTTCGGCGAATATGGCGAAACCCAGAAAGGTTGGACGGCTGAGGATGCCAAAGGCTTCATCAAGGTGACTTCAACCCCGCTGCGTTTGTATTATGCCAACCACAAGGACGAAGAACGTATCAAGTAATAGCGTATGAGTGATGTCAAGCGATTGGAACGGCCGCGTTCAGGAAGGGTGCTGGCCGGTGTGTGTGCCGGGCTGGCCAATTACATGAATTTAGATCCCGTGGTAGTGAGGGTAGTGTATGTCCTTTTGACCATATTTACCTGTTTTTCGGGTGTTCTTGTTTATGCTATCCTTTTGTTGCTGATTCCGGAAGAGCCTAACAGATATCAACGTTATAACAGAGAAAAAAGACAGTAAGAATCATGATTAGAGTAGGAATAATCGGAGGGGCAGGCTATACGGCCGGTGAATTGTGCCGCATACTGTTGAATCACCCTTCCGCAGAAATCAAGTTTATCAATTCATCCAGCAATGCCGGCAACAAGATAGCCGACATTCACGAAGGCTTGTACGGTGACACCGACATGGAATTTACAGACCGGTTGCCGTTTGACGAAGTGGATGTTATTTTCTTTTGCTTCGGGCATGGAAAAAGTGAAGAGTTCCTGCGTGAACACGACGTACCGGCTCATGTGAAGATTATCGACCTGGCACAGGATTTCCGCTTAGCGGCTCCCGGTAATGATTATATTTACGGTTTACCGGAACTCAACAGAGACGCCATCATGCAGGCTGCACACGTAGCTAATCCCGGCTGTTTTGCCACTTGCATTCAGTTGGGGCTTTTGCCGTTGGCCAAAGCCGGCTTGCTGACGGCCGACATCGCGGTGAATGCCATTACCGGCAGTACCGGTGCAGGTGTCAAGCCGGGTGCAACCACGCATTTTAGCTGGCGTAACAACAACATGAGCATTTACAAGGCTTTCAACCACCAGCATGTGCCTGAAATCAAACAGTCGCTCCGTCAGTTGCAACCCGGTTTTAACAGCGCGGTCGATTTCATTCCATATCGTGGTGACTTTGCCCGTGGTATTTTCGCAACCGAAGTGGTGCGTGTCGACAGTCAAATGCCTGTTGAGGACATTATCGCACTCTATAAAGACTTTTACAAGGACGCGGCCTTTACGCACTATGCTGACAAGGCCATCGACATGAAACAGGTCGTGAACACCAACAAGGCTTTGGTACATGTAGATAAATTCGATGACAAACTGCTCATCACTTCCACAATCGACAATCTGCTCAAGGGCGCCAGCGGACAGGCTGTACAGAATATGAATCTCATGTTCGGCATAAACGAGACAGCCGGCCTGAAACTGAAGTCCAGCGGCTTTTAAATTAAGACAAAAGAATGAAACTGTTTGATGTATATCCCTTGTTAGATGTCAATATTGTCAAGGGAAAAGGCTGCCATGTTTGGGATGACAAAGGGCAGGAATATTTGGATCTTTACGGCGGTCATGCCGTTATCAGTGTAGGACATAGCCATCCGCATTATGTTGAGGCTGTCAGCCAACAGCTCGGTCAACTCGGCTTTTACAGCAACTCCGTCATCAACCGCCTGCAACAGCAACTGGCTGAGCGGTTAGGCAAGATCTGTGGCTATGACGACTATCAGCTGTTTCTTATCAACTCAGGGGCTGAAGCCAACGAGAATGCCTTGAAGTTAGCCAGTTTCCATAATGGTAGGACGCGTGTTCTTTCATTCGAGAAAGCTTTCCACGGCCGGACTTCGTTGGCTGTGGAAGTAACAAATAATCCGAAAATCATTGCTCCCGTAAATGACAACAGCCATGTCACTTATTTGCCGGTCAACGATTTGGAGGCATTCAAACGTGAGCTTTCCAAAGGCGATGTCTGTGCCGTTATTGTTGAGTGTATACAAGGTGTAGGCGGTATCCGCATGGTAACGGCCGAGTTCATGCAGGGCTTGCGCAAAGCCTGCGACGAGACGGGAACCGTTCTGATATGCGATGAAATACAGTGCGGTTACGGACGTAGCGGTCAATTCTTTGCCCATCAGTATTTGGGTGTCAAGCCCGATATTATTACTGTTGCAAAAGGTATTGCCAACGGTTTCCCGATGGGTGCAGTCCTCATTTCCCCGAAGTTCGAGCCGGTTTACGGACAGTTGGGAACAACATTCGGCGGCAACCATTTGGCATGTGCCGCAGCGTTGGCTGTGCTTGACATTATGGAAAGCGAACATCTTGTGGAGAACGCAGCGAAGGTGGGACAGTTCCTCATTGACGGCCTCAAGGCGTTGAACCTTCCGCATGTGGTGGATGTTCGTGGTCGTGGTCTCATGATTGGAGTGGAACTGGATGTTCCTTATAAGGAAATCCGCAACCGCCTGCTCTTCGAGGAACATTGTTTCACGGGTTGTAGCGGAACAAATGTATTACGTCTGCTGCCGCCGTTATGCCTGACGCTTGATGAAGCCGCCGATTTCCTGAAGCGGTTTGAACGTGTGACGAAAAAATAAAATATAAATCCTATAAAGGCTGCCGTTAGTTGTTCTTTAACCTCCGGCCTTCAAAAAAGTACAAATATGAAAATAACAATCATTGGAGCGGGTAACATGGGAGGAGCCATTGCCCGCGGATTGGCAAAAGGAACGATGGTAGCCGTTGAAGACATCACGGTTTCCGATTTGAACAGTGCCGCAACAGATGCTTTGAAGAAAGAATTTCCGGCCATGAAAACCACGCAGGACAACCGTCAGGCCGTAGTCGGTGCCGACTTGGTGTTGATAGCTGTCAAGCCCTGGTTGGTACAGCCGGTTATCGAAGATATCAAAGACGTGTTGGATTACGACAACCAGACATTTGCTTCTATTGCTGCCGGTATCGGCACGGAGAAACTTTGCGAATATCTTGACCGTGGCGACGGCAAGACAATGCCGGTGTTTTACATCATACCGAACACCGCGCTGGCTGTTATGAGCGGTATGACTTTCATCACTTCCGTATTTTCAACGGCAGAAGACGACGCACGTATGCTCGCACTCTTTGATGAGTTAGGCAAAGCCATGCTGGTTGAGGAACGTCTCATCGGGGCATGTATGGCCATGGCTTCCTGCGGCATTGCTTATGTCATGCGTTATATCAGGGCCGCTACGGAAGGCGGTGTGGAACTGGGTCTGTATGCCAAAGACGCGCAAGCCATCATGATGCAGACCATGCAAGGCGCTATTGATCTGCTGGCCGTTACCGGCAATCATCCTGAAGCTGAAATCGACCGCGTGACGACGCCGGGCGGAGTAACCATCAGGGGATTGAATGCCATGGAAGAGGCCGGCTTTACGAACAGCGTCATCCAGGGACTGAAAGCGTCTGTCAAGAAATGAAGTTGATATGACGAAGGGTAAACAGTATAAACGAGTGGCGGTCAAAATCGGCAGTAATGTGCTGACCCGAAAGGACGGTTCATTGGACATAACCCGCATGTCGGCATTGGTCGACCAGGTGGCAGAGTTACGTGCCGCCGGGGTGGAAGTGATTCTTATTTCCTCCGGAGCCGTAGCCAGCGGGCGGAGCGAACTGAAGCGCATCGCTTCGCGTAAGATGGACAGCGTGGACCAGCGCCAGCTGTTTTCGGCTGTCGGGCAGGCCAAGCTGATCAACCGTTATTACGAGCTTTTCAGAGAACACCACATTGCCGTGGGGCAGGTACTGACGATGAAAGAGAGTTTCGGAACACGCCGCCATTATCTGAACCAGCGCAACTGCATGATGGTCATGCTCGAAAACGGGGTTATTCCCATTGTCAACGAGAATGATACCATCAGCGTCACCGAGCTGATGTTCACCGATAACGATGAGCTGTCGGGGTTGATTGCCACGATGATGGACGTGCAGGCGCTGATAATCCTCAGTAATGTGGACGGCATCTATAACGGGAAGCCCGGAACACCCGGCGCCGGTGTTATCCGCGAGGTGGAGCCTGATAAGGACCTGAGTGAATACATCCTGACGGAAAAGTCCGGCTTTGGCCGCGGCGGCATGATGACCAAATGCAACATCGCACGCAAAGTGGCCGACGAGGGCATTGCCGTCATGATTGCCAATGGCAAGCGTGACCATGTGTTGCCCGACCTGCTGTTTCATCCCGAGAGTCTGACTTTTACGCGTTTCATTCCCCGCGAAGGCGGTGTGTCGAGCGTCAAGAAATGGATTGCTCATAGCGCCGGTTTCGCGAAAGGCCAGATTTATCTGAACGAAAAAGCCGTTGAAGCCGTTTGCGGCGAAAAGGCCGTAAGCTTGCTGCCGGTAGGCGTGACCCGTGTGGAAGGTGACTTTGAGAAAGACGATCTGGTACGCATCATGTCGCCCGACGGCAAGGAGCTGGGCGTAGGCCGTACGGCTTACGGCAGCGAGGAGGCGCGTTCGGTTGCGGGTCGTCACGACTGCCGCCCGATTGTCCATTATGATTACCTGTATTTGGAATAACCATCTATTTAAACAAGACTGACCATGAACCTTATAAATACCTTTGAGCGTGTTAAGGCCGCTTCGCGCAGCCTGATGCAGCTGACGGATGAACGGATTAATGAAATTCTGAACGCGGTGGCCGATGCCGCTGAGGCCGGTGCCGATAAGATACTTGAAGAGAATGCTAAAGACCTGGCGCTGATGTCTGAAGACAACCCGATGTACGACCGGTTGAAACTCACACCGCAACGCATTGCAGGCATTGCGTCCGACATGCGCCATGTGGCCCAGCTCCCTTCGCCTCTCGGCCGCGTACTGAAACATGCCGTTTTGCCCAACGGGCTGGACATTTCCCGTGTCAGCGTACCCTTCGGGGTTATCGGCATCATTTACGAGGCGCGTCCCAACGTCAGTTTCGATGTGTTCTCGCTCTGCCTGAAAGCCGGCAGTGCCTGTGTGTTGAAAGGCGGCAGCGACGCCCATCATTCCAACAGCGCCATTGTGGCGCTCATTCATGAGGTACTGACAAGTTTCGGCGTTGATACGGCCGTGGTGGAACTGTTGCCGGCCGGCCGTGAATCGACCGGCGAACTGCTCAACGCCCGCGGTTATGTAGACCTGATTATCCCTCGTGGTAGTGCCGGACTGATTGATTACGTGCGCCGCAATGCTGCCATTCCGGTCATCGAAACCGGTGCAGGCGTTTGTCATGCCTATTTCGACAAGGCGGCCGACCTTGAAAAAGGAACGGCCATCGTCAATAATGCAAAGACGCGCCGTGTCAGCGTGTGCAATGCCCTTGACTGCCTGGTGGTGCATGCCGACCGTTTGGCCGACTTGCCGGCGCTCAGCAAGCCTTTGGCAGAAAGCCGGGTGAAGATTTTTGCGGACGAACCGGCCTATGCGGTTCTACAGGGACAGTATCCGGACGACCTGTTGTGCCACGCCGCACCCGAAAGTTTCGGAACCGAGTTCCTCAGCTATACCATGGCCATTAAGACCGTTGCCACACTCGACGAGGCGCTGGAACATATCCGAACCTACGGTTCAGGCCATAGCGAGTGTATCATAACCGAGGACTCTGCCGCAGCAGAAAAGTTCCTGACGATGACGGATGCCGCCTGTGTCTATGCCAATGCACCTACGTCGTTTACCGACGGCGCACAGTTCGGGCTTGGTGCGGAGATTGGCATCAGCACCCAGAAACTGCATGCCCGCGGTCCGATGGCTTTGGAAGAAATCACCACTTACAAATGGGTTATAAGAGGTGACGGGCAGGTACGTCCCAAATGAAAACAAGATTCATTAATTATAAAACATATTCAGCATGAAAGTATTTCAGCATGTCTCAGACCTCGGCGACTTGAAAGGAGCCTTGGCTGAAGCCTTCGAGATAAAGAAAGACCCCTACAAATATGAGCAGCTCGGACGCCGCAAGACGGCTTTGCTCATTTTCTTCAACAACAGCCTGCGCACGCGGCTCAGCACGCAAAAGGCAGCCATGAACCTGGGCATGAACGTCATTGTACTCGACGTGAATCAGGGTGCATGGAAGCTGGAAACGGAGCGCGGCGTCATCATGGATGGCGACAAGAGCGAACATCTGCTGGAAGCCATTCCCGTGATGGGCTGCTATTGCGATGTGATTGGCGTACGTTCGTTTGCCACTTTCGAGAACCGTCAGGATGACTATGAAGAGAAAATACTCAATCAGTTCATCAAATATTCCGGCCGTCCCGTATTCTTCATGGAGAGCGCCACGGTACACCCCCTTCAGAGTTTTGCCGACCTCATCACCATCGAGGAGTACAAGAAAACGGCACGTCCGAAAGTGGTTCTGAGCTGGGCACCCCATCCGAAGGCATTGCCGCAGGCCGTTCCCAACAGTTTTGCAGAATGGATGAATGCTGCCGACGTGGATTTCGTCATCACACATCCCGAAGGTTATGAACTCGATCCGCAATTTGTCGGCGACGCACGTGTCGAGTACGACCAGATGAAGGCTTTCGAGGGTGCAGATTTCATCTATGCCAAGAACTGGAGCTGTCCCGGCGTCACGCGGCCTGCCGACTATGGAAAGGTGTTGAGCCGCGACATGAGCTGGACGGTTGACGCTGCCCACATGGCTGTGACCAACAATGCCTATTTCATGCACTGTCTGCCCGTGCGCCGCAACATGATTGTGACGGACGACGTTATCGAAAGTCCACAGTCGCTGGTCATCCCCGAAGCTGCCAACCGTGAGATTTCTGCCACGGTGGTTCTCAAACGCATATTGGAAAGCCTGTAACCGGTTTGTCCGGAAAGGCATTCATACATCATGGCGCTGTCCTGCTTCCGGTCGTTTATGGCCGGGTGGGGCAGCGCAATCCTTTTATGTCCCAAACGCCGGGCGTCAGCTTTTTGGGAAATTGCTTGCATGCCTTCCCCTCCACCGTCCAGCAGTCGAACCCGGCCGGCGGAACGAACTGTGCCTTGCATCCTTTTGGAACCTCAATCCGTATGCTGCAATGCTTTTCGCTTTTGTCGAGGTCCAACCTTATTTCGCGGCCGCCTGCCAGAGGAACGACGCACTGTATTTTATTGAGGTTGGCCGGATGCGGGGCAACGGAAAAGTCTTCAAAAGCCGGACTGAGAGGTGCGATGCCTGCCACATACTGGCTTAATATGGTCAGCGGACCGCCGCCCCATGCGTGGTTATAAGTGCCGCCCCCATAACCTTTGCTGCCGATACCCCATCCTTCCCAAAGCGTTGTCAGCGGACTGTCAATCATCTCGGCATACCGCAGTTTCATACGGTTCATGGCGTCTTGATAATACCCCATCCGGCAAAGTGCTTCCAGGACATATTTCTCCATGTACGGGCTGGCATGGCGCGTTTGGGCAAAAAACGGTCTGATGACCGGATACAATGAGTCGGGCAAGGTTCCTGATACGACGGCCAAAGCCTGCGCGCGGTCATCGGGTTTGCCCTGATGGGAAGGTGACAGATAGAAACGTCCGTTCCAATACGTGCGGTGGAATACCGAGCGCAAGGTGTCTGCACGCCGCCTTGCCCATTCCGATTCCCCCTCTTCTCCTAAAAGGTCAGCCATCCGGGCATAACCGTCCAGCGCAATGATATACCATTGGTTAAAAAGCAAATCCATATCTTTGTTTTCGCCCCAGTCGCCCCATGTCCATCCGCCTTTCCGGGGAATTACCAGTTGATTGTCGCCCGTTTTCCATACGTGGATGTATTTCTTTACCTTCGGAAAAACATACTCAATGGTAGCCCGGTCGCCGCTTCCCATATAATACGTCCAGAAACCGTAGTATCCGACACTTGCCAACATTTGCATGGGCAGTTCGTCGTGATAGTTTCCGGCCGGAACGGGTGCAAAAATAGTGCTGTCCGCACGTTGCCAGTCCATCAGTTCGCGTATGCCTTTGCGGGTCAGCAGGTGAGCCTGTTCGTCCAGGGCATAGAAAGCCTCTCCCAGTTCGTTGACCACATCGCCCCACCATTGTGCCCTTTCCCTGTCGGGGCAGTCCATATAAGTGTCACGCATGGTGAGATACAGCGTGCGTTGCGCCTTTCCCCACAAAATGTTCAGCCGTGGGTCGTCACAAACAAAACTGCCGGCCAACCGGGTGTCGTAGCCGGTTTCGCGATATAACACTGCTTCCACTTGCACGCCTTTCGGCAGGATGTAATACACGCAATGTCCGTTCATCCAGCCTTTGCATTCAAATTCCTGCCGGCCTTTTTTTGTCCGGTATTCGGCAAAGACGTTGGGTGCGGAACCTCCGCGATAATTGTCCGTAAGAATCCGGATATGTCTGCCAGCTTCTGCATCGAGCAGGCGGATATAAGGGGTCACCTGCGCGTTGTACGGTAGAAAAGCCTTCAGCGTGTCTCCACACTGCTCCGTACCGGCATACGGTTTAAGGCCGAAATCTTTCCAGAACGGAATCGGACGGTCAACCAGTCCGTTCCATCCGGCCTCCTTCAACGAGCATTGGCGTGCGACAGGCCAGGTATGGTCATCGTATGACGCTTGCATGAAAGGAATGTCCGAAGCCGCGTCGAAACCAATGTTCGACTCGGCAAGGCGGAAATTGGGCATCTCACCTTTTGGAACGTAAAATGCCGGATGAACCGTTGTACGCCAGCCGTCAGCAGCCACGGGGCAAGGTTGCCCGTCGGCTTCGAGGCTGAAGAAGATGCCGGGAGTCGGGGAATTTCTGTGGCTGAACCCGTCTTTGCCGAAATACCATACCAAGACTGCCACTGTATTGTCTCCTTTGTCGAAGGGTAGATCGTTCGTTGCCAGCACGTCGCAGTACGTGTCTTTCGGGTTGGGGCCGCGTTTAAGCCCGCCTTCGTTCACGACAAGCTGCCCGTTAATCCATAGCCAGTATTTGGAGTCGGCTGCCAGCCGCAATTCCGTTTCCCGTGGTTGCCGCTCCAATTTTATTTTCGTACGAAAACAATACCAGCTGCCGGGAGCGAATGACGTTTCGGGCGGAACAATGACTTGTGAAAAAACATTCCCGGCCATTACCGCCAGGAAAAAGATAATCAATAAACGTTTCATATTTACAGGCACGTTTTGGGATAACTGAATAAACAGCGTAAAAATACATGTTTTTTTGACGGTGTCATAACTCCATGTCTTTTATTCTTTTTCCGGTAAAGCGTATTTATACTTTTTTTGTTGCTTCAGCATTTTGTATAACAAGGCTTGTTTTATGTATAAGAAAGTTTTTTATATTTAAAAGAAGACTTGTTTTATATAAATAAAGCCTTGTTATAAATATTTGCGCAGGTAAGATAAAAGAAAACGTCTTGTGGAAAGAAAGTATGGAAGACGGCCTGTGCGGGGTGGGCGGCTCTGCTATGGACGGGATTTTTGCTGCGGATAGCTGCCGGGACAGGTTCCGGTGTGCGTTTCTGCACTATTTTCGTGCGGTTTCGCACGTGCTTTTCAATGCTGCAAAAATGTAATTATCTGATTTATATTGATTTACATTTTCTGGCACGGTTTTTGTATGTAAATAAGTGGCGTTTTTAAATAAAAATGCGTATTATTAATAAACAGTTTATATTTTTACGGTATGATTAGAACAGTTGATTTACAGAAAATTTTCCGTACGGAAGAAGTTGAGACACGTGCATTGCAAGGCATTAACCTTGAAGTGAATGACGGTGAGTTTGTGGCCATCATGGGGCCTTCGGGATGTGGAAAATCCACGCTGCTCAATATTTTGGGTTTGCTCGACAATCCGTCGGGCGGTGAATATTATCTCGACGATACGGAAGTGTCTAAAATGAAAGAGTCGGAGCGTACCCGCCTGCGGAAGGGAGTCATCGGTTTTGTGTTCCAAAGTTTCAACCTTATTGACGAACTGAATGTCTATGAGAACATCGAGCTGCCGCTGCTCTATCTCGGCGTACCGGCCAAGGAGCGCCGCCGCAGGATTGAGGAGGCCATGGCGCGCATGAACATTACCCATCGCAGCAAACATTTTCCGGCGCAGCTTTCCGGCGGTCAACAGCAGCGCGTAGCCATTGCCCGTGCCGTGGTGGCCGGTCCGAAACTGATTCTGGCCGATGAGCCGACCGGTAATCTTGATTCCCGTAACGGGCGCGAAGTGATGGAGTTGCTCCGTGAACTCCACCGCAGCGGTACAACCATCGTGATGGTAACTCACTCACAACACGACGCAGGATATGCCGAACGTATCATAAACCTCTTCGATGGTGAGATTGTCAATCAGATAAGGGAATGATTTCGTGTGCTGTCCCGGAATATATGTAAAACAGTAAGAACTTCGTCAACATATAAAACATGAAAGATATATTTCAATCGCTGCGCGCGCTCATCCGTTTCAAAACCTACACCATCATCAATGTGGCAGGGCTTGCATTGAGTCTGGCTTGCGTATTCATTTTGGTGCGTTATGTACATCAGGAGCTGAATGTCAATCATTTCATACCCGAACTGGAACGCATCTACATGACCGTGTCCGTTAACGAGAAGCAAGAAATGAGTTTCACTGATAGTCGGGACCGGAATAATGATCCCAACTACCGGAATCCCCTCAATGATGCGGCTGTAGAAACTTTTTCCCGCTTCATCATGTTAGAGGATGATTATGTGATGGCAGAGCAAAACCGCTATGCCGTACGCACCTTGGTGGCCGACAGTGCTTTTTTCAGCATCGTTCCTTATCCCTTGGCCGAGGGAGTAACCGACATCGCCTTTGGTCAGGCGCTGATAACCCGCGACGCGGCCCGCAGGATTTTCGGAGGGCAAAACGCCATAGGCCGGCAGTTGTCTCTTTCTTTCGGCGAAACTGTTACGATAGTCGGCGTATTGGACCAACCGTCTACTAAATCATCTTTCGATTTCGATTTCGTCTTATCCATGGATCAGCAAGAATATTGGAGTTACGTCAGTTACGAACTGGTCCGTCTGCATAAAGGGTGCAAGGTAGAACCCCTGAACAATAAGATTTCGCAGCCCATGAAGTTGATATGTTACCAGAACCAACCTGTTTTCTATCAGCTGGTGCCTTTGAAAGATGTCTATCTCGATCTGCCTCATGTCTCACCCGGTTCATCTTTTCTGTTGCGTGGAGATGCCGCAACGGTCCGCTATCTGACAGCTGCCGCCATTCTGATTCTGCTGGTGGGACTGTTCAATTATATCAACCTCTATGTGGTCATGATGCTGAAACGCGGACGCGAACTGGCCTTGAAAAAGATTCTTGGTGCCGGCAACGGACGTTTGTTTATGCAACTGTATGTTGAGAATGTCGGTTTATGTGCAGCAGCCCTCTTTTTTGCCTGGTTCATTTTAGAGATTACACGTTGGCCGGTAGCCGAATGGTTTGGAATTCCGGTGATGTCCGACCTTCGTTTCGACCTGACGCTTTCCGGTGTCGTTCTGTTTGTCTTTCCATTGCTGTTGGTTGCCTATCCTTATTTCAGGTATGTCTTGTCAGCTCCGATGCGTTCGGTACGGTTTGTCACAAATGGCAAACAGACGTCGGCCACACATGCGTTATTCCTGTTTGCCCAATATACCGCCACTTTCTGTTTTGTCGTGGTTGCCATTTGCTTAAGCCGCCAGTTCGTCTTTCTGTTACGCACACCTACTGGCTACCCGACTGATCATATCCTACACTGCCAGCTGTTTCCTTTATACACCTCACTTGATGAAAAATCATATTTAAAATGGGATGAAAAAATAAAATCCTACAGCCAGCCGGTTAAAGCACGTATTGCGGAATCACCGCTTTTCAATGGCATGGCTTTTGGTGAGCCGCCATATGCTATTCAACATGACTTGAAATTTACGGCAGAAAGCGGTGAAGAGGTTAATGCTTGCTTTGGGTATGTCGACAAACAATACATGGAGTTTTTCGGTTTCGATATCGTGGAAGGCCGTGGATGGAACGACGAAGACGTATTCACACAGTATAAAATGATTGTCACGCAGTCGTTTGTCGACGCCCTCCATCTCACTGACTGGCGGCATGCCAAAGTCATGCCGGAAGGACGGTTATGGTTTGCAAGTGGAGAGACAATGGAGAACAAACCGTATGAAATTGTAGGTTTGGTAGAAAATTTCAAGACCGGAAATATGGGTAGTGCCGACAAGCCGGTTGTTTTCCTGTTTCACGAAAGCAAGCCATATGAACCGTGTTTCCTGTCCATCACGCCGGGACGCGAGCAGGAAGCCATCAGTTTTCTTCAACATCTCTATCAGGAAGTCCATGGAACCGGCGATTTTGAGTATTCTTTCCTGAAAGATGATATAGCCTGTCTGCACGACGCCGACCGGCGTATAACCAACGTCATCATCGTCGCCGCCCTGATAGCCATTGTCATATCCTGTCTGGGGCTGTTCGGGCTTTCGCTTTATGACATCCGCCGCCGTTACAGGGAAATCGGCCTGCGCAAAATCCACGGAGCGGAAGGGGCTGACATCTACCGCCTGCTGATGCGAAAATATTGCTATATACTTGTTGCGGCTTTTGCCGTCGGGTCGGCCATAGCCTATGTGGCTGTTTCACGCTATCTGGAACAGTTTGCGCGCCATGTCCCGCTGTCACCATGGATTTTCATTGCCGGAGGCGTGGTGGTAGCCGTCATTGCCGGACTGACGCTTTGGCTGCAAATACGGCGTGCGGTGCGTATCAATCCGTCGGAGGTCATCAGGCAGGAATAGCCGTCCCCGGTTGCCTGAACCCTTCAAACCGCTAAAAAGAAGCGGTTGTTTGTTCATTTCAAGCAAATTAATAAGTAAATTTTATCACTTAAATGAAGAAAGATTCTTTCTGTTATCGCTACACCGGACTGCTTTTGCCAAGGCATTATTTTCTGGTTTCATTTCGCCGGTTGACGAAGAAGCCGGCCGACACCGTACTGTCTGTTCTCAGTCTGTCTGTTGCCATTGTCTGTTTCAGTCTTTGCCTTTATTACTTTTATTCGCTTTTCAGGGGGATGTCGGTGTTTCCGACATGCGGTCGGCTTGTGGAAATACATGAGAAAGGGAGTGAATATGTTTATCGGAACATAGGGCATGACGATTTGCAGCGTTACGGTAACGGCATTTTTGAGGCGCTGGCCGGTTATGAGCCGGTAGGATTGAAAGCTGAAACGGACGGAGATAATTATTTCTTTTCGGCCTTGAGATGTAATGCTGACTTTTTCAAGGTTTTTCCGCCGGAAGTTATTGATGGCTCGCTCGATGATTTCGGGCGGCGTCCCGGCACTGCGGTGCTGACGGAGTGGGCCGTAAACCGTTACGGGGGCGTTTCGGCTTTGAAGCCGGGCGGCATGTTTCTCAGCGAAGGGCGGTGGTATGAGGTGGTGGCTGTAATAGCGGATTATCCGGCCGGTTCATGTCCGTTTGCTTATTGTGATGTCTTTGTTCCCTATCAGGATGTGATAACCGGCAGTCTGACGGGATTGCTGAAGACGCCTGCCGACACGGCGGCTTTGGCGCGAAGGCTGGTTGATGTGAGGCCGGCAGGAGGTCCGCCGGTCACGCTGGAACCGGTATTGCTCAGCGATAAACCTTACGACTGGGGTGCCGATCTGGTCCTGGCGGTGATTGGTTTGCTGGTGTTGCTGACGGCCAGCATCAATTTCTTTACGGCCGGAACGAAGAAACAGTTGATGCGTCAGCAGGAAATCCGTTTGCGTACGGTCCTCGGGCAGGAGCGTGCAGGCGCGCCGCATTGGCTGTTGTTCACAGAGCAGGCGACAACTCTTCTCTTGACGTTGCTTGTGGCGTTGACATTGACAGAAACGGTGGTTGTGAAGCTTTTTGAATATCTGCCGCCGGAAGTCCGGCGCCAACTGGAGCCGGATTACGGCGCCTTGTTCCGTTTTGAAGTCATTGTTGTCTGCTTGTTGCTGGTTTTCTCATGGTTCTTCTCCCGTCTGTTGGCCGTTATGGTGATGCGTCGTCTCCGGCGTAGCGGGCTAAGTGTCGTCCATCCTCATGAACGCTCATGGGTTAACAACGCGATGCTCAGTCTGCAAATGACGTTTGGCGTGCTGTTTCTGAGTGCCTTGCTGGCTTCTGTTTATATCTGTCGACAGGAAGCAGACCGGGTCAACGGAAATCTCACGGAAAAGGAAATGAAAGAGATTGTCATGCTCAACTTTTCTTCATCCGAGTGGTCGAAAGAGCCGGAAAAGGAGGTCGTATTGCAACGCCTGGCCGGCAGCCCGTGGTTGGAAACCTGGGCGACACTGTCAACGGTTTTATCCCCCGGCAGTTTACGCGCGGAATATTACGTCAGTCCCGGATTCTTTGACATCATGAAACAGTCCGTACAACCTGTCGAAGGTGAGCCGTTCGTCTATCTTTGTCCTGCGAAGAATGTGTCCGGCGATATGGAGAAGACCGTCGAAGTGAATGGGAAACAGCTGGCGGTTACCGGCCGTCTGGCGTTGCGCGAATTTGTTTATAAGCAGGATTTCGACATACTTTGTCTGCCTGAGGCCGCCGCACCTGTCGGGATGAGGCCCGAATACCTGATGCTCAAGGTCAGGGCTGGAAGCGATCTGAAGCAAGTGCGTCATGACTTGGAGCGCATCTTGGGGGATGCCCGTTTTGTGGGACAACCGTTCCGTCTGGAAACTTTCTATGACATGGCGGTTGAGGCGGATATGGCAAGTCTCGTCCAGTCTGTTTTCGGCGGCAGTGCCCTTATTTGCCTGCTCATTTCGTTGTTGGGTATCTACCGGGCCATCATGTCAGATACGGCTTTCCGGCAGAAAGAGGTGGCCTTACATAAAATCCATGGTGCGACATACCGTGACATCTGGTGGCTCATCGGCAAACCGTACATCGGCATTTATGCTGCGTCGTGCTGTATCGGTTTGCTGCTGAATTTCATCCTTTACGGTTTCTTTTCCGAGATAATGTTTTTGCACTCTTACTCATACGACGTGCGCATCATTATTTGGACAGTCCTTTGTACGGCGATTGTCATTTTGCTTACCATCGGTTGGCGCATAAATCGCATTGCCCGTGTCAATCCGGCCGGATTGATTCGCAAGGAATAGGAAACTTATCTGTCTAAGCATATGGATTTGATAAGGAAGGATGGAGTAACACAACTGAATATTCTAACAAGAAACCGCCTCAGGTCAGATAACTGACTTGAGGCGGTTTCTTGTTATATGTTTATCCGCTAGGTCTGTCAAGCTGTACGGATAGTTGGGATGGCTTACCTGTATAGGGATGCAGCTTATTTTTTAGGCTTGCGCCGTGCCCATCCTTCTTCATGAAAATCGGGTTCCTCACCTTTAAAAGGACGTTTGTCGGCAGGTTGGAAGAATTGTTTCCAGTCATCTTTGGTGTATTTCTTGCCGTGGGTTGGCGCAGTGCCTTTTTCCGCCCGCGACGGCTTGTTTTTGCTGCCTTGCGCTTTCTTTTCCTTGTTCTTGGGAGGGAGTTCTTTGCTGCCCCGACCTCTTTTTCTGCCTTTGTCGTTGGACTTTTCTTCGTCGCTGGCTACTTCTACGTTTACGCGGCGTCCTTTTACCTGTACCTTGGATAATGCGCGGATGACGCTTTCGGCTTCTTGTTCCGCCACTTCAAAGAATGAGAAACTCTTCATGAGGTCGATGCGTCCTATTTCTACTTTGCCATGGACATGGTCGTTGACCAGTTTCATGATTTCTTTGGCGTAGAAACCGTCGAGCTTGCCTAAGTTGATGAACAGGCGTGTATAGCCTTCTTCTGCGGTGCGGCTACCTTTGCGGCGTTCTTTGCCATTTTTGCCTTTGGCTCCTCTTTCGGCAGGTTCTTCTATTTCGGGAGCATTGGCGTAATATTGCAGGAAGCGTCCGAACTCCCGGCTGACAACGCGTTTGATAAGGTCTTCCTTGTCGAGCCATTCCAGTTTGCGGTAAACATCAGGCAGGAACTGTGCGATTTCTTCTTCGTCGACTTCCACGCGTTCGATGTCGTCGATAACCTTGTAAAGCTGTTTGGCGCAGATTTCCTTGCCGTTGGGCAGTTCCTGCTTGACGAACTCTTTGCCGATGACTTTTTCTATCTCACGAATTTTCGAGCGCTCGCGTACGTTGATGATGCAGATGCTGGTACCTTTCTTGCCGGCACGTCCGGTACGTCCGCTCCGGTGAGTATAGTTTTCGATATCGTCGGGCATACCATAGTTGATGACGTGTGTCAGGTCGTCAACATCTAATCCGCGTGCTGCCACATCCGTTGCCACAAGGAACTGTACGCGGTGCTGGCGGAATTTCTGCATGTTCAGGTCGCGTTGCTGCTGCGAGAGTTCGCCGTGGAGTGCCTCGGCATTATAGCCGTCCTGTATCAGTTTGTCGGCAATCTCCTGTGTTTCCATTCTTGTACGGCAGAAGATGATGGCGTATATTTTGGGATAATAGTCTACGACACGTTTCAATGCCAGGTATTTGTCTTTGGCATGTACCATGTAATAGACGTGGTTGACGGTTTCGGCACCTTCGTTTCTGGATCCGACCACGATTTCGCGGGCATCGCGCAGGTATTTCTTGGAGATTCGCTCTATTTCCTTGCTCATGGTGGCAGAAAACAGCAGCGTATTGTGGTTCTCGGGAATACCGGCCAATATGGTGTCGATACTTTCGGAGAATCCCATGGAAAGCATTTCGTCCGCTTCGTCGAGCACGACATTTACCACGTTGTTGAGCGTGGCCTCCTTGCGCTCCATCAGGTCGATAAGACGTCCCGGCGTGGCGACGATGATTTGTACACCTTTGCGTAAAGCCTTGATTTGGTTTTCTATGCTTGTACCGCCATAAACCGGCAACACCCGTATGCCCGGCAAATATTTGGAATAAGCCTCCAGGTCATCGGAGATCTGTAGACAAAGTTCTCGTGTCGGTGAAAGGATGACGGCTTGCGTTTCTTTACTTTCCGCGTTGATTTTCTGTAAAACAGGCAAGCCATACGCAGCTGTTTTACCGGTGCCGGTTTGTGCAAGGGCAACAACATCATTGTTCACTCCCAGTAAATATGGAATCACTTCTTCCTGTACTGGCATCGGGTGTTCATACCCTAACTCTTCAATAGCCTGGCGTATTTCGGCCGAAACACCCAGTTCCTCAAATGTTTTCAAAATGTGTGTATGTTATAATTCGGGTACAAAGATACGGTTTTTTTGATATAAAATCATTTTTTTTGTAAGTTTGCATATTTATAATTGTGAAATAGTGCCATTTATGCGAAAAGTAATCGGAATGGGGGAGACTATTTTGGATATTGTCTTCCGTAATCAGCAACCGACAGCGGCAGTCCCGGGCGGATCGTCGTTCAACTGTATTATCTCTACGGCCCGCGCCGGAATTCCTACTTTGTTTGTGGGGGAGACCGGGAACGACGATGTGGGGCATTGCATAGCGGATTTCCTTTCAGCTAATCATGTGGATGCAAGTTACCTGAGGTTGTGTGACGACCAAAAGTCGGCGGTTTCGCTTGCTTTTCTGGATGAGAATAATGATGCACATTACACGTTTTATAAGTCAAAACCATCGGCGAAACCTCATCCGAAACTTCCCGATGTGGCGAAAGACGATGTATTGCTGTTTGGTTCATTTTATGCCATAGCTCCTGAAAACAGGTGGCAAACGAAACCTTTTATTCAGCAGGCGGCCGAGTCTGGTGCCATATTATATTATGATGTTAATTTCCGGAGTTCCCACTTGCATGAGTTACCCCTTTTGTGGGATGCCATCCATGAAAATTTCATGATGAGTACAGTCGTAAGAGGTTCGGCTGACGATTTTGAAATCATGTATGGTGAGCGTAATCCTGAGGAGGTTTATCGTAAACACGTTGCCCGTTACTGTCCGTTGTTCATCTGCACCCTCGGTGGCGACGGCATCGCATTGTGTACGCCTGAGAATACCTGGTATTTTGATGTTCCACGGGTTGAAACGGTAAGCACCATCGGTGCCGGTGATAATTTTAACGCAGGTTTTATTTACGGCTTATTCAGTGAAGGGATAGGCCGGGAAGATTTGCGTTCCCTTCCCTTTGAAAAATGGGAGCGGCTGATAGATTGCGGAAAGCGTTTTGCGGCCAATGTCTGTGCCAGTATCAACAACTCTATCGATATTGACTTTGGAAAATCGTTGTCGTTGGGTCGTTTATAACAATAGTCGTTCGATGTCGTCCCATGTACGGGCTACTGCAAGATATTGGTCGAGCGGGGTGTTGATGAAATGTTTCTCATCCATATCATAAAGCACGCCGAGTAGTTTGTCCCAAAATCCGCTGAGATTGAACAGGATGACTTTCTTGGAATGGTAGCCGATGCTGTTGGAGGCCATGGCGGTGAATATTTCGTCAAGTGTACCTATTCCGCCCGGCAAAGCTACCATGATGTCGCATTGTTCCAGTATGATGTTTTTGCGTTCGCTGAGATCGTTACAGGGAATGACACGATCGACAAAATTACTGATTTTGCGCCGGGTTTCCAGTATGCGTGGTACGACCCCCATGACGGTTCCGCCTTTTTGCTTGATGCCTTTGGCTACGCTTTCCATCAGTCCGCTGTCGGCGCCGCCGTAAACAAGTGTCATGTTATGGGCTCCCATCCATTCGCCGAATGCCCGTGCTTCTTCATAATATGCCGCATCGAGGCAAGAGGAAGCGGCACAAAACACGCCAATGTTTTTCATGTCATAATGTTTTTAAATCAGATTTTCACGTCTTCAAGGTTGACCAAACCATTGACGATGGCATAAATGGTCAGTCCCGGTGCAGAGTGTATTTGCAGTTTGCGGCTGATGTTTCGTCGGTGTGTCATGACCGTGTTGATGGAAATAAAGAGCTGTTCTGCGATTTCTTTGTTTGAAAGTCCTTTGACAACGCACACGATGACTTCTTTTTCACGTTCGCTGAGCGTTTCGCCGGAGGGGGTGTCCGTTTCACTGTCGTCAGAGTTGTCGCCGTGGTTTTCGTTTTTGTTCAGGCAATCTTCTTCAAGTTGTACGACAGCTTCAAGAAAGAATGTATCCTCGAAATGGCAGTGGCTGAACAAATCTTCTTCTGTCATGAAAAGATCCATCAGTACTTCATTCAGCAGTTGTCCGTTGCTGTCGTTCGGATAGTATTTGATAATGATGCTTTTGAGTTCTGACAGACTTTTCTCCAGCTGGGCATGGTTGCCATGGTGTTGGTGTGATAATGTATGTATATTGGTACCTGCTTCCGGTTTCCGTCCTTCCATCAGTCCTTGTACATACGTGTGGATATACTTGTCCTCATAATCCATGTGGCGGCTTACCTCGGCTGCAAATTCGTCATAAAACTTAAGTATCAGGAAAGCTATTTGGTTTTTTGCCGAACAGTCAATGCTTTCTATGAGTTTTCGCCGAATGGCAGGCAGTCTGAATTTCACAAAATAATCGTGTGAACGCTGCAGGTATTTCATCAGTGCGGACAGTGAAATGTTTTCAATCAGTTCGCCTATATTAATGGTACGGCTGTTGGAATGGATAAAGTTTACGGTTGCCAGAAAAGTGGCGGTATCAACACCATTGGCTTCGCAGATTGTGCTGACAGTCTGGTCGCCGAATCCCAATGTCAGGCCAAAACGGCTGATGACCTGCAATATCCGGTAATCATCACCGATGATATCTCCCATCTTATCGGTTTCCTTGTATTTCTCCGACATATAAATATATTTGATTATTCAATCGACAAAGGAAATAAATAAATTCGACTTTTGCAATCACCTGAAATAGGTATTTAAAGCCTTGGTCGAGGTATTTTCAGGTTGCCGATGCCGTTTTGCCGACTAATCATCTGTTCAACGTTTTTTCACCTTTTTTGAGTATTGCAAACTCTTTATACGGCAAATAACTTTGCAACGGTCAAAAGGCAAACAGCATAAAATTAAAAAACACAGGAAATGAAAACATTGTTATTGGCAGCCGGCCTGTTGGTATGGGGTGGTACTGTGCAAGCCATGGTTAAGAATGAAGGAAGCGTGAGTGAAACTACAACCGTTGTCAACGTTTTAGATGACAACGGTAAGAATGTTCAAGACAAGTCTGTGAAGAAAAGCAGGCTCACAATCGGTGGATATGGAGAAGCTGTCTACAGCCGTAATTTTTACAGTGATAATTATTTGAGATATACGAATGCAGGGAATTACAAGAACGCCAAAAGTCATGGGCGGTTCGATTTGCCGCACGTCGTTATTTTTCTCGGATATGATTTTGGCAAAGGTTGGACAATGGGAAGCGAAATAGAGTTTGAGCATGGAGGTACTGAAAGCGCAGTGGAGATTGAGGAAGAAGAAGGGGGTGAATATGAAAGTGAGATAGAACGGGGCGGTGAAGTGGCACTCGAACAATTCTGGATTCAGAAATCTTTTTGTCCGCAGTTCAATATAAAGGCCGGACATATCGTCATACCGGTTGGTGCTACCAATGCACACCACATGCCAACGGAATTTTTTGGTGTGTATCGTCCGGAAGGAGAAAATACCATATTTCCCTGTACTTGGCATGAGACCGGTATCAGTATTTGGGGCAAGACCGCTCATTGGCGTTATGAAGCATTACTGGTTCCCGGACTGGATTCAGATCGTTTCGGGCGTCAGACATGGATAGCGGGCGGCGCAGGAAGTCCATACGAATTTAAGATTGGAAATAGTTTAGCCGGAGCCTTTCGTGTGGATAATTTCTCAATAAAGGGTTTGAGGATGTCTCTCAGCGGTTATGCCGGCAATTCTTTCAGAAATACGCTTATTGAGCCGAATGCCAAATATGATGATGTAAAAGGAACAGTACTGATTGGCGCTTTTGATTTTGGTTACGATGACCATAACTGGATTGTGCGAGGAAATGTGGATTACGGACATTTGACGGATTCTTATCAGATTACGCAGTATAATCAGGGTAGGCGTAATGATTCGCCTTCTCCGAAGCAGGCCGTAGCTTCAGATGTGATGGTGGCAGGTGTGGAATGCGGATATGATGTGTTTTCACAAATAGCTAAAGCCAAAAAGAAAGGGCAGAAGTTTTATTTGTATGGCCGTTATGATTTTTATGACTCAATGTTTAAAACAGAGGCCGGTGTTACTGATTATGACTGGTGCGGCCGCCATCGTGTTGCCGGTGGTATAAATTATTATCCGATAAAAGACATAGTTGTAAAGGGAGAATATTCCGTAGGACTTCTGAAAAAGAAATATAATAACGAGCCGGCATTTTCTATCGGCATTGCTTATGCCGGTTTCTTCACCAGATAATATTATAAGGATATATTAATAAACACATATATAAAAGAATAGGATTTGTTAATTTAAAATGTTTCAAGAATGGAAATGAAAAGATTATTGAAAACGCCTTTGTATTTTTTGATGGGAGGCTTCATGGTAGCTTCATTGGCAGCTTGCAGTGAAGAAGAGAATGGTACACCTGATGATGGCGGATTGTCGGAGCAGGAAAAAGCATTAAAAGAAGTCATTGCAGATTATGTCGATTGTACGATTATTCCGACCTACAAGGGAATGGCAGATGCTTCCATTGAATTGCACAACGCTTGTTTGACCATGCGGACGGCCGGTGTTGGCAATGTGACGACAGATATGGTAAAAAGTGCCGGTGAAGCATGGATCAAGGCGCGTCGTTACTGGGAATTGAGTGAAGCGTGGCTTTACGGTGCGGCCGGTGATTACAATATTGATCCGCATATTGATTCTTGGCCGCTCGACAAAGTAGCAATGGATAATTTATTGAACAATGCTGCGCAAATGGCTCAAATGGACGATGACGGCTATTATGTGGGCAACATGTTGGGTTACGGGCTATTGGGCTTTCATGCTATTGAATACATGTTGTTTGAATTGAGTGCGGATGGCCTGCAATCGTTGCCCCATAACGTTAACTATACAGAGCCGGAACTGAAATATTTGGCAGCGGTGGCCGGTGACTTGCGTAACCAATGTGTCCGTCTTGAAGCGTCATGGGCGGGAATTGATAACGTGACGGCTGAAAAAAAGCAAATATTAATCGATGCGGAATTAGAGCCTTCTTTCAATTACGGCAGTTCGATGAAAAATGCCGGGATGGCGGGCAGCAAGTATGTCAACTACAATGAGGCCGTACAAGAACTTATTGTCGGCGCACAGGATATTGCTGACGAAGTCGGCGGCTTGAAAATCGGTAACCCAACCGGACATGGCGAAGAGGATGACCCTGACTATATAGAATCACCCTACAGTTTGAATTCCATTACCGATTTTACAGACAATATTCTCAGCATCCGTAATGCTTATGAGGGTTGTCAGGAAACTGACAGTTATATCAAAGCCGTTAGTCACTCGCTAAGCGCCTATGTGGCAATAATCAATCCCGACCTTGATACACGGATGAAGTCGGCTATCCAGAATGCCATAGACAAAATAGGTAAGATGGGAGAACCTTTTGCCAAGACTGCCCGTGATCCGCAATATGATGCCATCAATCAAGCTGCCATTGCAGCCTGCAATAATGTGACGAATGTGTTGAACGAGGTGCTGAATGCGTTGACCCTTCATTGATTTGTTTTATGTTTAGTTAGCTTTATGGGATGATTTGCTGGTTTGTGTATTCTTTGTAGATGCAGGAAAGAGTGACGGACAAAAATCCAATAGGAATTATGCAAATCACCCCATGTACCTTTAACATCTAAATTTGGAATTAAAATGGGAAAGTTTTATTCACCGATTGGAATATTGGTATGTAGTGTTTTGATGGCGTGTAATGACAGTAAGGTGAGTGATGTGCCGGAACCGCCGGTGCCAACCGATTTGCCGGACTGGTATTATGCAGGTGGTAAGCTGGGAACGACCTCACTGACCACTTCCACTGCGTTTGAACAGCCGACGGAAGCTATTGAGCAGGGTGGTTTGTTTGATGCGTTCAAGCGGGGCGAGCAGTTGTTTGAGAAAAACTTCATGGCGAATACCGAAGGTGTGCGCAGCGGCCTTGGCCCGGTCTATATCCGCACTTCATGTATTCATTGTCATCCCGGTTACGGACACGGAAAACGTCTGCCGGAGGGCAGTTTTCAGACGAATGCCATCGGTAACGGTTGTCTGTTGGTCGTGTATAATCCCGAAACAGACGCTTATGTGAGTTGGTTGGCCGGTATGCCCCAGGGGTATGCTGTAGCTCCTTTTAAGGCGCCTATTGATGAAAGTAAGATTACAGTTACGTGGAAAGACTATCAAGACCAATGGGGAAATAAGTTTCCGGATGGCGAAACTTACGAACTCCAATATCCCGAAGTCACGATGCCCCACGATGCCGTTTATGTATTCAATGAAGGCTATCAGATGCCCGATGCGTCTTATGAAGTGCGCTTGGAATCAACCATTGGCATTTACGGAACAGGATTGTTAGATGCCATTTCAGATGAGGATTTGAAGGCGGAATATGCACGTCAGGAGGCTGACGGCAAGTTGCCGAACGGCATTAATCCTGCCTTTTTCAAGAATGGTGAGTGGGTAAAGCAGTACAGCAATTCAAAAGTTACCGACATTGCTCCAGGGACGTCGGTAGAAGAACATCCATTCCGTTTTACCTATGCCCTGAGCCGCGGTCCTTTACAGGATGCAGCCGGTGTGAACGCCATGTGGAATATTACGAACGTGACACGAAGCAACCGCCGTTATCATTATCTTGATGCGGCCGGCACTTATGCAACCTATTCCTCAAAAGACCCGGATGTACAGGCGGGTTATCCGGCTTATATACAGCAGGTCGACCCTAACGGCGAGCATCCCGAATGGCATCCTGAAAGCAATGCCGGCGGTATGGAAGGTGCCATTTATGCTTATTTGACATCGAAGGAATTGGATGTGGAGATGAGCGACGATGAATTTGTCGATTTTATGGTATGGCATCGCGGCCTGGCCGTGCCGGCTGTCCGTAACGTCAACGATGAAGATGTGTTGCGCGGGCGTGAATTGTTCGATGAAATCGGATGCACCTATTGCCATCGTCCTTCCTGGACAACCGGCGATGATAATTTCTACGATCCTAACGGCTTTTTCAGCAATGGTGACAAACGTTTGCCGCGTTATCCCAACCAAACCATTTGGCCGTATTCAGACCTCGTTCAACACAAACTGCACATGGTGAACGATATTCGTACAGGTTGGTGCCGTACTACACCGCTTTGGGGCCGCGGACTGCATCAGAAATGTACGGGTTCCGCCACGGCAGACCGTTTGCACGACAACCGTGCCCGGAATGTCATCGAAGCTATCATGTGGCATGGCAATCCCCAAAGCGATGCTTATTATACGGTAGAAAAGTTTAGAGAATTGTCTAAGGCTGACCGTGATGCCATCGTTAAATTTATCGATGCCATTTAAGGCATTTGTTTTTGCCGGCATTCCGGGAATTTCTGTTCCGGAATGCCGGTGTAATTCGTTATATTTATTTCCATGGAACAATCTTTCCGGTGGTCAAGAACCGTCAGCTTTGGCGGACTGGCTTGTGTAGTGACTGTTATGGTCGTTGCAAGCGTTCTTGAAAAATTTTATGGCACTGAGTGGGCGAGTACGTTTTTTTACCGTTCACCGTTGTTTGTGATGTTGTGGGGCGTGCTGTCTGTAGCTGGCATGGTTTGGCTTTTCCGTTGCAGGATGTGGCGTTGCCCGGCAACGTTCTTGCTTCATTCGGCTTTTGTGTTGATTTTGTCCGGCGCGTTGGTGACCCATTTGTTTGGCCGTCAGGGACGGATACATCTGCGGTGTGGCGAAGAAGCAGTCGAAACGTTTACCGACAGTGATGGCCGGTTGAGACATTTCCCGTTTGGCGTGCAGCTGTCTTCGTTTGATCTGGAGTATTACATGGGGTCGTTTGCACCGATGGACTATGTCAGTGTATTGGCCATCACGGATGGCGGCCAGACATGGCATGAGCGTGTTTCGATGAACCATATCGGCCGATATAAGCAGTACCGTTTTTATCAGTCGGGCTACGATACCGACAGTCGCGGGTGTACGCTGGCTGTCGCTTATGATCCTTATGGTATTGCGGTCACTTACTGTGGTTATTTGTTGCTGCTGGTTTCTGTCATTCTTTTTTTCTTCGAGCCGGGAAACGGTTTTCGCAGGCTGTGCCGGAGCCGGCTGTTGCGTGGCGCTGTGACTGTAGTATGTTTTTTGGGGGGGACGGGTATGACAGCCATAGCCAACACAAGTGGAAGTACAGAACCTGCGCCACGGGTGCTGCCGGCAGATGTGGCAGAAGCGTTTGGTAGGCTGCGTGTTTATTATCACGACCGTATTTGTCCGGTACAGACGCTGGCGCGCGACTTTACGGTAAAACTTTGCGGTAAGCCGGTTTACAAAGGATTGACAGCGGAGCAGGTATTGAGCGGATGGCTTTTTTACTATGATGACTGGAAAACGGAACGGATGATTAAAATAAAAGGCTCGGAAGTGAGACGTTTGCTCGATGTGCCTGAGGGGAATGCCGCTCTGACCGACTTTGTAGGGTTAGGGGGATATAAACTGTCCGCAGCCTTACGCAGCGGGACGGTGTCCGGTCGAAGACAGGCGGACGAGGCCAACGAGAAATTTAATCTTGCGAGTGCCGTGAGTGCCGGATACATATTAAAGATTTATCCGTGCCGTACGGACAGTTGCAGGACGCCTGTCTGGTATGCCGTGGCCGATGCGTTGCCGCCGGATTTGCCGGTTGACCAGTGGCGTTTCGTGCGATACAGCATGGATTATATTGCTGAAGAAGTTGCGCGCGGCGATTTCGCACGTGTTAAAGAGTTGATAGGAAAAATAGGGAAATACCAATGCCGCGAGGCGCAGGACGTATTACCTTCGGAAGGTCGTTTTAAGGCCGAAATCTTGTACAATACTGTCAATCGTCCTTTGCCTGTGGCAATTTCTGCTGTGGTGATGGGGCTGCTTGCGTTCTTGTTTTACAGTCGCAGGATGTTGTATGGCAAATGTGGTGCAACGGCGGTCACGCCGGTACTTGTCGGTGTTCTGGTTTTGCTTCTGTCCGTATTGGTTTTCCTGATAACGCTCCGTGGCTGGGTAGGCGGCCATTTGCCGCTTTCCAACGGATATGAGACCATGCAGTTCATGGCTGTTTGTGCGGTTGCCGCCGCCTTGTTGCTTTACAGACGTTTCGAGTTGGCTCTTTCTTTCGGGCTTTTGCTTGGCGGCTTGGCTTTGCTGGTGGCCATGATGGGGGCTGCCAATCCGCCGGTCACGCCACTGATGCCGGTACTTTCCTCACCGTTGTTGAGCATACATGTCGTTACCATTATGGCGGCTTATGTCTTACTGGCATTTACGATGCTCAATGGCGTTACAGCTCTCCTGTTCCTGTTGACGGGGCGCCATGGCGGTGCTAATTTGTTGCGTTTGTATCTTGTCAGTCGTTTCCTGTTATATCCGGCTGTTTTCCTGTTGGCTGTCGGCATTTTCATAGGGGCTGTTTGGGCAAATGTGTCGTGGGGACGATATTGGGGATGGGATCCGAAGGAGGTCTGGGCGCTTGTCACGATGTTGGTATACAGTTTTGCTTTCCATACGCGTTCGTTGGCATGGTTAAGCCGTCCATCCATTTTTCATACATATATGGTTGTGGCATTCCTGAGCGTGCTTATTACTTATTTTGGCGTGAATTTTCTGTTAGGCGGTTTACATAGTTATGCTTAACTGTCATAATAACTCTTGCCGAAATGAAAACATTTGTGCATCTTTGCATATAAATTTCAGAAAATGATGAACAGTAGCTGTATAGAGTCTTCTTCTTTTGTTCCGGTTAATGGCGTGGCAGAATGCCATACGGTTTTGCATGTACCCGATGTGGCGTTGTCTTTCGAATATCAGGTCGCCGCTGTTTTCAAACAGCTGGAAGTCTTGAAAGACGAAGGGCCGGAAAATTCCGTACCGGTTTTCATGAGGATTTTTCTCAGTGATGCAGCTAACCAGGCTGCTCTGGCCGGACAGTATGCCGAGCGTGCCGGTTGTGCCTGTTCTGTTGTTGAGCAACCCTTGTTGGATGGCAGTAAAATCGCCTTGTGGGTATATTGGCAGGAAGGGGCGACGGTGATGCGTTCCGCAGACGGACTTTACGAAGTGTGCCGTGGCAAAGATTATATCCAGTACTGGAGCGTCAACAATACGGATGAGGCTGACGGCTCGTATGATCAAACGCGTAATATGCTGGAGAATTACGCCCGGAAACTTGACGGGCGGGGGCTGACGTTGGCCGACAACTGTTTGCGTACATGGTTTTTTGTCCGCGATGTTGATGTTAATTACGCAGGAGTGGTAAAAGGTCGGAATGAAGTGTTCGCCCGTCGCGGACTTTCACCAAAGACCCATTTTATTGCCAGTACCGGCATCGGCGGCCGCCAGGCTTCGGCCCATGCGAAAGTGATGATGGATGCCTATGCCGTCAAAGGGCTGCATCCGGATCAGATACATTACCTGTATGCACCTACTCATTTGAATCCTACTTATGAGTATGGTGTCAGCTTTGAACGCGGCACTTACGTCGACTACGGCGACCGTCGCCATGTTTTCATATCCGGTACGGCCAGCATCAACAACCGTGGCGAGATAGTCCATCCGGGAGATGTTGACAGGCAGGTGGAGCGCATGTGGGAGAATGTCGGCACCTTGCTGGCGGAGGCCGGTTGCGGCTTTGAGCATGTAAACCACATGCTGGTTTATCTGCGCGATATAGCGGATTATGCGTTTGTCAGCCGCAAGTTCCATATACGTTTTCCTCATGTTCCTAAAGTCTTTTTGCTGGCACCTGTCTGCCGTTCGGGTTGGTTGGTGGAAATGGAATGCATGGCTTGTAAGGAAACCGGGGATTCCCGTTTTGCGCCGTTTTAGTTTGTTGCCGTTGTTTTCGGGCTATGCCCGGAAGTATTTGTTTTTTGTTTTTCTTGCTTGCGTCCGGCCGGAAAAACAAAAATCATTCATATTAGGTATTGTATGTGACAAAGATTCCCCGTAATTTTGCACTTGCAATGTCATTTTCTAATTAGAAACAATGAAGTTATCCAAGATAAAGGCCGGCGAAAGCGGTGTGATTACCCATATCGAGGGCAGTGGTGCTTTCAAGGCACGATTGAGCGAACTGGGGTTTGTGCATGGCAAGAGTGTAAAGCTGCTTTACTGTTCGCCAATCGGTACACCTATCGTGTTTGAATTGATGGGTGGTCAGGTTGCACTCCGGAGGAGTGAAGCCAACCGCATCCATGTGGCTGAGCCCGGCAAGAGTCCTGTACAGCCCGAGGATAAGTTTGCCGAGGCTGTTCCCGAGATGATGGAGACGGTTTACGTACCGGACAGGCATGTATGTATGCACCGGTCTGCTGCCTGCGCAAGTTGTAGCGCGGCACGTAAACCCGAACCGGCCGAGGATGGCGAAATTACGCTGGCGCTGGTCGGCAATCCTAATTGCGGCAAGACGTCGCTCTTCAACGCTGCCTCGGGTGGACACGAGCGTACGGGCAATTACAGTGGTGTCACCGTTTGCAGTGTTGTGGGTAAAATGACATTCGAGGGGCGGCGCATCCGCCTTGTGGATTTGCCGGGAACTTACTCGTTGAGGGCTTTCAGTCCCGAAGAGGCTTATGTGGCGCACGAGCTGGAAAGCGGCAAGATTGATGCGGTCATCAACGTGCTTGACGCGACGAACCTGGAGCGGAATTTATTGCTTACGCTCCAGCTCAAAGAGCGTGACATACCGTTGGTCGGGGCGCTGAACATGTATGATGAAGTAAGAAACAGCCAAAGTGTCATCAACATCGACGAATTGGAGAAACGGTTGGACATGCCGTTTGTACCTACGGTTGCCCGTAACCATGAAGGCATCGACGCTTTGTTGCGCAAGGCAATCGAGCTGGCCGATGCACATATCGCCCTTCATCGTTCTGGCGTGGAAGGGCATACGCACTATGCAGACTGTTGTTCCGATCACGAACATTGCCGGTGCCATTCCGTGCTGAATAAGAGCGAGCGTTTGATGCAGGCACCCGATTTGGCAAAAATCAAGGCTTGTCCGTGCCCGGGACGTGAGCATGACGATATGAACCGTTATGCCCGTATCGAAGAACTCCTGAAAGGCATCTACGAGAAGAAAGACAGCCGTGGCATGCGTCTGACAAGGTCTATCGACCGCGTGTTGGCGCAGCGTTGGGTTGCCTATCCGCTGTTTTTACTCATCATGTGGTTTATTTTCTGGATGACGTTCACCATAGGGCAGTACCCGATGGACTGGATTGACGGCGGTGTGAGTTGGCTGACCTCATTTCTTGAAAACCATTTGCCGGAGGGAGTCATACGGAGTCTGCTCTGCGACGGTGTGCTGGGCGGCGTGGGCAGTGTCATCGTATTCCTGCCTAACATACTGATACTCTATTTTTTCATTTCCATACTCGAAGATTCCGGCTATCTGGCACGTGCGGCCATGTTGGCCGATCCGCTGATGAACCGCATGGGGCTGCACGGCAAGTCTTTCATCTCCTTGCTCATGGGTTTTGGCTGCAATGTGCCGGCCGTGATGGCTACCCGTACGATTGAGAATACCAAGAGCCGTTTCATCACCATGTTGGTCACACCGCTCATGTCTTGCAGCGCCCGCATACCGGTATATATTGTTTTTTCAGGCGCCTTCTTTGCCGCGCAGGCATCTACGGTGATGTTCTCGCTGTATGCGTTGGGCATCCTCATGGCATTGTTTATGGCATGGGTTTTAAGCAAGGTTTTCATGCGCGATCAAAAGACGCATTTTGTAATGGAACTGCCGCCTTACCGCATGCCGAGTTCGCGGGGCGTATGCCGCCATACGTGGGAGAAAGGGCGGCAGTACCTGCGTAAGATGGGCGGCATCATCCTGGTGGCCAGCGTCGTGATTTGGGCATTGGGCTATTTCCCGTTAGGTAGGGAAGGGCAGTCGGCTGCCGAGTTGCAGGAAACATCTTATATGGGACAGATAGGTCATGCCATCGAACCGGTCATCGAACCGTTGGGATATGACTGGCGCATGGGGGTCGGCATCATGGCGGGAATCGGTGCAAAAGAGTTGATGGTAAGCACGTTGGGCGTTCTTTACAACTGTTCGGAAGAAGACTCGGAACCGGCCTCGGCCGAGGATGCCGCCCAAACACGGTTGGCACAGGTGCTTTCTGCCCATACCACGCCCGAGGCTGCGTTAAGCTACATGGTATTTGCCTTGCTCTACTTCCCTTGTATTGCAACCATTGTGGCCATCAAGAGCGAAAGCGGGCGATGGAAGTGGGCAATCTTTACAGCTGTCTATACGACCGTTCTGGCTTACGCCATGGCTTTTGTCGTTTACCGTATCGCTTTATGGTTTTGATATAATGGAGAAAACTGTCAGCAAGCTTCATTTGTAAGTCTTTGGCTGTTTTCTGATGTAAAAGGTCTTTATTTCTCCCTATTTTTAATCTCTTGAAGGAAAAGCCCTTTATTTCAGACGTTTGGGATGGCCTGAAATTGTAAGCGGTTGCAGCAAAATTTGCGACAGGTCGCCTTGTAGAAGCGACAGGTCGCAAATTTTGTTGCGACCGCTCGTATTTTTTGCTCTATGCGTTGTCTGTTTTTTTTCCTTTTAATGGTACCTGAAAAATGAGCAGTATTCTTTTTCTTGGTAAAAGATACACATGCTTAAACTGGTTTTAGGTTTCTCATGGCATTCTCAAATTGTGTATAGTTGTAAGCTATATCTTTATAATTTGCCTGGATTTTCCCATACGTAAAGTATTATGCGGAAAATTCCTTGTTTACTTTGTTTTTGCTATTCATCCTCGGCAAAAAATGGTTATAATAATCATTGTACGTTATGTTACAATTCTTACCTTTGTAAAGGTAAGACATTTATGGATAGGAACACAGAACTGTGTCTTGCCCGATGTTACCATAGGTGATAACAGCATCATCGGTGCGGGAAGTGTGGTAGACAAAGGTGTTCCGGCAGGATTATTGGCGGTAGGGCATCTTTGTCGTGTTATTCGGAAGTTATAATATGAAAAAAGGAGATATATGAAAATGAAAAAGTTGGTATGGGATGAAATGATGGCAGACACTTCATTTGACAGCCCTGCGCAATCATTAGAAAAAATGCAATGGTTCAATGAACCGGAACAATGGAAAATAGAAAATAACTCGCTTTTGATGAATGTCACTTCTCAAACTGATTTCTGGCGTATTTCCCACTATGGGTTTACCGTGGACGATGCTCCGTTTCTGTACACTTTGCGTGGTGGAGAGTTTGAGGTAAAAGTAAAAATATCCGGTGACTATAAGGCGCGTTTCGATCAGTCGGGACTGATGTTGCGCATTGACCATGAAAATTATATAAAGGCGGGCATCGAATTTGTGGATGGAAAATATAATCTTAGTACTGTTGTAACTCATCGTACGAGCGATTGGAGTATTATACCATTGGATAAGCCCGTACCTTTTGTGTGGATAAAGGCCGTGCGCCGGTTGGATGCTGTGGAATGTTTCTATTCCTTCGATGATAAGGAATACACGATGATGCGTAATGCTTGGTTGCAGGATAATCATCCGGTTATGGTAGGAATTATGGGGGCTTGTCCGGATGGTAACGGTTTCAAGGCCAGATTTGAAAATTTTTCCATCAAACATTTGCCGGATCTACGCAGGTTGGAATGGCTAAAGAACAATAGTACGGAAAATATTAACGATAGATAATCATTAGTGTCCACTAAAAAAATCATAGAAGATCTTTGAAATAATTGAAATTCAATTTGTTATAGTAGATTTTGGGGAGAACGGATTTGGATTTACTTTTGTGGTAATTTTCAGACCGTTATGCATAAAGACCCATATAT
>CASGAM010000030.1 GCA_949299545.1 uncultured Prevotellaceae bacterium | reverse complement strand
TGTGTTATAAAAAACATTGAGAACACCAAACAAAAAAGGAGTTTTTTTCCAAAAAAACATTGTTTTTTCAGTCTTGTGCAGAGTTCCCATGGCAAGTGCTTTTCTATATATTGAAACCGGTTTTATAATTATTTACGTTTGCAAATATAAACATTCTGCATCAAATTTCGTCAATATGGAATAAGAACAATCATTATTTTTTAATTTCATCAAACAACATAACATATTATAACATTAATAATACTTCGGTTGTTCCTCACTGAAATGACGTCTGGCCATAATATAAAAAGCGGGTGCATCCCACAGGGACACACCCACCAACAGCAAAGTAACACTTAACAAGCGTCATTTAATCATCTTGACGCTCTTTTTGTCTGATTTCAGAATGTAAATTCCTTTTTGCAAGCCATCCAATGCTTTGTCGGAAACAATATTTGTCCGCACAAGGGTGCCGGCTGCCGTAAAAACATCAACATACCGTGAAGACCCGTCAGCAACAGACGTCGCTATCTTATCGGGCGCCAAACTCTTATAAACCAGCTTAAAGTTGTCAAAACAAGTCCAGTCTTGATAAACAGCAACCGCCTTCCGCATGCCAACTTTCAACGTGCCGGCTTCAGTCATAATACAAGTCACGGCATTGCCCATATAATTCCCCTCGACATTAAATGCCTTATCAGCCGTACCAACACCATCGGGAAAAGTATAAACGGGAACATAAGAGTAATCTTCCTCTTCATCATAAAGCGACATGAAAGAAGTCTCCTCGCCATTAACATATAACTTAGCCACCAACTCCTCTGTACCATTTGTATGGGAAGGATAAGCATTCGCGATATTACCATAGCGGTAAAATCCCTGGCAAGAAAAAGTATATTCACCGGCCGGCATTCTTTCAAGTACTTGATACGTATCGAATGTCTTGTCGAAAAACTCAGCGACGCCTGATGCCGCTTGCGTAAAAGACGTTCCGTTCCACCCGTAAGTGCCCTGACTGAAGGCGGGGTTTTTCAATAAGAAAGTCACATCCATCGTTCCACCTTCTTCAAGATCAGCGAAAACACTCTCGAGGTATTTCTCGCGTGCCGCCACCAAACGATCATAGGCCTCAGGCAATGCCGTAGCCAACGCCTCGACAGACGTCTGCCCCAGTGCAGTTTCAGCCGCAGTGATGGCTTCCTCAAGCACTTCTCTATCTGCCTCTAACGCCATCTCCTTTATTTCAGGCAAGAAAAGGAGCAGCCTGTCCCAATCTTCAAGCATCCTGTATTCCGTCTCGGTCAAAGTCATGAAAGAACCGTGTTGGAAAGCTCCGTCACCGCCCAATGGCTGAGATCCCGAAACATTCAAGCCCAAATGGTCTGTCTCACAATATTTATATGCACTCCCACCGGAATATCGCATATAATAGACATTATAAACATCTTCATTAATACGACGAATCGTGGAAGAGCCTTCCACCAAAGCCTCCCCTTCGTTGGTAATATGCAAAATGTCTGTCCAATCTCCACCGACCAGAACCGGGCTGGTTGCCTCATATATACCTCTTGTAGCCCCACTGGCACCTTCTTTTTTATAATACATATGATACAAGCCGTCATAGGGATTATAAACAATATCCGCATCAATAACGGCGCGCCCCGGATCAAAGAACAAACGGGGTTGTGTCAGTGTGGTAAAGGAACGGTCTGCGTACGAATAATATATCTTGTCGTAGGAATCGCCTTCGTTTGTCGACAACAAAGAATAATAAACCAAATACTTCTGTACAGACGGATCCCATATAACCTGGGGAGCCCATACACGGTTGATTTTTGCATATTCCTCGTCGGTATCATAACAACCTGTCACAGCCTCCGGATCGGAGAATATTTGTTTTCCTAAAGTAAAATCAAATGAGACACCGGTCCAGTGAATAAGATCTTCTGAATGGATAAGGTTCAAGCCTCGATTGTTCCACACACCGGAAACATGCTGCTTCATGTCCGTAGTTGTCATCAAATAACCGTCCGATCCTTCACCTCTTGCAATATAAGCATCGCGCGTACCATGTTCTATGCCTGCAATTTCTTCCGTGTCAAACACTTCAGCACCGCCTAACAATACATTGAATTTTTGGCCCTTATCTTCTTTCGTACCCAAAGCAAAATTGGTTATCTCTTCATTAGCATTCATAAAACAATACAAATAACCAAAACGGTTATCGTCCGGCGCCAAAATAACAGCCTGTGTTTTTTGAACGATACTGCCATCATCATAGGTAAGGGTCGCTGTCAGTTCCGCCACCTCTATCGGATCGCTATCCGCTGCCGGCAATTTAAGAACATTCAAACGCTGGAGTCCTGACTCCCCTACCATCTCGACATAACCGTCTTCCTTGATATTGCAACTCCAATCGACCGTAGTTCCCATTTCCGTTTTAGCAGGCAATTCAGTGGAAGCATGCAGGAAATTGAACTTCTTCACAAACGGCTCCAACCCGGCTACATCATCCGTACTATTCATCATGGCAGAGGTTGTCCCCATCTCTGAGACTTGCCCATACAAGACTTCAACCTGTTCAGCAGACAAGGCCTCATCATAAAATCTCACGTTGTCTATAGCTGCCTGTCTCATGACAGCATCATCGTTGTATGGTGAACGGCCCAACGCTGCCATCGTCACAGATGAGGCGAACTGTTCGGGACGCGTGGTAAATACGGATTCCGCCATTTTATATCCGTCAAGGTAAAAAATACCATTTTGACCTTGCAACACGAAAGTCAGCGTATGCCACTTATCATAAGCAAGGCCACTACCAGACCGTGCATACTCATTGGACTCATCTTTCATCGTGAAGTACCAATCCGTATTGTTGGCTGTATTGACCAGACCCAGATAAGCATCGGTTCCATTTGCCAATGCCAGAAGCCAACAATTCCGTTGAAGGGCTCCTATATCCCGCAATAAAACATCCATTGAAATTGTAAAATCTCCCGTTAATGCCTCAAGTACATCCCGGCCCATTTCTACCCCAAGATTCATCCAACCGCCATTTATAGAGGAACCGGTGTACAGCACTTTGTTACCATCGTCCATATCAAGTATTTCAGCATCTCCCTCTAACGTTCCTGAATAAACGCCGGTAGTGTTTGACGCACGACCGTCCTCAAAATCATAGAGCATCATAGGAACCGGGAGCTCGGGCAAAGGTGTGTTGTCGACCTGCACATTGCTGACTTGCAACTTAATAATATTAAAAGAATAAGGAGAAACATCATAATCCAGGCCCTGAGCATCTACGGTGACAGCCACTTCTGATGGCACTACATTATACGGGTTGTTTAGATTGTTCTCTGCCTTATTGTCCGAAGCAGCCAATATAATGGCTGTACCGCTTTCAACCGTAGCATTTGACACATTAATACGTACCGTCTGTGCATCTTTATAAGGATTTACTATCTTAACATACATAATATTTTCCGCCTTATCCAGATTCACTGCCGTATAAATCTTACGTTTCAGATTCAATGTGAACCGGTGGACAACAACATCATCCAAAGAACAAGTCACCGCACTGCCGTTTACCTGTATTTTAATCCGATACGTCCGACCGGTCTCAATCGAACCGGCAGCTTCTGCAACTGTTGTCTTGTTTCCGTTATTGCAAATCTCAACCGCATGTTTCGTATTACCCCAACCGCCAAGATTCCACCATGCGTAGTTTTTATCATCCTGGTAATTGAAAGCAATCAAAAAGCCCTCATCGCCGGAAACCTTTGTTGCATCCACCTCAAAAGTATAAGCCGATACACCATCTACGTTAATCCGGCAAATCCCTCCTTGCATGCTTCCGTCATTTTGTTCAAGCACTCCGCCGGAGACACCCCAATTACCAGACGCCGGAACAATCCAATTTTCATCTAAGCCGTCAGTAAAGTCATCAGTAAAAATATCTGCACCATTTTCATCCAATAACAAAGCATTGTCAAAACGGACGACCGTTGACCATGAACTCAATCCCACTTGACCGTTCTCGGACTCTGCCGTAACATTGGTTTCCGTATATTTCAAATTATGCGTTCCGACATTATTAGGCATAAGTTTCTGAACATAATATGACGGTGTTCCGTATGCCACCTCGCTGTTAAAACGAATCATGTCCGGACGCCATTTCTGATCGTTCTCGTTCACGAAAATAGGTGCATAGCTGTTCATAATGCAGACATCAGCATTCCGTTCCATGCCCAACATGAAAACCGCTTCCCCCAAAGCAGCATCCAGATTTCCACAGTCACCAAAATTTTGTGTAACAGCATATTCACCCACATAGACTTTATGAGAAGAGCGACTGTAGCTGTCATATTTATTATACTGGTTGACAAACCAGTCCGGAGAACGATAATAATGTTCATCAACAGCATCGACCGGATAAGGATTACGCCATGACGGATTATCCGTTCCCCATGCTTCTACGTTACCGATAACCGTCATTTCCGGATAACGCTCTTTGATTGCGTTATAAAATTGTATGTAACGCTCCGCATAATGATCGCTTTGGTCATTGTTATTCTCAAAAGAGAAATTATAGTTTTCATTCCCTATTTCTATCAATTTGAGATTGAAAGGCTCTGGATGTCCATTGGCAACGCGCAAAGCCCCCCATTTGGTAGTCTCATCTCCATTGCAATATTCAATAGCGTCAAGCGCTTCTTGTATATACTCATCTATTTCCATATAAGGAACAGACCATCCATGCCCCATACCCATGTTAACAACAAAAAGTGGTTCGGCACCAAGATCCTCGGTAAGTTGTAACATCTCATGGAATCCCAATCCGTCCGTCACACGGTAATTCCAATTTACATTCCGATGCCCCGGCCTTTCTTCTATAGGACCAATCGTTTTCTTCCATTCAAAACGATTGGTAAGTCCATCCGCCCAGGCACCTTCAACAAAGCAACCGCCGGGAAATCTCACAAAAGCCGGTTTCATTTCATAAAGCATCTGTGCCAAATCAGGACGGCAACCATTCGGCCGGTCCTTGAATGTCGGTGGGAAAAGACTGACCATATCAAATTCCAAGATGCCGGCTTTGTCAGCAGTCAAATAGAACCAGGCTTTCGGATCATCTCCGGAGGAAGTCAATGTCAAGGAATACTTTTTCCATTCCCCAGAAGCGGCAATGTCAATTTCTGATTCACCCAGTACGGTTCCATCCTCTTTGCATATTGCAGCTGTCAGCCTGCCGTTCCAACCGGAAGCCTTTACCCAAAAAGTACATGTATAGGTTCTGCCATTTACGGCATTAATCCCCCAAAAGCCTTCATTCTTAACACCGTCACCGTTTTTTTTGAATTCTACACGCAATGCTTTTGATTGGACATCATTCAACAGGCCATCTGAAACTAGCGACATGGCCGCCGTACCTACCGTCCACCAATGGTCCGGATTAGAAACATTGTCTTCAAACGAACGGTTTTGTATCAATTCGGCATACAAACCGCCGTCTCCGGCATGATTGATTTCTTCAAAGAAAAGACCGTAATGCCGGTTGCCAATAGCAGTCGTCACACGCGATGCGTCAACTTGCAGGCTAATCGTCTGAGCCATTGCGCCCACTGTTAAGACGCAACCCAAGAAGCCACAGAATAAACTCTTCTGTAATTGTGTTTTCATATTGATTGATTGAATTTGAGAACGCGATAGCAATACTGAAATGCACGCCCTTTATAAACAATTAATTAATGATTAGGTCAATGTTTCATCTTTAATAAAGCCAACAAACGCTACTGTTGTTCAAGCACTTTACCGGCTATCTGCAAATATATCAATATTTTTTTGAAACTTCCAAATAAAATACGCTAAAACACACTCAATCATATTTTTCACACAAAAAAGGATTAGGGCGAGAACGTACATGGAAGGCCAAGAACTTAAAGGAAAGAACGGTTCTTGTAATATATAAATATGAGAGATATTTCTATGCTTTTGCATGAATACCCATTTTTCAATATATTTGTAAGGTATAGGATACGGTCACGACAACTTTGAAAGTTTAGTTTTCATTTGCCATTGCGCTCGTCATTCTCTATATATTAGATACTTAATTAAAATTAAAGTCGAAACAACATGGATAAATACCGGCTGCTCTTGAATATCATCGTTTCCGCTTTATGTCTCACGGGCATCGGATGCCAAGAAAACGGAAGAAAAAGCGTCACATCAGCTGACAGTCTTTTTCTGCAAACGTTCATTCCCGAAGCTGAAACACTGATTATCATTCCGCCAGTCATGCCGGAAGATATCCTTCTCACCAAAGAATTCCTATATGACCAATATACTCTTGAAGATGTTTATCCATATCGGGACACTACACGCAGTTTCAAATGGGAAACAATACGCAAGAGTCTGGCTTTTGTAGAGAACATACAACAGGATTCCGGCAAATGGGTTGTCCTTCAAAACTATAAAAACACCAACCAGTATCCGCCGTTAGTAAAAAAATATATCTACAACAAAGACCGGTTTGTCGCTGACACGCTGGGTGTATCACGCTACCAATCTGTACCCTTATATGCCCCCAACGATACATTGACACCCGAGTTATATGGTCCAGACGGCAGCATAGCACGCTACAAAGGAGAAGAAGGCGGCTTCATCCGCATCCAACCTTTGCTCATCGACAAAGAATGGATGGTGCCACGCCGCTATTTAGAATCATTGGAAGACACGGTAGCTTTCCATCACGTCATCATTGTCGACCGTGGCGACCAGAACATTGCGACACTTGAATTCGTAAAACGCGGTGAATGGAAAATCAGAAGCATGAATCCTGCAACAACCGGAAAATTCAATCCGCCATACGGACAGGAAACGCCATTAGGTATTTTCCTGTTACAACAAAAAAAGAAAAACATGTATTTCTGGAAAGACGGCACAAAAGAAATCGGCGGTTTTGCACCATTCGCAAGCAGATTTACAAACGGCGCACACATCCATGGAATACCAGTTAATCTGCCGCAAACAGAAATTATAGAATACAGTTGGTCTCTCGGCACGACTCCACGCTCGCACATGTGCGTACGCAACGCTACCTCGCATGCCAAATTCATATACGACTGGGCTCCGACGTGGAGTACGTTAGTCATCGTCATCAAATAACACTTCTTGAATAAAATTAACCGTCTGTATTTTAACAAAATAAAAATAAAACCGTACCTTTGCAGCCGTATTCTAAAAAAACGGCATTTCAATGATACGTTTCTTCTTTACTGTTTTCTTTCTTATGATTCCAAGCCTGTTGTTCTTCTCCAAATCACAAACAGAAGAAGAACAAGAACCGCCATACACAGCCGAAACATATTCCATATGCCCATCATGGCAGAACTTGTATGAAGAGCTAGAACTGGACGGACGAGTGAGCCGGAATGCGTTCCAACAAGCCATAACAGGATATTACAAAATAGACAACCGTAGAAAAGAAATCCTGACACTTATAGACTTTTCAAAGGCCTCGACAGAAGAACGCCTGTTCGTCATCGACATGAAACAGCACAAACTGCTTTTCTCCTCAGTTGTCGCACACGGACGAAACAGCGGAGAAAATTATGCCACTTCTTTCTCCAACAAAAGCGGGTCATACAAGAGTTCATTAGGTTTCTATCTGACAAACGAAACTTATAATGGCAGCAACGGCTATTCTCTGCGCCTTGACGGATTAGAAAAAGGCATCAATGACAACGCCCGTGAACGTGCCATCGTCATGCATGGAGCAGCCTATGCGCATCCTTCTACAGCCTGTTCCGGACGATTGGGCAGAAGTTTCGGCTGTCCGGCCATTCCACCGGCGCTCACACGTCCCATCATCGACACGATAAAAGACGGCAGTGTCATGTTTATCTATGCACCTCAAAAAGAATATATGGCCAAAAGCAACTTCTTAAAAAAAGGTGAAACCTATCCGCCCATACGTTCCGGAACAGGAATTTAATGATTGGACACAAACTCTATTCCCAACTAACATTGCCACTATAGAAATCCAATATTTTTTTTCGCAACAACCATTCATATTTAGCCTGAACCCGGTCACTAACAGCTTTCAGATACTGCAAGCGTTGGCTCTGAAGTTGCGTCCCGTCGGCCTTACCATTCAGATATTTCTGCTCCATGGTTCTGTAAGCGGCTTCTGCCGCGGTACAGGCTGTCTCACTGGCCATGCGTTGCATACGCGCAGCCTTTGCGTTATAATAGGCTTGCTGAATCTCCTTATACAACTGTTTTTTAGTATCGTCCAACTGCAAAGTCTGCAAAGTGTACTGCATTTTGGCAGAACGTACCGCATTACGGGTCTGGAAACGGTTAAAAATCGGAACGCTCAAAGACAGACTGACATTCTGCGTAAAGTTCTCTTGCATCTGACGGCTAAAGGCAGACGTTGCATAACCTGAAGTTTTATAATAGCTCGTTCCTATTCCCGCACCGAGAGATATCTGAGGAAAAAAACCGGCACGTGCTATTTTGATTCCCCTTGCCGCACTCTCCAGGCGGATTTTTTCGGCCTCAATTTGGGGCCTCAAGTCTAATGCGACAGCATAAATCTGGTCTATCGGCAACAATTCAGTAGTCAAAGTATCATATTCTGCAGGAATCACACAAAAATTGTCAGGAGACGGCAATTCCAATAATTGCGACAAATCCAACAAAGCATTCCGGTAATTATTCTCTGCCCTCACCAAAGCCAACTCGTTTTGAGCAAGCTGGGATTGCACCTCCAAAACATCCGCTTCAGCCTTTTTCCCATTCTCAAAATAAGTTCTTACCTGGAAAAGAAGACTTTTCTGATTCTCCACTTCCTGACGAGCGACCTTGTACAGTTCCTCGTTGTAAAGAACCGTCAGATAAGCCGAAGCCACTTGCAGACTGATTTGCTCTTTTGCATGTGCCAAATCGAAAGTAGCTGCCTCAAGATTCAACGCAGCCTGCTTTTGACTGTTATATATTTCCAATCCGGTAAACACCGGAACACCGGTATTCAGGCCAAAGCTCGTACTTTGAGTATTACGATTGGCATAGGTGTTATTGGACGTCAGTGCCCTTCCGAAGCCAAACAACTGCCCTGCACTGCCGCTCAGATTCGGGATGCGGCGATATTTCTGATTATCCAACGCTATCTTTTGCTGTTCCACCTGAACAGCTTGTCTTCTGATTTGAATATTCGAGTCCTGCGCCCGTTCTATACAGCGAGCAAGCGTCCATTCACCATCCAACGCTTCTTCCTGAGCATAAGCCACTGAACGCGGTAACCAACAACCGGCCAGCATTATGCAAAACAACCGGGTAACGCAGCAACCATTCACATGTAAGAAATTCATCTTCAAGCCTCCTTCCTATAACATTTTCCTATTCCTGAGCCATTATCTGTTTTCCTCCGCGTATTTTGTCCTTCATGGCCAATCCTTTCTTTATCTCAATCTTTATTCCGTCACTGATTCCCGTATAAACTTGCCGCCGCTCAAACGTTTGCGGACTCTCCTGTTTCAGGATATAAACAAATGTCGAATCACCATTGAATTCAACACATCCCTCCGGAACCGCCATGACTTGTAATGCCTGCTCCAGAATAATCTCCGCATTGGCGCTATAACCTGACCGTATACCCGAAGCAGATGAATCACGTACTGCTGCCTCGATCTCAAACTGACTGATTCCGTTCGTTTCTTCAGCTTTAGGAGATATATACTCCAGTTCCGCTGCAAATTTTTTATCCTGAAGGGCACCTATCATCAATGTTACCGGCATTCCTTCATGCACTTTTCCTACTTCCGTCTCGTCAATTTTACCTTTAAACAGCAAATCGCTCATGTTTGCCACCGACGCTATTGTCGTACCGTCATTCATAGTATTGCTCATGATGACAGAATTGCCAACCTTCACCGGTATGTCCAATATTAATCCGTCAATGGTACTTCTCACCAACGTAGTACTGAAAGAAGCATTACTCTTTGAAATACCTTCACGAATAATATTGAGTGCGTCTTCGCGATTGCGCAGTTCTTCGCGTGACTGCGCCAAAGCCACGGCTGATTTATCATACTCCTCCTCGCTGATAACCTTTTTCTCAAAAAGGTTTTTCACACGCTGAAAATCTTTTTCGGCCTGTCGCAGGTTAATTTCCGCCAGACGGACACTGCTTTCCGCCGAATTTAGCGAAGACATCTCCGGTATGACTTTGACTTTGGCTATGACCTCATCCTTTTTGACCTGCTCACCTGCCTTTTTATAGATTTCCGCAATAATACCGTTTATTTGGGGCTTTATCAACACCTCATCGCGCGGTTCTATCTTTCCCGTCACGACCGTAGTCTTATAAAGATCCGTCTTTTCCGGCTGCACAACCTGATAGACATCCGCCTTTTTCCTTGACTTCTGGTAAAGGAACACAAACGTTCCGACAAAAACCAGGGCTACCAACATCAGTACCCCCCACTTGACAATTCTTTTCATGTTCATTCCTATATATTAAATCATATTCTACTCATCACGCATGGCATCAATGGGCTTGACGGCCAAGGCCCGCAAAGCCGGTGCCAAACCTGCAATCAGCCCCAATACAGTCAGAAGACAGGCTGCACCGACGGCTAATCCAAATGAAATCTGAAACCGTGCCACAGCCACACCGTCTTCAGCCAGTCCCATCTCCAAGCATTGCAAGACCAATACGGCCAACGTAATACCTGTCAGGCCGGCTATGGCTGTCAGCACAAAACTTTCCATCAAAACCTGCAACAAGATATCGAGCGGCCTGGCTCCTATTGCCCGTTTGATACCAAACTCAACCGTCCGCTCCCTTACCGTCACCATCATGATATTGCTCACACCCACAACACCGGCAAGCAATGTCCCGAGGCCGACCAGCCAGACAAGAAAACGCACACCTTTGAACAAGTTATCCATCATGCTGAACATCAATTCTGCCGAAAAGATAAAAGACGCGAACTCATCCTCAGGCGAAACATAATGCGCCCTGTGGATGACAGTCCGGATATCATCCTCAAGCGTACTGATACGACACCCCGCATGTGCCGTCAAAGCTATCGCATCTATTCTGGTTCCATAATGACGTGACTTCTGCAAAACCGGGAAAGGCACCTGGATGGTTGTTTCCGGATCTCCACCCATGCTGATGTTGCTTCCGCCAAAATTCACACCGACAATCCGGTAATACACGCCATCCACATTTATTACGTGACCGCAAGGGTCTTCTCCGTCCGGAAACAATGTCTGGAAGATTTGCTTGCCGATAACACAAACCTTCCGTTCATCCCGAATATCCATTTCATTCAGTGACCGGCCAAACCGAATATCCAGCTGCTCCACCTGTTTCATCTCCGGATAAATGCCATAAACGCTGCAATTCATCTTCTGGTCCTTTACCATGGCCGTCTGGCCGTAAAACGTCAGCAATGGCGTCACCACATCCAACTGCGGCAGCGCAGCCCTAAGCCTTTCAACATCGGCATTCTCCAGATTCCATGACCGATTCTTACGGAATCCCTTATAAGCCATCGTTGTCCGTCCCGAATAAACAAAAGCGGAATTGGTAGCGAAACCTTTAAAATTCCGACTGATCATATCTTCCAAACCTTGTCCGCCTCCAAGCATGACCACGAGCATGAAAACACCCCAAAAAACACCGAACGCCGTCAGCAGGCTCCGGGTTTTATTGCCAATCACCGTTGAAAATATCTCTTCTACCGAATCTGCATCTATTCTCATGTCAATCTGCTTTTAATGCCTCAATGGGACGGACGCTCACGGCCTTACGCGCCGGGAAAAAACCGGCCAACAGTCCGGCTATCACCAGCGTCAGCGTAGCCTGTACTGCAATCATCACATCTACCGTAGGATCCTTAAACATTTGTATCGTCTGACCGTAAATTTCCATCTTAGTCTGATCGGCCAGCACATTCATATATTCCGTTGCCGCTATACCGGCAACCAAACCGACATAGCCGAACACCAACGTTATGGTAATGCTTTCCAACAGTATCATCCGCAGGATGGCCATCGGACGTGCCCCGAGAGCCTTATAGATGCCAAATTCCCGCGTCCGCTCCTTGACCGTTATCAACATGATATTGCTCACGCCCACAATACCACTTAGCAAGGTGCAAATACCTATAAACCACAAAGCGATATTCAGCAATCCCATTACCTGCCCCATCTCCTGGTCCTGTGCCAAACGATTCCATATCCACACTCCGCCGGTATCATCCTGCGAATAGTCCTTACGGTTTGCCATCATCGAACGGAGTTCCTTCTCAAAACCAAGGCTTTTATCCGCCGTTTCCAGATTTTTCACCGAAACGGCAATCATGTCTACATCCCGTCCTTTGCCAAACAACACATTCGATGTCGTAAAAGGAATATAAGAGGGACGATCACTGCTGTTACCGGCATCCTGATACAACCCAACAACCTTAAAGACCAGCGAACTGACTTTGACATCACGACCAATAGCCTCGTTTGCCGAGCCAAACAGCTGTTCCGCAACGCTTTCATTCATGACCACAACTTTACGCCGTTCCTTCATATCCGTCGCATTCAGGAAACGTCCCTGACTCAATACAAAACGCCCGAGTTCCACATATTCCGGATAGACTCCATAAAGTCTTTGGGACACATAGTCTTTCATCGTACTCATGGTCACGTCTGACTGCAAAAGCTGTGCCTGCGAGCGCATCACCTTATCCGGGAAACGCTCCCTGACAGCCTGCGCATCCGTTTCGTTCAACTTGATACTACGTCCGGACGAGTAGCCCCGGTAAGCAAGTGTCGTCCATCCGCCACGCACTTCAAGCACATTGGTTGCCATAGTTCCTGAAGCACTCTGAAAAGCGTGTATCAGGCCATTGCCCGAACCGAGCAGAACAATCAGTATGAATATCCCCCAGGCCACGGACAGTCCTGTCAGAATCGTCCGCAATTTATTACGGCTTATTGTAGACCATATTTCTTCTACCAAGTCTCTCATGCGTCATTCTACCATTCGTTATTTCATCAACCCGTCCATGCCAAAAGGTGAAGCATCATGACGGATATTTTCTTCAATACGCTCTATTTGACCATCCTTGATGTGTACAATCCGGCCGGCCTGGTTTGCCACGCCGCTTTCATGGGTTACCACAATAATGGTCTGCCCTTCCCGGTTCAGTTCCCTAAACAGTTGCATCACTTCCACCGACGTTTTGCTGTCCAACGCACCGGTCGGCTCATCGGCCAGCAAAATGCGCGGTTGCGTAATCAGCGCACGTGCAATGGCCACGCGTTGTTTCTGTCCGCCGGACAACTCGTTGGGCAGATGGTGCGCCCATTCGGCCAATCCCAGACGTTCCAGATATTCCATGGCCAGCTTGTTCCGCTTCTTGCGACCTTCACCCCTGTAAAACAGCGGCAGCGCCACGTTCTCTACGGCATTCTTAAACGGAATCAGGTTGAACGACTGGAAAACAAACCCTATCATCCGGTTCCGATAATCGGCAGCACGGGTTTCAGTAAGGTCACGAATCAGTTTACCATCCAAATAATACGTCCCTGCGTCATAATTATCCAATATACCGAGGATATTGAGCAATGTGGACTTCCCGGAACCGGAGGCTCCCATAATCGATACGAACTCACCTTTTTCCACATGAAGGTTGATACCTTTCAGCACATGAAGCGCCTGTCCGTTGTCATAAGTCTTATGAATGTTCTCAAGGTGTATCATCCCTGCTTCAAATCTTCTTATTCCTTTAATATATCGACTCCATCACCGCCCGGCGCGTATCAGCGAAAGACACAAACGTCGTGACCGTAAACACGCTGAACAAAATCGCAGACAGTATCCACACAACAACCAACATCCATTTGATTCGTGAAGAAACGCTCTGGGAACGCCCAAAAACCTTAAGCAGGACATGCACCATCACATACAAAGGAATACCCAGCACAAAAAGCAAACTGATGGCTGAAATCCAAAAACCACTTACAGCCGCCGCCGGTAAACTTTCCAGCGTTTGCAGAAGTACTGAATCTACATTGCTGACGAATAATGAGCCTACTCCGGCTACGGAAGCAAACAGCCCCATCCCTATGCCGAACAGTGTAGTAAAAAGGAACAATACCAGTCCCAAGCCCACACCAACGGCAATAACAACCAACAACGCTTTCAGCAGAATAACAATGGCATACAACAACGAAGAGAGGCATCCGCGTGCTTTTGTCTTTGTCTCCGGCGCCGTCACATACTCTCCTGCGCGGGCTGTGCCTTTCAGTATTTCTTCCCGCAGACTCTCCATATTGATTTTCTTACCTTGCATACGGAGCTTCTGTTCAGGTGTATTGGCTTCGGGCACAAGCAGCCACATTACAATATAGATGCCAACCATAACCCCTTGCGTGAGAAAACCCAGCACCACCGCCAACAGACGAATAACCAAAACATCCGTCCCGAAAAAATAGGCAAGCCCCGAACATACGCCTCCCAGCATCTTATCATCCGGATTACGGAAAAGATTTTTTACCGGTTTCTCTTCCATCCGTCCGGAACTCCCCGTTGCTGTTTCCGTATCTTCCGCTTCCATATCCTCGGGATTGCCTATCCTGCGGATAATATCTTCCACATGTTCTATCGTTATCGCTTCCACGCCCTGCGCCTTGAGTTCAGCCATCAGTTCAGCCACCCGATGTTCTATGTCATCGGCTATCTCGGTGCCGCCTTCGCGCTTTGAGAAATAGCGCCTCATGTCGTTTTGGTACCTGTTAAGCAAATCATAAGCATCCTCATCTATGGCATAAAGCGAACCGAAAAGATTCATCATAATATTCTTTTTCATTGTCTTCCCTTGTTAATTAAAATCTTGATTATTTGTTCTTCAAATGGTCTACGGTGTACACCAGTTCATTCCATACGCTATCCAATGCCTCTAAAAAAGACATGCCCGAAGAAGTCAGAGCATAATATTTGCGTGGCGGGCCTTGTGTCGACTCCCGCCACTCGTATGTTAGCAGTCCGTCATTCTTCAAACGCGTCAATAATGGATAAAGCGTCCCCTCCACAACAATCAGATCGGCAACCTTCAAACGCGCTATAATATCCGAAGCATAAGAAGCCTCGCGCTGTAACAGCAGCAACACACAATACTCCAACATCCCCTTGCGCATCTGTGATTTCGTGTTCTCTACATTCATATTTACCTTTCTACTGTTTAATTCATCTATGCTTTACAAATACAAAAATAGTAAAACTTAAAATACTATGCAATACATAATATTATATTTATATATAGTTCTATATAAAATCAGAAAAAACGAGCACCTTATGATGCTGTAACAACTAAAGAATCTGCTTACTAATATAACAAACGCATTTCCTTTAGCACAAGATCTTTGTAACCTATTGATAACCAATTTAAAAAAGACAATAAAAACTGATAGCGCCAGAACCAGAAATTGCAAGCGGTAATAACAAAATTTGCGACCTGTCGCCTTCCAGAAGCGACAGGTCGCAAATTTCATTTGAAGCGCTTGTAATTTTCCTCATTATTTTTTGCTTGATTTTTTTAATATTTATCCCTATTATTTTTACCAACATTCTGACGTATTTTTAAAGATTCCAGTATACACATCAGATAAAGGTTTCTTCTTAATATTCTTATTAAGAATCTATCATTCATTACATTAAACTCATTTTCTGACATTCAAACCTATCGACAAAGAGCCGTCACCAACTTTTGGGAAAAGAAAAATCAGAATAATTTTTATAAGAGAATATAATTTTTTATGTCAAAATTTTGTTTAGAGCAAAAAAAATACCTACATTTGCTTGCAGACATATATACAATTTGTGACATAAAACCACTATTAAAAATCTAAAAACTAAGCCTATGAAAACCGTAAAGTTATCTTTGTGGCCTGTATTGGCGTTCCTATCGCTAATGTTGGCCGGGTGTCAGGAAGACCAGTCGGAATTCTCTCTTGATTCCATTGAACAGTATGCAGAAATTCAAGGAACTGTGTATTACACCACCGGTGTCAACACCACAGGAACAGACTATACCTGCAACGTGCTGCAGCCGGCTGTAGGGCGAAAGGTCTTTGCTGAAGTAGCCTACAATGAATACAAAAACAATTCCCAAGGCAATAAGATTTACGAAGCTGTTACCGACGAAAACGGTAGTTTCAGTTTGAGCATCCCCACTACAACAGACGGAATTAACGTGAATATCCGCATGGAAGAATTCACAGCGGCCTATACGGAATATCTGAAAATGGAAAACGGACAACCTGTCTTCAAAACCGAAATGCGCCGTTTCAGCGCTGATCTTGAACTGAATGGGCTGAAAGCAGGCAGCAAGACGTTCACCGGAGAAGAAGCCATTATGTATGGTTCGGAAGTCATCAGCATGGAAGGTTTCGATGAAATGGTGAACCTGACCGGAAAATTGCAATTAGCCATCGAGACAGGATTCCGCCAAGGCGCCTTCCGTACTGCAGAGAATGCTACGATGGAATTTGAAATTAAATACGATGACACTAATAACGGGCAAGGCGACCAAGATGCTACGACTCAACAACTGACATTCAATTATGGTTGTGTAACCGATGCAGAGGGTAATTATAGCATCTCCATTCCTGTAAGGTCTTTAAAGGAAGGCTTCACCATCAACAGTATCAAGGTGCTGGCTATCGGAGACCTGGCATTCCAACACTGGACCACCCCTACTGCAAGCGAGACACTGGCAGGCGCATACAATCTTGAAACGGCTGTAGCTTCAAACAAGGAAGTGACAGACATTATCGAAGGCTATCCTTACAACATAGGCGAAACCTATCTGTTCTTCAAACCATATTATAATGGTAATATCACCACACCGGCAACCCCCATCAACTGGAATGACAACCTGGCCGGCTGGATAGCCGGAAAAGAAGCATTTGCCGGCATGGAGGGAAAAGTTACCCTGAAAGGAAGTGTGGAGACTGCCATTGAAACAGCTTATGGCATTGGTGCGTACACAAAGACACTGCAAACCATTAAAATAAGCGGTATCAAGGATAAAGATGGAACAAGTACAGACTGTGTCATCGCCACTGACCAGGAAGGCAATTTCAGTGTAGAAATACCGGTGAAAGACCCGAGCATAAAAAATACGGACCTCAGCGTCACCATCGACAATACATCATCTGTCGACTATACACACTATACCAAAACCGGAACCATTGTCCTGAAAGACGGATCATACACTAAGGATATCACAATCAGGAATCCTATTGCAGAATGGACCGATTTAGGCGTCACTTACTGTAAATTTTCTCCGAGCCAAAGCAATACACCTGCAACATGGAACAGTAATCTGGCAGGATGGCTCAAAATGGATGGCTACAATCTGACAGAAACACTGACCGGAAAACTGATGTTCCCCGTAGAGACTTCATTCGCTGTTGGTAACTTTACAGGGGCGGCCAATGAAATGGTTGAGGTAGATGTAAAATACAATAATAGCACCACAAAGACTGTTGCTGCCCCGGTAGCGGCCGATGGCTCTTTCAGCATCGTCATTCCGAAGAAAAGCGAGTATGACCAATATGAAGCTACATTACAGCAAAAGACTTACAGCACCAACACCTTCACCCATTTCACGACATTCGGTGACAACAGCAGGACAAAACTTGTGACAGGTAGTTATGAGTATGACGTCAAAGCTGCAAACGAAGACGCCGCATGGACCGACCTTGGCACCTACTATTACAAATTCACGCCAACAGAAGCCAACAAGCCTGCGACATGGCACGCCTACCTTGCCGGTTGGGTGAAGATTACCGACAACAATAACATTCTTTATGCAAATAGTGTCAACGCGACCGGTAGCGCCAAATTTGCAAAGGAAATAGCTTTTGCAACGGGAACTTACAAAGCAGCAGCAGGCGAAGTGATTAACATCAGCGCACAAGGCAAGACTTTCCAAGTGCCAACAAACGCACAAGGTAACTTTACAGTGACAATACCGATAAAGAACGTGGGTGACGAACCGACTATTACCGTCAGCACTGATGCCGTAGAGGTAGACAATTTCGTACACTATACCAAAGGCGGTACCACAAAAACCAAAATCCTCGAAGGGAAATATACAGGAACTGCCGTTAAAGAAACCGGTGCAGAATGGAACGAATTGGGAACTATTTATTATAAATTCACACCAACGGGAACTGCACCAGACACTTGGCACGCAGGCCTATGCGGCTGGGCATACAAAAAAGGCTATAACCTGAAGGCTAATATTACCGGTTCGGTCAAACTTCCCGTTGAAACCGGCTTCTGGCAAGGCGAATACAAGGGTGGTGCATACCAGATAGTAAAGCTTAAGACAACTGATTTTGAAGAACTGGTAGCTGCCACAAATGCCGACGGTAATTTTACAGTAACCGTACCTGTTCAGTTTGACGATGATGAACTGTCAGTTACTTGGATAGAGGAAGATATATCATCAGACGATGCAGGTTTGCTTACTCATTACCGCAACTATGGCTCTGCCACCACACAGGATTTGGAAGGAACCTATTCTGTTAAAAAAACAGTGAGGTCTGCAAATGCACAATGGCTTCAGATGGGAACACGCTATTACAGTTTCACACCTACCACCAGCACAAAGAACTGGACGGAAAATCTCCCCGGATGGGCCGTTTATGGAGCAAACGAAAATATTGCGTATGTAGTATCCGGTTCCGTGAAGAAAGCTATCGAAAAGAACAACGGCGGTGTATGGACTGCCGATTGGGCTACCGATGCCGGACGTTTCACGACAGTGACTGTCGACGGTACTCAATTCAATGTCGTTACTGACAACAACGGTAAGTTCTCATTCCGCATGCAGGCCGTGGCATTACCTGATAACATTCTTTTAACAGTTACTCCTAAAGACGAAGAATATGGTGCGAGCCAGTTGTCACATCATCCCGACAATACGTCCAATGCCAGCACACTTGTGAACGGAAGATACACTTCAGCCGGCAACATCTGGAATGCGACTGTTGAAAAACCGGCCACCGGTAATATTTATACTTACACCTCTCTTACCGGCCAAGAGATTTCCGCCAAGATGCTGTTTGAACCAGCAAGCATACCGGACGGCTGGACTTCTTATGATTGGAACAGCATTCTAAACAACTAATAAAAAATAGAGCAAAATATGAAAAGTATAAAAGTGATGCTCATGGCACTCCTGCTGACATTGTCAGCAGGAGCATCTGCCCAGGAAACCGCCAAAAAGAGGCCGACACTGCCTAAACAAGGTGATATCGGTCTGGGTATTGACCTTGTACCTATATTTAATTATGTCGGTAACATCTTTAATAACTCGGACAACAATACGCTTAACGCGTTTGGAGGACAGGAAGCCTTAGACGGTTTCTGGGGCAATGGAAACGATATAATTAACCCTGCAGCTTCCATCATGGCCAAATATATGTTGACAGACGAGATAGCATTACGTGCCAACATCGGTATTATAAGGACGAAGAATATCAACCGATATTACCAGCCTGATGACGCAGCCCTTTTTGAGAACCCTCTTTCAGAAGCAAAAGTTGTGGATGCCAGAAAAAGTTACAGTTCAGGCGGCTCCATCTCGTTAGGAGCAGAATACCGCAGAGGATATAACCGTATACAGGGTTACGGCGGTGTTGACTTGATATACGGTTTTGCCACTAAAAAAGAAAAATACGAATATGGAAATGCGATAACCGAAGTGAATCAGCAACCCAGCCGTATAGAGAATATTAACCCGGCTTTACCCATAGATGTAGCAAACTGGACAAAAACCTATGTAACAGGCCGCTACCATGACGGAAACGCACAGTATATAGGTTTCGGACTGCATGCCGGTGTGGAAGTATTCTTGGCATCACACTTTTCTGTCGGTGGCGAAGTAACAATGTACGGCATCGGAATGTTTAAACCCCAAAGCTATCAGGAACAAGAAGGCTTCAACAACGTTAACGGAAAAGTGGAAACACGCACAGAACTTATCAGCCCGGGTGACCGTTCATTTAATTTTGGAACAGGCAACCTCGGCGGGAAATTATATATGATGTTCTACTTCTAATGCAAGAGTTCATATATACTGAAACAAAAGTATAAAAAAAAGAGGATGCACCCACAGACAGGTTAAGCATCCTCTTTTCATCTACTGTTATTATTTTCCAGCTATTATCAGTATGCCACTTTCCATATTCTGAATCCGTCGTCAGTAAGGATATTCAAAGCAATAGAATCTCCGGGTTGTAGTGACCAGTAATTACCAGGACGTAAACTGGCATAGACTGTTTCCGTATAATATTGCAAATTCTCACCTCTGTTATGTACAAGTGTAAGATTTAGGAGTTTTCCAGATGATGTCTCGGTAATACTGTCTTCCCGAAATGTAAGATAATGACGGCCGTTTTGAGTCTTCAGTTCAAGACAAAGGTTGAGATAGCCACCTCCTGTCCATACACTGACAACTTTCAATGACTCGTTTTCAATGTTCAATGTATCCGGCAACAGCATACTGACACTTTTAATTCTATATATATCCGCCGAGGTATATGTCCCTTTATCACTTAATAAAGGCAAATAACTGCATACAACCCTGTAAGACACCAAGGGATACAGCCCTTCTATGACATTGTTGACGGCATACATCTCACCCCCGTCTGTCAACAGCATACGACCGCACCCGTTTTCATCAGTGTGCAATTCCGCCATCTCCGTCAACAGAGAAGGGTAAACATACTCCTCATCATCGTCGCCGGCACAAGCAGCAAGCAAACCGGCCATCATGAGCATGCTGAAAAACAAACGCCAGCACTTACCCTTCATTGTCTGCCCGAGATTTGTTAAACACGGGGTTGGCATACATCGTGAGCAGGCGTTCACGCAGGAAGTCATTGTCAGGATTCGGCAGAGTAACTTTTGCCAACTGTCCCTCCAAGTATTTCTCAAAACGAATTTCATCTTCCGACGTGTAGAATGCAGCGTAATCCTTTTGCCCCGTTAACTTGTCAGCCGCCACATAATTGCCAGGGTATAGCCGGTAACGACGATGAATCTCCTTATCTATATGATTGGCAATAACCGTGAACACCTCAGTCTTCGGAAGGTCGGCAGGCAATGAACCGAGCCATTCGTCCAAACAGTCGCCCATCTGGAAATGTATCCTGCCCTTGTAACCAAAAATACCCGTCTGCATGTTCAGTAAGTCATCTGCCGGACTTTTCTTGAATCCCTCGATGTCGCGTTTCTGCTGGAACTCCTGAGCTTTGAGATAATCACACGGATCATATTCATAAGACAGCGTCGTAGGCACGATGTGTAAATCTTTCAACCTGTCGGTTACGGAACCTTCGCCACCCATCGCCATCATTTTAAGAATGGCATCCTGAGTACGGTCGTCAGAGTCTTTGGCACGCCCTTCACGCTGGGCAATCCAGATGTTCTCATGCTTCGTGTTGATGGCATAATGCATATAGCGACTCATCCGGGCACTCGAACGCAGTATTTCCCTCATGGAAATACCTCTCTGCACAATGAAAGACTTGTTTACACGCACCAACTTCTTAATCCACGGACGAATAAGAAGATTATCACCGATAGCAATCTCCACAGTGTTTCCAAAGCCGTTTTCTATCATGGCGATGGAAAGAAACGCCGAATCGATAACGATATCCCTATGATTGGTGATATAAGTATGAGGCGATGTTTTGTCTTTCAGTGTTTCATAACCTAATGTAAAGCCGTCGCTCAACTTATTGCGCAGATTAATCAACAGGGGGTAAAATAAAGTCTTCTGTACCTCATAACTGGTCTTACAACTTCGCAAGATGCGGCAGGCTTCTTCGTATGGCATGTCCGGCAACACTTTTCCGACTATTTGCTGAAATTCCTTGTCGGCAATCAGTTCTTCAAACACGCCGGGAAGTTCTTCCGGGTCGTAGGGACGAATCTCGTCAAATTCTTCAGGTGTTCGCATAAAAGGTGTTTTTTAAGGTTCGTACTGTGTATTTTCATAGTACTGACACGGAATTACCGTGCCAGTTTGTCTTCTATAATATCTGTAAGGACGTCTTTCATCTCCAGGCCTGCGGCACGCACCTGCTGAGGAATGAAACTGGTAGCGGTCATTCCCGGCGTCGTGTTAATCTCAAGCATGTTGATGCGTTCTGTTTCCTTTCCGTCGGAAGTCCTCTGTTTCGTAATAATGTAATCAATGCGGATAATACCGCTACAACCCAAGATATCATAAATAGTGGAAGTAATCAACTGCACGCGCTCGGTGGTCTCCTTGCTGAGGCGCGCAGGAGTTATTTCCTGCACCTGCCCGTTGTATTTGGCATCGTAATCGAAAAACTCGTTACCCGTCACGACCTCAGTCACCGGCAAAACAACATCTTTGGTGCTTGTCTTATAGCATCCGCACGTGATTTCCGTTCCTTGCATGAAGGCCTCTACCATCACTTCGTCACTTTCATTCATGGCTTTCTGTATGGCGGAATGGATATCTTCTGCCTTTTTCACCTTAGTCACACCAAAGCTGGATCCGCCCGCGTTCGGTTTTACAAAGCATGGCAAGCCTATTTTCTCGACAATTTCCGTATCGGTCACAAGCGACTCAAAGCCTTTGCGCACAATAAGGCTCTCACTCACACTAACGCCAAATCCCTTCAAATACTGATTCAAAGTAAATTTATTAAAGGTCATAGCCTCAACAAGTACATCGCTCGTAGAATAAGGCAGACCGATAAGATCGAGGTATCCTTGTAAAATACCGTTCTCACCAGGCGTACCATGAATAGTGATATATGCGAAATCTGGATGCACACATCGTTCACCGTCCACGAAACTGAAATCGTTACGGTCAACAACTGCCCGCGAGCCGTCTTCAAGATGTGCTTCCCAAGTCTGTCCTTTTATCTCTACAATATATACGTCATAACGTTCTTTGTCCAAAAAAGAAAGGATGCCTTCCGCGCTCCTGAGTGAAACATCGTGTTCAGAGGAATCGCCTCCTGCAATAATTGCAATAATCTTTTTCATCTTCCTTGTAATAATATTCTATATTGGTGTTTTATAATGTTGTTTCTTCTTTTCCGGTCATATATGTCCGCCAACGACGTAGCAGGGTTGTCATATCATCCGGCAACGGACATGTGAAATCCATTTCCTCTCCCGTGCGTGGATGCCGGAAGCCTAATGTCCTCGCATGTAATGCCTGCCGCGGGCATATTTCAAAACAGTTTTGCACAAACTGTCTGTATTTCCCTGACGGGGTACCACGCAAGACCTCGTTACCTCCATAACGTTCGTCACAGAACAACACATGCCCGATATGCTTCATGTGCGCCCGTATCTGGTGTGTACGGCCTGTTTCCAGCCGGCACTCGATGAATGAGACATATCCTAAATTCTCCAACACGCGATAATGAGTCACTGCATGTTTCCCAATACCGCTTTCTGGTGGGAATACGGCCATTTGCATACGGTCTTTAGGATGACGGGCGATATTACCCTCTATACGGCCTTCCGGTTCGGCAAAGCACCCCCAAACTAAGGCATTATAAAGACGGCGTGTGGTTTTGTCAAAGAACTGACGTCCGAGACTTGTTTTTGCATCCGGCGTCTTTGCTACGACAATAAGACCGGATGTGTCTTTATCAATCCGATGTACCAGTCCTACAGTGGGGTCATTCGGATCATAATCAGGGTTGTCCTTCAAATGCCATGCTATGGCGTTGACAAGCGTCCCTGTATAATTACCACATCCGGGATGTACCACCAAACCGGCTGGTTTGTTGATGACCAGCAGATCATCATCCTCATAAACGACCTCAAGCGGGATATCTTCAGGAATAATCTCATTTTCATACTTCGGACGGTCGAGGACGATAACGATTTCATCGCCGGGCTTTACTTTATAACTGCTTTTAACCGGCTTGCCATTTACCCGAATGAAGCCCTGCTCGGCCGCACGTTGCAGGCGGTTGCGCGACGTGTCATAGAGGTGTTCCATCAGGAATTTGTCAATCCGCATCGGAGACTGACCTTTGTCGGCCTTCAACCGATGATGCTCATAAAGCATGTCTTCGGGTTCGCCGGATCCATCTTCCGGGCCATCATAAAATTCGTCTGCCGCAACTGCTGGGATTTCAGACATGACGTTATCACAAATCCCATCTGAATTAAACAACTTATCCGTCTGTTCCTGGCTGTTTACCATGCGAGTCCCTCTACTGTTTCTTCCATTACGGCTTCTTCTCCGGAAACCGGTACATCAATACTGTCAGACTGCTCTTCCGGATTATCCGTAAAGTCTCCGCTGCCAACTTGCAACGTTATCAAGGCATCTATAGGGATACGATCGCCTCCAAAAACATTCTTTCCCTGACATTTCACGCCATATACCCAGTCACGTTCTCCGTCAACATATTCACAAGGCGCCAGTTTGAAGCCCAGCGCCTTGAGACGCGCTTCCGCCTCTCTGAGGGAGCTGTTGTCCGCAAGATCCGGTATGGCAATCGTCGGCGTCTTGACAGTATTGATAACAAGATAAATCTCACGCCCTTGTTTTACGGTTTTGCCCGGCTGAGGTGTTTGTTCCAAAATACTGTTCCCAACCAATGCCTTATTGTAACTGGAATCGACAACGACAGCTTTCAGACCACGACTGGACAACATACGTTCGGCAAAACCCAACTGCACACCTTTGACATCCGGCACCTCTATTTCTTCGCCGTGATGTGTATAGATTTCCAAACCTTTCCAAACGCCGAAAGCCACAAGCATAATGAATACAGCCATCGCCAAAAGGTTAACCCAAATAATTTTACTGGTAAGTTTCTTGAAGAACTCTTTTAAAGTCATGATATTCTTAGGCTTTATTTTTGTGTCCAAAGATACGGATAAAAACAAAAAGAAGTAAGGTTTTTCCTTACTTCTTTTTGTTTTTTCCTTGAAAGAGTATTATTTGCAATTATTTGCCATGTCTCTCGTCTGAAACTGTCAGTTTCTTGCGACCTTTTGCACGACGTGAAGCCAAAACCCTACGACCATTGGCTGTAGTCATTCTCTGACGGAAACCATGTTTATTCTTTCTCTTTCTGTTGTGCGGTTGAAATGTTCTTTTCATTGTTATATTGCTTTTATTGTTGTTTTCCTATGCTAACGGGGTGCAAAAATAGGCATTTTCTTTTTATAAAACAAGAGATAACTCATTTTTACACAAAACTTTTGTGTTTTTTTTCAAAAAAACCATTACCTTTGCAATCTAAACAACTAAAACAATTCTTAATACACAATAATATTATAATTTATGATTAACGCTCAAGACATTAAGAACGGAACCTGTATCCGCATGGATGGAAAATTGTATTTCTGTATCGAATTCTTGCATGTAAAACCGGGTAAAGGCAATACGTTCATGCGTACAAAACTGAAAGATGTTGTTAACGGGTATGTCCTGGAACGTCGTTTCAATATCGGTGAAAAACTTGAGGACGTACGTGTAGAACGCCGCCCTTACCAGTTCCTTTACAAAGAAGGAGAGGACTATATTTTCATGAACCAGGAAACTTATGACCAGATTCCTATCGCTCATGACCTCATTACCGGCGTAGACTTCATGAAAGAAGGCGAAACAGTAGAAGTTGTTACCGACGCTTCCACCGAAACAGTTCTTTTTGCAGAAGTACCTACAAAAGTAAAATTGCAGATCACATACACAGAACCGGGATTGAAAGGTGACACTGCTACCAATACGCTGAAACCGGCTACTGTAGAAACCGGTGCAACTGTACGTGTCCCATTGTTCATCAACGAAGGTGAAATCATTGAAGTTGACACACGCGACGGTTCTTATGTAGGCCGCGTTAAGTAAGTTCAAACCGGCAAAGACATATAAAATGAATAATAAGATGGGCAACATCCTATTATTCATTTTTTTTATTACCTTTGTTTGCATTAACAGCCGCAAACAAAACGCCCATGAGATACTCATTGATTATTCCCGTTTTCAACCGTCCGGACGAAGTGGATGAACTGCTTCAAAGTCTTATCAAACAAACCTTTAAAGACTTTGAAGTCATCGTAGTGGAAGATGGTTCCAAAGTTCCGTGCCGGGACGTAGTCGAAAAGTACCTGAACAAATTAAACGTAAAATATTTCAGCAAGCCCAATTCCGGTCCCGGACAAACACGCAATTACGGAGCAGAAAGAAGTAATGGTGACTACCTCATTGTATTGGATTCCGATTGCGTCCTGCCTCCGGACTACCTACAGGAAGTTGAAAACGAACTGCAAGCATTTCCGGCAGATGCGTTTGGGGGCCCCGACCGCGCGCATGATTCATTTACCCCCATGCAAAAGGCCATCAGTTATTCCATGACCTCGTTTTTCACTACCGGCGGTATACGGGGCGGCAAGAAAAAGATGGATAAATTCTACCCGCGATCATTTAATATGGGCATACGCAAGGACATTTACATGGCACTGGGCGGTTTCTCAAAAATGCGTTTCGGCGAAGACATCGACTTCAGCATCCGTATCTTCAAGGGGGGGTATAGCTGCCGGCTATTCCCGAAAGCATGGGTATGGCACAAACGGAGAACAGACCTGAAAAAGTTCTTCCGACAGGTTCATAATTCGGGTATCGCCCGCATCAACCTTTACAAGAAATATCCGGAATCACTTAAATTAGTGCATCTGCTGCCAATGGTTTTTACGGTCGGAACCATTTTGCTTTTGCTGGCGGCGTTAGCCGGCTGGATAGGTTCCATCTGGATATTCCAGATGACTCACCGATATATATACGCAGTGGAACTGCCCGAAATACTGCCTTACGCGGAATGTTTCCATGCGTTGGCATGGCTGCCGCTACTTCCCCTGCTGTTGTTCTGCTTGCTGATATTTACTGACGCTTCATATTGCTATCGGAGTGTCAACATAGGTATGAAAGCCGTGGCCGCATCTTTCGTGCAGCTTATCGGTTACGGAACCGGATTTATCCGTGCATGGTGGAAACGGTGCGTACGCGGACAGGATGAGTTTGCAGCCTTTGAGAAGAATTTCTATAAATAAGCTGCTACCGATGGAAAAAGAAAAACTGAATATCAACCAGTGGGCAATAGAAGACCGGCCGAGGGAGAAAATGATGCAGAAAGGCACGGAATCGCTCTCGAATGCAGAACTGCTGGCCATCCTCATCGGTTCGGGCAATACAGAAGAAACTGCCGTGGAGCTCATGCGACGCGTATTGACAGACTGTAACAACAGCCTGAAAACACTTGGCCGCATGTCGATAAAAGAACTTTGCGGCAATATTACAGTGAAAGATTCCAACGGAAAGTCGAAAACCGTGCGCCGATACAAGGGGCTGGGCGAAGCAAAAGCCATCAGCATCATTGCCGCCTGCGAACTTGGCAGAAGAAGGCTGAAAGAAGAAGCAACGGCAAAAGACTCCATCCATTCGAGCGAAGACCTTTACCATTATTTCCGTCCGCGCATGCAAGATCTTCCACATGAAGAATGTTATGCCTTGCTGATGAATCAGGCCTGTAAAATAAACGACTGCATATTAATAGGCAAAGGAGGGTTGACCGAAACATCCGTCGACATCAGGCTCGTCCTTCGCGAGGCCCTGATCAGGCAGTCGCCCGTCATTGCGCTGGCCCACAACCATCCGTCAGGAAACATACATCCCAGCACAAGCGACAACCGCCTGACAGAACGTTTGCACAAAGCATGCAAGATGATGGACATACGCCTGCTGGACCACATCATCGTGACAGATGAACGCTATTACAGCTACAGCGACGAAGGATTACTATAAAGAATAACAAACAGACAACTATATGGACAACGACAAACCGGAAAAACTGAAACTTGAAGAAAGAGTCATCGAGATTCTTAAAACTGTGTACGACCCCGAGATCCCTGTGAACATTTATGATTTGGGGCTGATTTATAAAATAGAACTGAACGATGATTACACACTGAACATCGACATGACGCTCACAGCCCCCAACTGCCCTGCCGCAGACTTCATCGTGGAAGACGTACGCGAGAAACTGGAGAGTATCGAACAAATCAAAGCCGTAGAAGTCAACCTCGTCTTTGAACCAGAGTGGGACAAAGACATGATGACTGAAGAAGCTAAAATGGAGTTAGGATTTTTATGATGAAGAATATCTATTTCCTGTCGGACGCACATCTGGGATGCCGCTCAATTCCGCACGACCGCACACGTGAACGCCGTCTGGTAAACTTCCTCGACAATATCAAAAAGAGTGCATCGGCCATTTATTTGTTGGGCGACATCTTTGATTTCTGGTTTGAATACAAAACTGTCGTACCCCGTGGCTATACCCGTTTTCTTGGCAAAATCAGCGAATTGACAGACAGCGGCATAGAAGTCCACTTCTTCACCGGCAACCACGATATATGGTGTTATGACTATTTGGTAAAAGAATGTGGCGTAATCTTGCACCGCGACCCTATTACCGTAGAATTAGGCGATAAGATATTTTTATTGGCTCATGGTGATGGTTTGGGCGATCCGGACAAACATTTCAGATTCTTGCGCGCTTTCTTCAAGAACAAGACATGCCAAACGCTTTTTGCCAGCCTTCATCCTCGATGGGGCGTTGATTTCGGGTTGAATTGGGCAGCAAGCAGCAGAATCAAACATGAAAAAAGAGGTGGCGACCCTCCTTATTTAGGCGAAGATAAAGAGTTTCTTGTACGTTTTGCAAAGGATTATTTAAAGACACATCCGGAAATAAATTATTTTATTTTCGGACATCGCCACATTGAACTTGACCTGATGCTTTCAAGGAGCAGCCGCATGCTGATTCTTGGCGACTGGATTTCCCAGTTCACGTATGCAGTTTTCGATGGTGAACATTTGTTCCTTGAAAATTATATTGAAGGAGAAACAAAATTATAGTTGCCCGGTAATGCCGGGTTCAGACAGTCAAAGGAAGTCTGAAATGTCCCCAACAGCCTATACATTATACTACACATCGTTTTAACGATAATGCCTTCACTCCTTCATCCTGCATATAAACAACTGTGAATCTATGCATTACAGATGAATACCAATACCATTTTTCCCATCACCGTTCTTTGCTGAAAATGCAAGCGGTTGCAACAAAAATTGCGACCTGTCGCTTCTACGAGGCGACAGGTCGTGTTGTAGAAGCGACAGGTCGCTTTAAAAACGCCTCACATCCGCCCCGGGTGAAGGAAACCGTGAAACGTTCAGCGACAAAGTCCTTCACCTGCAACACATAGATTCACAGCTGTTTATATGCAGGGTGAAGGAGTGAAGCCTTTTTACGATAAAGTGACTGTATGGATAAGGAGAGCTTCGGACAGCCATGTCCCATAAATGTTCCCCAATGCAAAGACTCATCGGAAATGCCGTGATTACTCAAGCATTTAACGGCAACAAGACGCTGGCAGCGCATCCGCCTTCCGGAAGATTTCTGACACTGATGTTTCCGCCATGCCGGCTTACGATTTGTCTGCATAGGCTGAGCCCGATACCGGAACCGCCGGTTTTTGTTGTATAGAAAGGCACAAATATTTTATCCATTGCCTGAGGCAGGATTCCCGGTCCGTTATCTGATACGCAGAGTTCAATAAACCCGTTTTCATCTGTTTTACTTGACAATGATATTTGCGGGTTATCAACGTTTCCGCATGCCTCGATGGCATTTTGCAAGAGATTGGTCAGAACCTGTTCTATCTGACCGCGGTCGGCCGGAAGGATGATACTCGACATCCAGGGTTCAACGATAATATTACATTGTGGATAAAGTTTCTGCAAATCTTGCAATAACGGTAAAAGCGGCATGGGGCGCAGTTCCGGAGCCGGCAGCCGCATGAGTCGGCGATAGTTTTGAACGAAATGCAGCAAGCTTTCACTTCGCCTGTGAATCGTCTGAAGACCTTGAAAAAGCAAGGGGTCATAATCTGCCAAAGACATTTGCCCGGCAGCTTTTAAAGTATCATGGTTACAATCTTCTTCACTAACATTGTCGCTGCCATTGGAAGACTGCCTGTCGGCAACGTACGCTTCCATACCGGCAATTTGGCTGCAAGGCATTTGCGCCCGCTCGCACAAGGTATCGCTCAGGGAGATGACGGGAGTAATAGAATTCATGATTTCATGAGTCAGGACACGTACCAACTTTTGCCATGATTCTTCTTCTTTGGCTTCGAGCAGTTGGTGAACATTGCGCAGACAAACGAGCCGGCGGGTCAGACCGCTCCCGTCGGTATAAAATGTTACGCTGGCCGCCAATTCTTGTACTCCGGACTTCCTATTGACGTTGATTGAACGAATTTGTCCGGGACGCAGCATGAGCAGGAACTGAGGGAAGGCAGGATCAAGTACGGACAATTCATTGAGATGGTGAAGCGCATGCCCGGCGAGTGTCTCTATGGCACAACGGTTCATCCATTTGATGGTCCCGTCGTTTTCAAACACGAGCAGCGGTGTATCTACCGTGCTGAGCAGTGTTTCGTAGTACAGCCGTTGCGATTCCAGTGTAGCGATGTGCCGGTGGACAGCTGACAATACCACATTCATGCGCTGTTCCGGTGTCATGCCATCAGTCATGTTGCTGTCCGGAGAACTGTAAGTTTCATTGGTCGTCAACAGCGCGTTCAAGACATCAATAGGATAATTTACCTTGATTGCCATCTTTTTATATTGGTTTGCTACGACCGCAGCCGCACCGGTTATGATAAGCAGACAACTGATAAATGAAAATATCATATCATTCTGCCAGCAAAAACAGGCGGCTGCCCCTCCGGCTGCGGCAAGCAACATATAAATTATGATATGGCAATATTCCTTTTGCGTATACATGATAAGAATTTATATAAAGAATGACTGTCAGAGACCGAGCTTACTGATTTTACGGTACAAGGCAAAGCGTGTGATGCCTAACCAGGCAGCAGCTTTCGTCAGATTTCCTTCGCTTAAACGTACCGCCTTTTCGATGGCTTTTCTTTCCAACATTTCCAAATTAAGCGTGGTTTCTGTGAGGTCTTCATTGATTGCTTCGTCTTTGCTTGCGTGTTCCAATGTAAAATCGGTCGGACTCAGACTCGGCCCGTCGGCCATGATGACGGCCCGTTCTATGGCATGTTGCAGTTCGCGGACATTTCCCGGCCAATGGTAACGCAACAGTTTTTTTCCTGCCTCGCGGCTGATACGTGTTATTTCTTTCCGATATTTCCGTGCAAAACGGCTCATGAAAAATTCAGCCAACAACAGTATGTCTTCCCCCCGTTCGCGCAGCGGCGGAATATGCAACTCTACCGTATTGATACGGTAAAGAAGATCCTGCCGGAATCTTCCGTTCTCTACTTCTCGGCGAATATCCGCATTCGTGGCGGAAATAAGACGTATGTCAACCGGAATCTCACGAGTACTGCCTATGCGGCAAATGGTGCGTCGCTCCAATGCTGCCAGCAGTTTGCTCTGCATGGCCGGAGACAGGTTTCCTATTTCGTCCAAAAAGAGAGTACCGCCGTTGGCAACCTCCATGCGACCGGCCTTGCTATGGTGAGCATCCGTAAACGCTCCTTTCTCAAAGCCGAACAACTCACTCTCGAACAGCGTCTCCGGAATACTCCCCACATCAATACTTACAAACGGCTGTTCGCGACGGAGCGACTGATAACGCAGCAGATGTGCCGCCACATCCTTGCCGGTTCCGTTCTCACCCAATATCAAAACGTTGGCATCAGTACCGGCAATGCGCTCAATGGTGTCGATGACTTTAAGCATCGGGCCTGAACGCCCAATCATACATGGCGCACCAGACTCGGAAGAAAGGGTCGCCACACGTTCACGCAATTCTTTCACTTCGCAGCGTGACAGCCGAAGTTTGACAGCCGACGAAACGGTGGCCAGCAATTTGTCTTTTTCCCATGGCTTGGGCACAAAATCCGTGGCGCCGGCCTTAATGGCACGCACGGCTTTCTCCATGTCAGCGTAAGCCGTCATAAATAGCACCACGGCTTCGGAATCACGCTCCAGAATCTGCCTTAATATGTCAAACCCTTCTTCACCACTGATGGCGTCGCGACTAAAGTTCATATCCAGTAAAAACACATCCGGATTGAAAGTATCCATATAATAAGGAATCTTTTCCGGTTCCGTAGTGGTCTTTATCTTTTCCATGTAGGGCGTCAACAAAAGGTTCAGTGCAAAAAGCACATCCTCGTTGTCGTCAACTATCAATAATCTTCCTTTCTTTTCCATTGTTTAAAAACGCTTTGCCGTTGCGGCAAAGATAACAAAAAGAATGATACGTGCAAGGTGCGGAATCGCACGTTTTTCGTGCGGTTTTGCACATGCATAATTCTATCGTATTTTTATAACATACTGGTTATTAATCAACTGATTATTCTGGCACGGTTTTTGTTTATAAATTACAGGTTGGAGCAAACATTTATTGTTTCCATGATGCAAATAACAAAGACAAAAAATGAAAATAAATGATTCTATCTGTTTAGGTCGGTTTGGCCGTCACCATCGGAGACACGCCGTGTTTCTTTTTATGGCTTGTACGTTTTTCAGTCCCGTACAACCAAAACTTCATGCACAACTCTCCGACAGTGCGGCAATCTGCCTTACATTGTCTGAAACCATCAGCAAGGCACAAGCCCATTCGCCTGAAGCACAATCGGCTCGCCACGTTTATTTGTCGGCTTATTGGAACTATCGTTTTTATAAGGCCAACTATTTGCCTTCACTTACACTGACCTCCTACCCGGAATTAAACAGACAAATCAACCGTATTACACAGTCAGACGGTACAGAGCGTTATGTCAATCAGAATCTGCTCAATACAGATTTAAACCTGACACTGAACCAGAACGTCTGGTTTACGGGCGGTTCTTTTTTCGTAACGACATCAGTACGTCGCACGGATGTATTGAGCGATGGTACAACCGCATACAATACGTCTCCACTGACAGTCGGTTACCAACAAAGTCTCTTGGGATATAACTATCTGAAATGGGATCGCCGCATAGAGCCGCTGCGCCTGCGCGAAGCCCGTAAAACGTATGCCGAAGCACTTGAGTTGGTGGCATCGCAAGCCGCTTCGCTTTTCTTCCGTCTGGCATCGGCACAAACCAATCTTGACATCGCGCGCTCCAATTATGCTTCAGCCGACACGTTGTATCATTATGCAGGCGGCCGCTACCGCATCGGTACCATCACTGAAAATGAAATGATGCAGCTGGAAGTAAACCGATTGAACGAAGAAACAAATTGTATGGATGCACAAGTGGAGGTAGACGCATGTATGCAAGACCTGTTGACATTCTTAGGAATGGAGAAAACCAACCGTATTCGGGTACTGCCCCCTGAGAGCGTTCCGGACATTCATATATCCGAAACGGAGGCTCTGAAACTGGCCTGGCAGAACAGCCCCGAACCGGACGGATTTGAAAGGCGCTTGTTGGAACAACGCAGCAACCTGGCACGTGCAAAGGCCAATGCCGGCCTGAAAGCCGACTTATATATGAAATTCGGCCTTTCTCAAACAGGTGAGACGCTGACGGAAGCCTATCAGCGGCCGCTTAACCAGCAATATGTCAGCCTCTCACTTTCGTTGCCGATACTTGACTGGGGACGCGGACGGGGCAGCGTTCGTGTAGCCCGGTCGCAACTGGCATTGACAGAAACACAAGTGGAACAAAGCCGCGTGGATTTTGAACTGAATGTACTCAAAATGGTGCGCCAGTTCAATCTTCAAGGGCGGCGGGTAAATATTGCAGCACGCACCGACAGCACTGCCGCACGCCGTACGGAAGTGGCACGCCGCCTTTATCTCAACGGACAGTCTACTTTGCTCGATCTGAACGAGGCGGTGGCCGAGAAAGATGCCGCGCGCCGTAACTTTATCAGTGCATTGCAAACATACTGGAGTCTGTATTACGGACTACGGAGCTTCACCGGATATGATTTCGGCGCCGGAAAGCCCGTCGAATACACTCTGCCTGAAGAATAACTTACTTTTTATATTATCTATTATAATTATTGAGATCATAAAACAAAAATAAGAAGATGGACATTCAACTTAAGAAAAAACCGTGGTATATTCGTTTCCGCTATTATCTGTTAGCCGCCGTTCTGTTTGTGGCATTGGTCATCTATGCCGTCATACAGGCCAGCGGGCCGAGGCGCTACCGCGTAAACCTTGAGACCATACAGACCGCTGAGGCAGTACAAGGAGACTTCCTGGAATATGTCGATGTAGAAGGGATTGTACAACCTATCCTTACACTGCGCGTCAATGCCACAGAAGGCGGCACCGTGGCACGTATCGTGGCCGGCGAAGGAGAACAGTTGGAAAAAGGCGATACAATACTTGTACTGGAAAATCCGGCTGTCACGCGCAGTATCAGCGACCAACAGGACGAGTACGCACGGCAACTGACAACCTTCCGCGAAAAGGATATCGAGATGGAACAGCAGCGGCTGACCTTACGCCGCCAGGCGTTGCAGACACGCTACGAATTAGAACGGTTAGAAAAAAGTTTCCGGCTTGAAGAAGAGGAGTATCGCATGGGCATTAAAAGTAAAGCACAACTTGAATTGGCACGTGACGAATACCACTACAAATCGGCGACAGCCGAATTAGAGATGGAAGGCTTAAAGCACGACTCCGCCGTGGCTGTCATCCGCCGTCAGTTATTGCACGATGAATTACGAAGGGCACGTGAGAAATATGAGCGTGAGCGTGAGCGGCTGGCCGACCTCGTTGTAAGAGCGCCCATCAGCGGACAACTCAGCATGGTTTCGGCCGTACCGGGGCAGTCAGTTCCGTCAGGTTCACAGATAGCCGAGATAAAAGTAACGGACCGTTTCAAGATTCATGCCTCGTTGAATGAATATTATGTCGACCGCGTCACAACAGGTCTTCCCGCTGTCATCCGCCAACAGCAACAGTCTTATCCGCTGCGCGTGTCAAAGGTCGTCCCGGAAGTCAAGGAACGTACGTTCGATGTGGACCTGCTCTTTACCGATTCACTTCCCGACAACTTGCGTCCGGGAAAAAGTTTCCGGGTGCAGATTGAGTTGGGACAGCCTGAAAAGGCCCTGCTCATCCCGCGTGGCAACTTCTACCAGCAGACAGGTGGCCGCTGGATTTACAAGCTCAATGCAGACCGAACCCGTGCCGTGAAAGTGCCTATCACCATTGGCCGGCAAAACCCCTTACAATACGAAGTGACAGACGGACTCCAACCCGGCGATTGGGTGATTACGACCGGATACGAGAATTTTGGCGATGCCGAGGAACTGGTACTATGAACGGAATAGAGATATAGAAGGAATTAAAGAAATCAGATGAAGTAAAGCCGATAGTGCTGCAAACGGATGTAAATAGTCAGGATACTTCGGCTGTAACTTCTAACGAAGTGAAGCGTAATAATCACTTCATTAACCTCTACGCCTTAAATATAAAAAGATATGATACTACACTACCTGAAAGTGGCTGTACGCAGTCTGATGAAATACAAGATGCAGAGTCTGATATCGGCTCTCTGCCTGGCTGTAGGCATTGTATGCTTCAGCTATACCTATCAGTTTGTAGAGACTGTAGCCCCCACAGACCACCGTCCCCATTACGACCGCCGGTTGAACCTTTCGCTGACAAACGACCGAGCTTTATCTTCCAAAGAAATCGCACGCATGGAAGAGGAACTCCGGCATGCAGGCGTGGAAGCTGTGACAGCCTATTCCAAAGGATTGCGTACACAGGAAGTGGTATTCTTCGACCGGGAAGGACAGGAACTTCCTTTTCTGGTTCGTTATCGCTATGCCGACGACCATTATTTCACCTACAATGGCATTCCGACGACTGGCTCAACAGATAGATTAGAATCTACTGACATCGTGCTGTCCGAAACTTTTGCCAGAAAGGCCTTCGGCAAAATCAATCCGATAGGACTGACCGTACGCATCGCCAATGACCGGTCGGGACAACTGTTTAAGGTTGCAGGCGTAGCCACGAAAAAAGATCCGAATACACTTCCCGACTGCTACTTCCCGATTATGGAGCAGTCAGACAAACATATTTTGTATGCCAGTTGTTACCTGCCCGAGAAGATGAATTTGAACGAATTCCGTTCCTTGTTGGAAAGAATCGCATGGCCCGACTCAGAAGGTAAGTCCATAAAGTTTCAGGTCGAACCGGAGAGCAGTCAGCACAGACAGACCCGGCTTGTCAAGCTGATATTTCTGCTGGTAGTTTCCCTGATTCTAATGTCGGGATTGATCAATTTCCTGAAATTCACCATACAAATGTTCTTCAATCGCCAACGTGAACTGGCCTTGCGCAAGTGTCTGGGAGCAACTACCAAAGATCTTTATGGTATGCTCGCTTCGGAAGTTATCCTGATGATGACAACCGCTCTGTTTCTCTCTTTCCTGTTGACGGAATGGACCTTCGGCATGACATACAGTCTTCTGCCTATGAACGAGGTTCCTGATATCCATTTGCAGGATGTCTATCTGACTCAAATAAAGGTTTATATAGCAGTAGTAGTAGGCTGCCTGCTCATTGTCTGCTTCCCATTACGCAAGTTGCACCAGGCGTCACTGTACACTGTCCTCCAGCAGAGCCGTAAGAAACACACGTTCAGAAATGCGATGATCGGTCTGCAGCTGGCCATCTCCATGTTTTTCACAGGCGGTGTCATATTGACATGGATGGCGTGGAATGAACAGCTTCTCGACAAGATGTACAATCCCATGCCCGAAAAAGAGCAGGAAAGGATTGTGGTGTTACCCCTCAATACCCAATATCTGGAGAAAAACATACAACCCATTCTGACAGAGATGCGCAAGCTGCCCGAGGTCGAGGATATTGTCAGTTACGACATTACCAACTCGATTCATTCCCATGTCTATACCCACTATGAGCGAAAGGACAAAAGTACGGCCAACATCGTCATAGCAAGCGGCAGTCCACGCTACTTCCACTTCTTCAACATACCGATACAGGGGAGGGCCGTTTCCGATGAGGCTCAGGATGAGATTTACGTAAGCGAGGACTTCAAACAGCTGCTCGATGCTGACGGTAATACGGGGACATTGCATCTGGATGGAAAGGATTATCGGATAGCAGGTGTTTACAAAGCTCTGTTCAATGAAGTGAAAAACGAGCAGAATGCCGGCTCAGTCTTCATACCCACTACTCATGCCCAAGTCTATTATATAAAAACAACTGCAGGAACAGACATACATTCCTTCATGCAACGGCTAAACAGTTTATGCCGCAAATTTGTACCAGCCACCTTGCCTCTTGACCTGATGACGTTGAATCAGGCGGATGGGGGACTGAACGCTATTCAGAACATGCGCCTGGTTATGTCTGCATTGGCAGTTGTCAGCCTGTTGTTGTTAGTACTCAGCATCTTTTCTGCCATCTCAATGGATACTGTCGCTCGCTTGAAGGAAGTAGCCATCCGCAAAATCAACGGGGCCACTCCTGGAAACATAGCCTGGATGTTCGGCAAGATTTATATCCTGCTGTTTGTCCTCACTTTCCTATTGGTCTATTCTCTGCTTTTCTTCTCCACGGAAACGGTACTGGGACATTATACCTTAGACTGCATCTATGGTTGGGAATGGCCATTGCTGATGTTTGTTTTAGTAGGCAGCCTGATAATCGCGACTTTGGGAATGAAGATCTGGCAGGTCATGAAACTCAATCCGGCAGAAGTGATAAAAAGAGAATGATGGAAAAGCCACGTGACTTTTCCAGGGAACACCAGATGCAGGAAATCGTCTGCAGCCACCACCGTGAAGGCTCGCCCTATCTGCTGCCGTTGCTCGACGGAGTCAGTGGCGACCCGCGCCGGCATTACCAGAACGCCCTGCAACGGGTGAACGCCCATTTGAAGAAGATCGGTGAGATGGTAAACAGCCCCGTCGCCCTGACCACCTACACCGCGCGTCACGGTTGGGCGAGCATGGCAAGGCGCATGGATGTCCCCTTGCCCGTCATCAGCGAAGCCATGGGGCACGACTCGGAGAAGACCACGCG
>CASGAM010000029.1 GCA_949299545.1 uncultured Prevotellaceae bacterium | reverse complement strand
GAAGAGAAGGAGACTCGAACTCCCACGACACAATTGTCACTACCCCCTCAAAGTAGCGCGTCTACCAATTCCGCCATCTCTCCAATTAAAGAACAGTGAAGTGCCCAGAACAGGACTCGAACCTGCACGTCTCTCAACACTCGCACCTGAAACGAGCGCGTCTACCATTCCGCCACCTGGGCAAACTGTTACTTAATATTTCCTTTCTGAGCGGAAAACGAGACTCGAACTCGCGACCCCAACCTTGGCAAGGTTGTGCTCTACCAACTGAGCTATTTCCGCAACAGAACCGTGTTCACTAAACTTTTTTATTTTCACATTCCCCTGAATGCGGTTGCAAAGGTATAATCTTTTTTTAGAACGTGCAAGCATTCTAACGAAAAATTTCTTTTTTCACCTAAAATGGTTAACACATCCTGTCACGGTAATCTTCGTATGTGAATTTGCGATAAATCTCCAATTCGCCGTTGCTGTGGAGCATGGCTATCGAGGGATGGCCTACCCCGTTGAACATCGTCGTTTTTACGATTGTATAATGTATCATATCTTCAAAAATCACCTTCTCACCAACTTGCAGCTCGTGGTCGAAACGCCATAAACCCATATAATCACCGCTCAGGCAACTGTTTCCGCCGAGCCTGTACACATGACTACCGGGTGATGCGAACTTGACGGCCTCCGGTTCGAGCGATTCGGCAAACCGCACTTCCGGCTGGTATGGCATCTCCAAACAATCGGGCATGTGGCAGGTGAAACTGACGTCTAAAATAGCTGTACGTATGCCTTTATTCTCCACAATGTCGAGTACAGAGGCCACTAACGGCCCTGTCTGCCAGGCAAACGCTGAACCGGGCTCAAGTATCAGCGACAAATTGGGATGCGCACGCTTAAAACTTTTCAGCAACGAGATAAGATGCTCCACATCATAATCCTTACGGGTCATAAGATGCCCGCCGCCTAAATTGAGCCACTTGATCTTAGGCAACCACCGTCCGAATTTTCTATCAATGCGCTCCAACGTACGCTCAAGTTCATACGAAGTGCTTTCACAATGGCAATGACAATGCAATCCCTCAACAATGCCGGGCAATTCATCAGGCATTTGTGAGGCCATGACCCCGAAGCGTGAACCGGGAGCACAGGGGTTATACAGTTCTACCTGTATTTCAGAGTGTTCGGGATTTATTCTGAGTCCGCATGAAACTGCGTTGCCCGCATGACTGCGATTATATGTTTCCACCATCCCTTTGAAACGCTCAAGCTGGGAAAGTGTGTTGAAAGTGACATGACTGCAATGCTCAAGCACATCATAAAATTCACTTTCGCTGTATGCGGTGAAAAAAGCATGCGCCTTACTACCGAACTTTTCCACTGCCAGTTTTGCCTCATTAAGCGAACTGGCAGTCGTATGATTGATGTACTCGCGGAAAATCGGGAACGTTTTCCACTGTGCAAATGCCTTGAAGGCCAATATTATCTCTACTTGGGCTTCATCCATCACATGCCTGATGAGACGCAAATTGTCACGTAACAAATCTTCTTCTATTATATAACAAGGCGTGTTTACGCCTTCATAAGTCATACGGTTCTTTTTCATACTTAGTAAAACTTATATATAAAATCAATATACCAAACGGACATTGTCTACCCATAGGGTCGTTCCCACGGCTCCAACATAGGCACCGCCGTAACTGGAGTCAAACTGCAATATCATATGTGTAGGCGTTTCGTCGGCATCGGCCCACCCCACTTCCTTAATGGGCACCATTTTCCCCTTGCTGTTTTGACAATACTTGGTGGCGTCGCCGGTAATCAGCCCCATGTAACTCTTAAAGCCGCTTTGACGCGTAATGTCACCGTACTGTATTTCAAAATTGGCATTGTTCACCCAGTCTGTATTTTTGTTGAAACGATGTACCAACGTACCGATGCGCTTGGCATATACATTGCCGTCTTCGTCTTCCCACCGTTTCTGAAGCAAACAAAAGACATCGGGCATGTCCATGCCTTCCACTTTCGTCACCTTGCTGAAACCTGTCTCACGGATACGGTCCGGTTTGCCGGACAACTTGACCTTGTAATCGAAACAGATGGCTTTCGGACGTTTGGTAAACGGCAATCCAACAGACAATTTACTCATCGGGTTTGAGGTATTGGTAATGGGCTCCGGCACGTGTCCGAGGAAAACGGAACCGGCAGCCAACACTTCAATACTGACCACCCCGAGGACTTTTACTTTCTCAATATGCGTCTCCAAACGGGCACAATAGCCGTTGCCGCGCTTCTCACGGTAAGTAGACGTATTTGTCTTGACAATGCCACAAACTTTAGCCATCACATTGGACGTTCCCCACGGTGAGCCACCCTGGTTGACATAAGGATTATTGTTGTTCCAGACGGCATTGGGGCCTATCTCATAAAGTTGTTTGGTCTGTCCACCTATAATTGCACTTTCCTTGATGTTGCGGACAATCCAACTGTCAAAATCACCGTATTTGATAAACTCTGTCTGGCCGGAAACACCGACTGCACCCGACATAAACAATGCGGCAAGCAACATCTTGTTTTTAAAATTCAGCTGTTTGTTCATCTTGTCAGTTATTTTTAGATTAGAATGCTTCATTGATGTTAAATGTAAAGTTCGGGCTGTTCTTGGTAAAACCGAAATCGAAACGTACATTCACACGCTCTTTAAACTCCCATCGGTAGCCGATACCATAGTTCGGCAGCGTCTGGTTCCAATAAATATCTTTAAATCCCGGAAACACGTTAGCCATACCGCCCCACACCGCAATGCCATGCCGCCCCTTGATGCGCTGGCGCAGTTCGACTTGGCCTTCAAGAATGTTACGGTCGCGGTAACGGCCTTCATAGTAGCCACGCATGCGGCCCTGTACGCCGACTTGTGCCATCATCGTCCAAGGCACATCACCGTAATTGAAAAGCGAATGCAGTTCCATTGCCAACACTCCACCTTTCCATATCTGCCGGTAAGCACAATAAGTAAGGTCTGTATAGCTAAACTGGTATTTATTACCCAACGCACCCGGATAAGTCATCTGCTCCCATCTGAAATAATTACCCTTGTAAGCATTCAGGACGAAATCGCGCGTATCGTACGAAAAGTTGAAACCAAAACCATAATTGGCAATGGTTGGATCCTGTCCTTCCAACTTGGAAATGTCTGTAAACCCGAAACTGTTTACCCATTCAATATCTACGACCGGCCCCAGAAAAACCGATTTCTTGCGGCTGAGTCGGAACAAGAAACTGGGTTTGAACTGGAATTTCACTCGTTCGTAAGTGCCTTTGTTGGCATCGTCAACCCCGTTTTCATAGCCGATTCCCCAGAAGTTGCTGGGAAAAGTAAAAACAAACACTTGGTAATCCAAACGGTATTTGTCATGTGGCAGGAAATTGTTGCCGCGCACGCCTAAAGACAACATCCCGGCAATAGATGCATTGGCAAAAACAGAAACATTGGATTTTGGCAATGACTTATCTGAACGGTCCCACGAGTATAGACCTGAAGCCGTCGCACCTATTCCGAGAGATGTGGCTGCCGAATAACTCGGCCCGAACAATACGCTAAAATCAAATGGTTTATCACTCTGTTTATTGGTATTGGCCAAATATTTACCTATCCATTTCAACGGACTATAATACTTAGACCGGTAATTGGACGGCTCCACTGTTACCGGCAAAACTGGCAACAATGTATCCGGCAACACATTTGCCAGCACATTTGCCTTACCCATGCTATCAGCCGGGAATGTCGTCCTGCCATGATGAGCCAACTCCATTACAGCTACAGTATCAACGTTACGGACAATCTGTGCCTGTAATGGCTTACACATCAGAAAGAATATTCCACAACATGCAAACAACGTGGCAGTCTTCTTTACCCTCATATTATACTTCATTGCGTGCAAAATTACACTTTTTTGTCCCGAACACATCAAATGAATCTCTCTTTTTCCTTACTTTCAATAAATAATTAACATATTTATGGCTATCCATGCAAATTCTCCACACTTTACTCTGCACAGAAATGCCGATACCCATGACATGTCATACAAATGACACCTACTTGATATAAAATCTCCTCCGACACATAAAAATACTTACCATCTGGCAAACAATCAAAAAAGATTTCATTAATTTTGTATGCAATAAAAGTCATTCGGCCGTTTTGGTTGGCCGCAAAAGCCCTACAGACATGAATACAAGCAACACGTCCTACTCAATGGAGCGAATTAAAAACGATATGCGCATCCTGGAATTACTCTCACAAACCGTACCGGACATCGGAACAGCCTGTACGGAAATCATCAACCTGGAAGCTATTCTTAACCTGCCAAAAGGCACGGAACATTTTTTGGCCGACATCCATGGTGAGCATGAGGCATTCCAACATATCCTTAAAAATGCGTCGGGCAATATCAAGCGCAAAGTGTACGAAATATTCGGTACAACCATGCGAGAAGCCGAAATCAGACAACTCTGTTCGCTCATCTATTATCCCGAACGCAAGTTGCAATATATCAAGGCCTCCGAATCGAATCTAAATGACTATTATAATATCACACTCCATCAGTTGGTCAGCATTTGCCAAGAGGTGTCCTCAAAGTACACACGTTCAAAGGTGCGCAAAGCGCTGCCAAAGGAATTTGCCTACATCATTGAAGAATTGCTGCATGAGTCACCATTGGACTACAACAAACAGGCATATTTCAACCGTATTGTGGAAACCATTGTCCTCACGGGAAGAGCTGACGAGTTTATTATTGCCATATGTAACCTCATACAACGGCTCAGCATCGACCAACTGCACATCCTCGGTGACATATTCGACCGTGGTCCCGGCGCTCACATCATTATGGATACCCTTTGTGACTACCACAATTTTGACATCCAATGGGGGAACCATGATGCTTTATGGATGGGGGCAGCTGCCGGAAACGACTGTTGCATAGCCAATGTGTTGCGTCTCTCGTTAAGATACGGCAATTTGGCAACGCTTGAAGACGGTTACGGCATCAATTTAGTGCCCCTTGCCACTTTTGCTATGGAAACTTATGCTGACGATCCTTGTAAATTTTTCGGCCCGCAACTTGACAAGGATGACACGAATCACAATTTGAAAACACGCAGGCTCATAGCACAAATGCACAAAGCCATCAGCATCATTCAATTCAAGCTCGAAGCGGCCATGATTGACAGTCGGCCGGAATGGCACATGAAAGGCCGTAAATTATTGGAATACATAGATTTCAAGCGTAAACTGTTTATAAAAGACGGTAAAGAATACGCCATGCGTGACTGTTACCTGCCTACGGTCAACCCTGAATCTCCTTATACTCTTACACCGGAGGAAGAAGATCTTGTGGCCAAACTCCACCACTCGTTCAGTGTCAGTGACAAACTCAACAAACATGTGCGTTGTCTCTTCTCACATGGCTGCCTTTACGGAATCTTTAACTCCAACCTGCTTTTCCATGCGTCCGTGCCACTTAATGAAGACGGCACCTTGAAGGAAGTAGACATCAACGGGCAGAAATTCAAAGGACGTGACTTGCTCGACCGCATAGGAATGGTACTTCGTTCTGCTTTCAACAGCGATACGGAAGCGAACGAAAGAAAATTCGCCATCGACTACTTCTGGTATTTATGGTGTGGCGCAGACTCTCCCCTCTTCGACAAATCCAAAATGACAACATTCGAGCGTTATTTCCTTGAAGACAAAGAAACTCATAAAGAAGAGAAAGGTTACTACTATAAACTGCGTGATGACGAAAAAATCTGCGACATGATTTTAGACGCGTTCGGAGTCAAAGGGCAACACCGTCACATCATCAACGGTCACGTGCCGGTACGTGTTGGGCACGGTGAAACGCCCATCAAGGCCAATGGCAAGCTGATGGTCATCGACGGCGGATTCGCCAAGGCTTACCACGACACGACCGGCATCGCAGGTTATACCCTCGTATACCACAGCCGGGGTTTTCAACTTGTACAGCACGAACCGTTCACCTCAGCTGAAGAAGCCGTGAAGAACGGGACAGACATTGTCAGCACCACACAAATTGTAGAAATGAGCACCCAACGCATGATGGTGCGTGATACTGACAAGGGAGCAGAACTCGAAGCACAAATCGAAGAACTCAAAGAACTTCTCTTCGCCTACCGACATGGTATCATTAAGGAGAGTAGCAAAAATAAAATACGTTACTGATAGTCTTGTTTTTAAAAAGTTCTGCCTATAAGTCAAGACAAGCATTCTTGACTAAGTGGTAAACTGTATCCAGCCTGATACAACCAGTGTCGAAGGTAAATCAAAATGAGCACCTTATTTTTATGCACAAGAAAGTATATCGTAACTGCGATTCACCCCAATTTACTCCTCATTATAAAATTGGTCTGCGTACACTGTATAAGCTTTTCCTTTTCACCCATATCCAGAATAACTCTAATAGCCCATTCTAAAAGTTGGCAGCAACTATTCTCAAAAGCATCTTCATCGACAATATTGTTACCTGAAACTACAGTTTCCAAGATACAGCGATCATAACCGGAAACGGCCTTTACAAGAATAGCCATAGAGGCAATATAATCACCTGTTTCCATAAAATGTTTCATGCGCACCGTGAAGCGTGCCGACTTGTAAAGTCCCACAATCATGTCGCGACTACGCGCATGCAAAAAATTGTGCGAACAGGCATGATAAATATTACAAGCTCCCGACAACACTGCGCGACGGACATCCTCAAGTGAAAAAGACTGAAACAGATAATCTAATGAACCGACTATTGAACGTGTATCAAGTATAAGTTGAAGTAAATCGGATTTCTCCCAGTTCCTAAGTTCCTCTTCGCCTGCCAAAAAGCCACAAATCAATTCACGTCGCTCCATGGTGTCGAGCATGTGCCGGTATGCTTTTAAATCAATAAAGTTCACTTTATCAAGAATAACAACCACGTCAATATCGCTCTTCGGTGTCTGTTCACCGCGCGCATAGCTACCCTGTAAACCCAAAAACAACAATCGGGAATCAAAAAGCGTGACAAGTTTATTCCGGAAAGTTTCCATCCAGGACGTCAATTCCATAAAATCAGCCATAAAATAAATATTAAACAATTAAGATACAAACTTTTACTTTTGTATAAAAAACTCATGAGCAAAACCATACTATCGGTAACATGTTTTTTATTTATTCCAAATACCCGTTTGGAACTTTCATGCAAAAAAGAACGGAAGATTACATTATAAAAAATGTAGTCTTCCATAAAAGAATCAGGAGTTCCCTTCGGGGTGATTATTTCGTCAACTCGAAACCAATCTTTAAACCGCTATAACTTCCCAATAATGAACTTAATGATTGTATGGTAGAGTTCCCACTCATAGAAGCGACTGAATTCATTATTTCCATAAGTTTCGTCACATCATAAAGCAGACTTATACTGTTAGCATTATTTAAAGTAACAACAGCTTCACTTTTTGTTATGCCTAACATTCCAACCATTGTCAATGAGCCGGTTTCCTCATCGAATGTATACGTTCCGCTAATACTCCGCGAACCGATGGTCATTTGATATGCTCCCTCTGAATCAAAGGTGAAACTAAACGCTCCTTGCTTAATACCAACTTTACCAAACAATTCATTGAGTTTACTTTCTATGGAACGTGCTGCAATTTCTCCTCCGGCCTGTTGCAAGAAACTTTCTGATTCAAACTTACAGTCGGAACTAACAAAACTCCATGTTCCAATCAAACTAGCTTTTTTCAGTGTCGACTTACCTAAAACGTCTCCAATAAGCGATGTTAGGAAACTTGAACCTACTTGAGCCGCAGTAGTAGGTGATGCGTTTTGATTATTTACAGTTGAAGCCGGAGCCATACCACCACATCCACTTACGGTAAATATAAGTGCGCCGACACATAAAACTGATAACAACTTAAAATTTGTTTTCATAATATTTGTCTGATGTTTTAAAAGAATACTAATATTAGCTTTATTTGCAAATTTAGTTTATTTTTTTATGAATGTAAAATGCATAAACCAGAATTCACTTCTTATGGTATCAATCCAGTTTTATAAGCTGGTATTTCTGGCTACCCAGTCCAATAGTTTCAGCGTGCTCCAATGTGTGCATTCCATGACGCGAATCTATACGCTCTATAAGGTGGATTTTACCATGATCCTCTGAAGAACGTACCAAATCTGTACAAGCACGATCGAGAGCTACAGGATCGAGTGAAGCCAAAATACCTATATCTCCCATCTGTGGATCTGCCGGAGAAGCATCACAATCGCAGTCTACCGACAAATTATTGGCAACACTGATATAGAGAATATTCTCACCACAGTGATCGGCAACAGCCTTTGCAGCTTCCGCCATAGATTCAAGGAAATCTTCTTGTTTCGGACGTCCCCAACTGGTAGTACTTTTTCCGGCAGAATGAATCAGACGTTTACCGTTAGATGAGGCAATGCCAATAGACATATTCTTGATAGCACCGCCAAATCCCCCCATGGCATGTCCTTTAAAATGTGAAAGAACAATGGTAAAATCATAATTCAAATAGTTTTTTCCCACAATATCCCGGGTAAGATGACTCCCTCCTTTGACCGGTAATTCTGTTTCGCCTTCCGCATCCATAATATCCACCGGCGCTATGGCGGTAAAGCCATGGTCTTCTGCAGCCTTAAGATGACTCTTTGTGTTCGAACGCCCACCTCCGTATGCCGTATTACATTCCACAATAGTTCCGTTTACTTTTTGCACCAGTTCCCTAATGAGTGAAGGCTGCAAAAAATTGCGACCACCAGGTTCACCCGTAGAAAGTTTTACGGCTACTTTTCCTTTTGCAGGCCGTCCAAGTGCCTCATAAATCTTAACGAGATTTTCTGGTGTAATCTCCCTGAATATAAAAACTTCCGGCAACGAAATATCGTCAGCCTTAGACAATGTAGCCTGCGACAGGTCGTTCGCATTCCGGATTTGGCCGTTTACCTCCGCCGCGAATGCGAATAATACGGCCAGCACAAACATCACAAAACTTTTTCTCATAATTATATATTTATTTAAAACAATAAAACCTACTTACTCAGAAACGGAAGTTAAACCCAGCCATCACTGTAGCCCGTGGCATCGGATAACCAGCATTGATTTCATAACTTTGCGCCAACAGATTTTCTCCGCGCGCCCAAATATCAAGCCAGCGTGCAGCACGGTATGAGGCCCGAAGATTCCATAATACAAAATCTTCCGTTACAACCGGAGATGTTTGTGTATAAAGGTCTGCAATATATTGCACTCCTGTGGCAACATGCCAACGACCAGATGAAAAACTTGCACCGGCGTAGAGCTTGTGACCAGGTGCAGCAATGACAGGATATTCCATATGTAAAAAACTATAATTTCCATCCACCGACCAATGACGATCAATGCGGTAAGCTGCTTGCACTTCGACACCTGCGTTTTTTATTTTTCCGGAATTTTGGTTCAACATACCACTACCATTCGGATTTGGAAGCGTCAGAATAAGGTTTTTGCCATTAATATAGAACAGGTTTACACCGTAAACCAAACGCCCGTCCTTCAAAGTCTGTGAGAATGCCAATTCATAATTCCACATTGATTCAGGCTGCAAATCCGGATTTTGAGGAGGAAACATGTACATTTCCCGAAGAATAGGATAACGAAAACCTTTTGAAACAGAAGCCTTCAACTCCATGGATTTCGGTAAATGAAAAGCTAATCCCCCTTGAGGCACCCATTCCATCCCCACACGTGAATGATGGTCACCACGAATCCCGGCATTGAATGTCAACCAAGAAAAAACATCCTGGCGCAAGTCAATATATCCGGCAAATTCGTCCTCTTGCTTATCAACCAAATCAGATGTGCTACCTGCATTTTCACCTGAAACATATTCATTCCATGCACGTCCACCATATCGGAACCAGTCAAGTCCGACTGTTATACGGTTTCCTCTGAAAAACTGCGTACTTTGGTATAGAGATACCCCCATCATATTATCGACCGACAGGAATCGGGCATCTTGTGGCCCTTCACCTTTAGACGGCGTATAACCATCATTAATCCAATGATTACCCCAGTTATAAAAAAAACTTATCGCTCCGGAAGTATTTTCATAACTGTTTTCTATGGCCAATGAGGTCATGCCTCGCGTGATACGCTGGTCACCATCTAACAATGGAGCGCTAACCGGCCCGGGATAAGACGCGTTAAAGTGCGTCAAGTTAACATCTCCCCGCATATTCCAGTTTTTTGTTACCTCATAACCGAGCTTCGCATAACCTCCATATTGTTCAAATGCCATATCAGCACGATGTCCGTCAGTACGGTTATACGAACCGGAAACAACACTTGAGAAGCGCCCTTTACGGATGCGGTTCGTCATTTCTGTTTCTACCGTATTGTATGAACCATAACCAACGTGAAAATGTGTTTCTACCCCGTCATCACGCATTTTCCGGGTCACAATATTCACCACACCTCCCATTGCATTTGAACCATAAAGCATTGAGGCCGGGCCTCTTAAAATTTCTATACGATCGGCAAGGAATGATTGATATGCGTCTGATATGGGATGACCAAAAATACCGGCATATTGCGGATGGCCGTCAATCATTACCATCAAGCGTGCAGAACTGCCACTTAACCCCCTCAAGGAGATACCGCCTGCAGCTCCATTTGAGACACCGTAACCCATTATGCCACGTGAAGTGACAAACAGCCCAGGAACCTGCTCTGAAAGAACAGGTAATAAAGATGGTTGCATGGCTTCCTCAATGGCAGAACGATCTATTACAGTTACAGTTTGTGAAAGATGGCGCACATCAGTTTCATTGCGTGTTCCTGTCACTACAATTTCCCTAATTTCATCAAGTTTCTCATAATCATTACTTTCTTGCGCTAACAAATTTCCCGATACAAAAAATATCGAAAACGAAATCAGTCCGATAAAGAAAACAGTTCTTTTACTCCTCATACAAAACAATTTTATTATGTATATGTAAAGGTATAAAAAAAACATATACAAACAATACGAGTGCCATATAATTAAAAAGGACATGTCTCACGACATATCCTTTTTATTTTTCAATAGGTATTAGTTTTTAAGGTAAAAAGATTGTTTTCAGAATAACAGTTGCAAATATCGGGCTTTAATTTTAGCAAGCAAAACTTTTTTTCATGTTTCTTAGCATATTTCTATCTGATTTTAAGAAAAGAATGAGACAATGCACATAAAGTTAGCATTTTTATAAAAATCATCCGATATTAATCGTATCTTTGCAGGCAGAAAACAGAATGTAAAATGCAACAAACATGACAACAACAAATACAGAAGAACTGTCCGAAAAAAAAAGTCTCAATTTTGTAGAGGAACTTGTAACAGCTGATCTTGCCGCAGGCAAAAATGACGGACGACTGCAAACCCGTTTCCCACCAGAGCCTAATGGTTACCTTCATATCGGCCATGCCAAAGCTATTTGCATGGACTTCGGTATTGCCCAAAAATATGGCGGGGTTTGCAACTTGCGACTTGATGATACCAATCCAGTCAAAGAAGATACTGAATACGTAGAAGCCATTAAAGAAGACATTCAATGGTTAGGATTCAAATGGGGCAACATTTACCATGCATCTGACTATTTCCAACAGTTATGGGACTTTGCAATCCGGTTGATAGAAGAAGGCAAAGCGTATGTTGACGAGCAAACAAGCGAAGAAATTGCTATTCAGAAAGGAACTCCAACACAAGCAGGTACGCCAAGTCCGTACCGCGACAGACCTATCGAAGAGAATCTGGAATTGTTTAAAAAGATGAACAGTGGCGAAGCTGAAGAAGGTTCAATGGTATTGCGTGCAAAAATAGACATGGCCAGTCCGAACATGCACTTCCGTGATCCAATAATATACCGCATCATCAACAAAGAACATCACCGTACAGGCAACAAATGGAAAGCTTACCCTATGTATGATTTCGCACACGGGCAAAGCGACTATTTCGAAGGCGTAACTCATTCTATCTGTACATTGGAATTTGTTCCTCATCGTCCATTATACGACTATTTTATTGATGAGCTGAAACAAGGTAAAGACTTGGCCGACCACCGGCCACGCCAGATAGAATTCAATCGGCTTAATCTCACTTACACGGTAATGAGTAAACGTAAATTATTGGCATTGGTGAAAGAAGGTCTTGTAAATGGATGGGACGATCCACGTATGCCGACGTTATGCGGTTACAGGCGACGCGGCTATTCACCTGAAGCCATCCGTAAATTCATTGACATGATAGGCTATACCAAGTTTGACGCACTGAACGACTTCGCCATGTTAGAAGCAGCCGTGAGAGAAGATTTAAACCAGCGTGCCACACGTGTCTCAGCGGTACTAAACCCGGTGAAGCTCATCATCACAAATTATCCGGAAGGACAAACAGAAGAATTGGAAGCCATAAACAATCCTGAAAACCTATCGGAAGGTAGTCACACAATAGAGTTCAGCCGCGAATTGTGGATCGAACGGGAAGATTTTATGGAAAACGCGCCAAAGAAGTATTTCCGTTTAACCCCCGGTAACGAAGTACGCCTGAAAAACGCCTATATCGTGAAATGTACAGGCTGCAAAAAAGATGAAAACGGCAATGTCTGCGAAGTATATTGCGAATACGACCCGGCATCCAAAAGCGGTTTGCCAGGCGCTGATCGTAAAGTAAAAGGAACCCTACATTGGTTAAGCTGTAACCACTGTCTACCTGCAGAAGTACGACTGTACGACCGTCTTTTCAGTGTAGAAAACCCATCGGCCGACGAACGAGATTTCCGCGAATTGCTAAATCCGGATTCCTTAAAAGTCTTGACGAACTGTTATGTGGAAAAATTCTTAACCACAAAGCACCCACTCGACTATTTACAATTCCAACGTATCGGTTATTTCACAATGGACAAAGACAGCACCGCCGACCACTTAATATTTAACCGTACCGTTGGACTTAAAGATACATGGAGTAAAATTAATAAATAAGGATGTCTGGCGAAGACTTTTCATATTTCAACGATGCCGAGTTTAAAAAGCATCTATCCCTATACGAAAAAATGCTGGGAACAAATCAGCCAGTTTATTTGGAAGCAGATGAACTGACTGACATTGCGGAGTTTTACATGATAAGCGGCGAAACAGAAAAGGCTACAGAGTGTATCAATTACGCTCGTAGCCTACATCCGGATTGTGTAGACCCGTTCATTTTCATGGCACGACAGAAGCTTTTTGCCAACGACATTGAAGGTGCGAAAGCCATCCGCAAACAATTCCCCGATGAAAATGACCGCGAAGTCATCTTTTTTGATGCGGAACTATTACTATACGAAAAAAAACTGTCAGAAGCAGCCGCATACATAGAAAAAGCATCACATCGGATGGACGATGACATAGAGTTGTTTGCGTATGACATTGCATATTTGTATATTGACTACGGTTTATTTGAGATAGCAGACACATGGTGCGAAAAAGTACTGGCCATCCATCCGGCAAGCGACCGTAACCTTAAACTTAAAGGGGAAATTCTGTCCGGACTCAACCGACAAGAAGAAGCAGTTGAGATTCTCAACCGCGCTCTTGATATCAACCCCTACAACATTTATGCCTGGCAATCGTTGACAGAGGTCTATATTCTCCTCAATGATTATACTAAAGCCAACGAGACGATAGATTTCGCATTAGCAATCAACGAAACTGACCCACGCAGTTTACAGATGAAAGCTCATTGTTTGTTCTACCAAAACAATTTTCATGAAGCCCACCGTTACTATGAGGCATCCATCAAAGCTTTCCCCGTTGATGCGATGAATTACTTGTATGATGGCATCTCGCTTTTCAATATCAAGGATTACGAAAACGCACGGACACAGCTTGAAAAAGGCTGCAAATACGCACGCACCGACCATATTGTCCAGCAACAAATTCATATTCAATTGTCCATGCTATACAGTAAACAAGGAAATGTGAAGGCTGCAATTGATGAAATTGAAACGGCGAACAATATTACCCCGTTAGAACATCATATTAATATTTTTAAAGGAAACATTTACCTTGAAAACAACAGGCCGGCTGAAGCTCTCAAATGTTTTAATTCCGCCATTACCGAATCCAAACCCGAAAAGAAAGCGGAAACATGCCTTTATATAGGAATAGCTTATGCTGAATGTTTCCACTACAAAGAAGCTGAACATTATCTGCGTTCTGTATTGGAAAGCAAAAACCGCATCTCGGCCAACAAGGCCTATGCTTACCTTTCTTTATGCGCCTTGAAACGGGATGACGCCAAAACATTTTTGTCATTTCTCAAATCCGCATGCGAAGTCGATGACCCTTTTTTAGAGGTCGCCTTAGGTTCATATTTCCCTGAGGAAATTGAAACAAACGAATTCTACGATTATGTCATCACCCATCCCGAATGGTTTCTAAAAATCAAGTCCGAAGATAAAAAGTACTGAACATAATAAACCGACACCACGGTGATGTATATTTTCCATTTACCGTCATGCCGGTTCTTTTTCTGTTTACACCTTGATTAATATGTATCACTCACTGAATTGTTTGATTCGTTGCTCCTCAGAAAGTTTGCAAATTAACAAAGTATTATTCTTTTCTGCAACAATGTAGCCGTTAAGTCCTTGCACGACAACTTTTTTCTCTTGCGTGGTATGAATAATACAATCGCGCGTCTCAAACAAGCGTATGTCACTGCCTATACAAACATTTCCATAAATATCTTTTCCAACTTGTTCATGTAAAGCGCCCCATGTACCCAAATCGCTCCATCCGAAATCGGCCGGTACAACAAATATCTCTTCGACCTTTTCCATTATGGCATAATCCACCGAAATACTCTCACAAAGAGGAAACTCCCTGTTGATGGCAGTCTGTTCACCATCCGTACCATAAACATCCATCATGTTCTCAAATATTTTGGATATACCCGGTTGATACACCCTGAATGCGTTGACAATAGTACTGACACGCCAAATAAAAATACCGGCATTCCAAAAATAATTGTTACGGCGAATATATTTCTGTGCAGTCTCCAAGTCGGGTTTCTCTTTAAATGAGTCAACCCTGAATATTTCCTTGTTACGTGCCGAAGCCACGGAAAGATCCGCTTGAATATAGCCAAAACCGGTTTCCGGCCGCGTCGGTTTCATACCTAAAGTGACTATCGCGTCATTTTCAGCCGTAAACGACAAAGCCGAAAGAACTACGCGCTGGAATTCCGGCACATTCATGACAATATGGTCACTGGGCGTTACCACAACGTTGGCACGGGGATTATTTTTCTTGATACGCCAACTTACATAGGCGATACATGGAGCAGTATTTCTCCGGCATGGCTCTTTCAATATATTGCTTTCCGGAATCTCAGGCAACTGTTCTTTCACGATAGCAGCGTAATTCTCAGACGTCACTACCCATATATTCTCTACCGGACATAGGCCTTTAAACCTGTCGGCAGTCAGTTGTAACAAGGTACGCCCACACCCCAAGACGTCAATAAATTGTTTCGGGCACTCAGGAGTACTCATTGGCCAGAATCGGCTGCCGATGCCTCCCGCCATAATTACGAGATGGTTATTACTTGCTTCCATGGCTACATTTTTATTCATTGCTGACAAATATACATAATTTTTATCTCATAGCCCAAAGTTCCATATTTAATTTGAATATTAGCTAAAAAAAAATATTTTTGCACCACGAAATGCAAACAAATACAAATTCAGACAGATAAATGACATGAAAAGAAAGGTCCCATCCGTCTTGACCATAGCCGGGTCCGATTGCAGTGGCGGTGCCGGCATACAAGCTGACATCAAAACCATCTCCGCACTCGGTTGCTATGCGGCGAGTGCCATTACGGCCATCACCGTACAAAACACTTGTGGCGTGAAAAACATCATGCCGCTACCGGCACATGTGATAAAAGCTCAGGTTGAGACTGTCATAGAGGATATGGACGTGAATGTAATCAAAATCGGCATGTTAACCGACCGTGAGACCATTCTCGCGCTCACAGCCGTATTAAACAGACATCCCGAAATAAGAATCGTACTCGACCCGGTAATGGCGTCAAGCAATGGTGTACCATTCATCACAGAGCAGGCATTGGAGGCCATGAAACAAGCATTGCTACCACTCTGCACCCTGATAACTCCCAATCTGCCCGAAACTGAAATACTGACCGGACATATCCCTCATACAGTTGATGAAATGACAACAGCCGGACGCGAGATGCTGCGCTTTGGTTGTAAAGCGGTATTAGTCAAAGGCGGCCATCTCCCCTCATCAGGAAAAACGGACGTACTTGTCGCGAACGGCGCAGATGAAGCGATACATACTTTTCTGTCAGCAGAGATAAAAACCTGCAACACGCACGGAACCGGTTGTACACTGTCGTCTGCAATCGCTGCCTACATGGCGCGTGGACTACCACTTGCAAAGGCTGTCGACAAAGCAAAAATCTATGTTACCCACGCACTCGAGAGCGCGTCGGAAATACATTTCGGACACGGTCACGGTCCTTTAAACCACTTTTTTGACCCACAAAAGCTGATTATTAACTAAAGTTTACTAAATTTGCACGTGCAATACATAAGATAACTGATATTACATACTTACTAAACAATAAAGAAAAATGAAAGCATTTGTATTCCCCGGTCAGGGCGCACAATTTGTAGGCATGGGTAAAGACCTCTACGAGAACAACCCGCTCGCAAAAGAATTATTTGAAAAAGCTAACGATATTTTAGGCTACCGCATCACCGACATTATGTTCAGCGGTACCGATGAAGAACTGAAACAGACAAAGGTAACCCAACCGGCAGTATTCCTGCATTCTGTCATTACAGCCCTTTGCATGGGCGACGATTTTAAACCGGAAATGGTTGGCGGACATTCATTGGGCGAGTTTTCAGCTTTGGTAGCTGCCGGTGCCCTCAGCTTTGAAGACGGCCTCAGACTGGTATACGCACGTGCAATGGCCATGCAAAAAGCCTGCGAAGCTGCCCCCTCAACCATGGCCGCCATTGTAGGCATGGAAGACGAGACCATTGAAAACATCTGCAAGGAAGTCAGCACAGAAGGCAATATTGTGGTTCCGGCTAATTACAACTGTCCGGGCCAGCTTGTCATCAGCGGCAACATCGAAGCTGTCAATGCAGCCTGCGAAAAACTGAAAGCAGCAGGTGCAAAACGCGCATTGGTATTGCCTGTAGGCGGTGCCTTCCACTCTCCCTTGATGCAACCGGCCAAGGACGAACTTCAGGCAGCAATAGAAGCTACAAACTTCAGCACGCCGAAATGTCCTGTTTACCAAAACGTAGATGCCCAAGCACATACCGACGCCAATGAAATCAAAGCCAACCTGATTGCACAACTGACGGCTTCCGTACGCTGGACACAGGAAGTGCAGAACATGATCAGTGCCGGAGCTACCGATTTCACAGAATGCGGCCCGGGAAAAGCATTGCAAGGCATGATTGGTAAAATAGCCAAAGGCAACGCAGACATCACGGTACACGGCGTGCAAGCATAGACATACGCCACTTTTTATAAAATTCCTCTTGCCCTCTGCCACAAACTCGGACAAGGGGATTTTTCTTAATTCATAATATCTATCTTCTATTATTATAATGGAAAACAAAATCATCATTTACCAAGTCTTTACCCGATTATTCGGAAATGACAACGCCCATTGTCGGCACAACGGCGGAATCACTGAAAACGGTTGCGGGAAATTAGCCGACTTCACTCAAAAGACTTTAGATGAAATCAAGACACTCGGCGCCACACATATCTGGTATACCGGCATCATTGAACATGCCACGCAGACGGATTACAGCAAAGAAGGCATACGCCCCGACCATCCGGCAGTCGTAAAAGGCAAGGCCGGCTCACCTTATGCCATCAAAGATTATTATGATGTCGACCCCGATTTAGCCACAAAACCGGTCGAGCGGATGAAAGAGTTCGAGAATTTAGTGAAACGCACACACAAAGCCGGACTGAAAATACTCATCGACTTCGTACCCAATCATGTGGCGCGACAGTACCATTCCGACAGTAAACCGGCCGGAACGAAAGATTTGGGCGAAGACGACCGGACAGACCATGCCTTTAACCCGCAGAACAATTTCTACTACATTCCCGGCACAACATTCAGTCCACATTTCGACCTGCAAGGAAACGCGCCGGAAGCCTACCGTGAGTTCCCTGCCAAAGCCACAGGCAACGATAATTTCAGCGCCAGCCCCGGCATCAACGACTGGTATGAAACCGTCAAGTTGAACTATGGCGTCGACTATTGTGGGGGAGGCAGCAAACACTTTGAACCGATACCCGACACGTGGATGAAGATGAGAGACATCTTGTTATTCTGGGCAGGCAAGGATGTGGACGGTTTCCGCTGTGACATGGCAGAAATGGTTCCGGTCGAGTTTTGGGGATGGGTCATTCCACAAGTGAAGGCCCTCTACCCTAACCTCATTTTCATTGCCGAGGTTTACAATCCGGGACAATACAGAAGCTACGTCCACGAAGGACATTTTGACTACCTTTACGACAAAGTCGGCCTTTATGATACCCTGCGTGGCGTCATTTGCGGCTACCAGTCAGCACGGCAAATTACAGGCTGCTGGCAAAACGTTGACGACATCAAAGAACACATGCTCAACTTCCTTGAAAACCACGATGAACAGCGCATCGCCTCCGATTTTTTTGCAGGAGATGCAAGAAAGGGATGTGCAGCCTTCTTGACTTGTGCCTGCATGGGTAAAAACCCCGTCATGGTTTATTTCGGTCAGGAACTTGGAGAACGCGGCATGGACAACGAGGGTTTCAGCGGACTTGACGGACGCACTACCATCTTCGATTACTGGAGTGTCGACACCGTACGGCGGTGGAGAAACCGTGGCAAGTACGACAACAAGTTGCTCACGGCCGAAGAAATCGTTCTCAAATCGTTTTATGCAGGAATACTGAACATGTGCAGGAAAGAAAAAGCCATTTACAAAGGAGACTTTTATGACCTGATGTATGTAAACAACAACAGCGACCTGTTCAATGCGGACAAGGCTTATGCCTTCATCCGCCGTTACAAAAACGAACTGTTACTCATCATCGCCAACTTTGAAGATACAGATCGCCACATGTCTGTCAACCTGCCTCACCACCTGTTTGAATTTATGGGAATCGACGAACAGGAAGAAGTCATCGCCACCAATCTGCTCGATGGCAACAAAGAATGCATCGCCTTCAACAGCAAGCAAAGTGTGTTGACAGACGTACCCGCTTACGGCGGAAAGGTTCTGAAAATAAAGCTACGATAAAAGACAAGACGAACAACCGGGTATTCACAAAATCACTATTTTTAGCGATTGCGGGATTCGGCCTTTCGGCATATCTTTGCAAAGTCACGAGATGACAGAACAGGCCATAATAGTTAAACGATAGAAGAATCCCAAATGCCATTGCGGCATTCTTATAATCACATAACCATATTCATACAATTTCTTTATATCGTTATAATTTAAAAAGTTTTTGAGGGGACTCGTGAGAGTCTCCTCAAATTGCATATACAAGAAACACTTCAGGCACGTCATCCGGAGACTGCAAAGAATATTTATATTAGTCGTGCTAAAAAATCCAATGCTTAGTTTGAATATTACAGTATCCATATCTGTAAAACGACTGCTCACTTTCTGGAACAACGTAAAAGCCTTAAGGCTTCATTACTCAAGCATAAATTTTGGTCAGCCTGAAGAGAAAGAAATTTGCATTATCAAAACGGGAAAAACAATAAGACAACGCTGTAATGTTTTTGCCGGACTTATGTATTCTTTATATTAAGGCTTATTTTATATATAAGAAAGTTTTTTATAATTAAAAGAAGCCTTGTTTTATATAAAACAAACTTTGTTATAAACATTTTCATTTCACGGAAACGGAAAACCGCCGGTACGCAAGCAAATATACAACAATGTATTATTGACATATTTGTTTCAATCTCGATAATTGCAAAGACAGATATAAGCGTAATGACGAAACAAACAAAATGTAACGGCTTTACCCCAATAAACACGCATTTAATTGGCTTAGTTCACAAAACTTTTGTAAATTTGTCCCCATATACATAACAACAATAGAAAATGAACATTTTAGAGTTAAGTGAACAGGAAATCGTCAGAAGAAACAACCTGAATGAACTTCGTGCCTTGGGTATAGACCCGTATCCGGCCGCCGCATATCCTACCAATGCTTTTTCAACCGACATAAAGGCAGAATACGAAGATGGGGCAAAACGCCAAGTATGTATCGCAGGGCGTATGATGAGCCGCCGCATCATGGGCAAAGCCTCTTTCATTGAATTGCAGGACTCAAAAGGACGTATCCAAGTTTATATCACACGTGACGATATTTGTCCCGAAGAAAACAAAGACATGTACAATGTTGTCTTCAAGAAGTTGTTAGACTTAGGCGACTTTGTGGGCATCAAAGGCTTTGTTTTCAAAACTCAAACCGGCGAAATAAGTGTACATGCAGAGGAACTGACCGTTTTGGCCAAAAGCATCAAACCGTTGCCTATCGTAAAGACCAAGGACGGTGAAGTGTATGACTCTTTCGACGACCCGGAACTGCGTTACCGCCAGCGCTACGTTGATTTGGTCGTAAACAGCGGCGTGAAAGAAACATTCCTCAAACGTGCGCAAATCTATAAATCCATGCGCGCCTTTTTCGACAAGGACGGTTACACAGAGGTGGAAACCCCTATCCTACAGTCTATCCCCGGAGGTGCGTCAGCCCGTCCGTTCATTACCCACCACAATGCGCTGGACATCGACCTGTACATGCGCATCGCCTGCGAATTGTACCTGAAGAAACTCATTGTGGGCGGTTTCGAGGGTGTCTATGAGTTCTCAAAGAATTTCCGCAACGAGGGCATGGATCGCAACCACAACCCTGAGTTCACCTGCATGGAACTGTATGTGTCCTATAAAGACTTGTACTGGATGATGGAATATACGGAACAGATGCTTGAAAAAATAGCCATGGATGTCAACGGTACGCCCCAAGTGAAAGTGGGCGACAACATCATTGACTTCAAAGCACCGTACAAGCGTATCAGCATTCTCGATGCCATCAAAGAGAAAACAGGCTATGACCTGAACGGAAAGAGCGAAGAGGAAATACGCGAAGTCTGCAAGGCACTCAACATGGATGAAGTTGACGAGACTTTCGGCAAAGGCAAGATGATAGACGAGATATTCGGGGAATTCTGCGAAGGCACTTTCATCCAACCGACATTCATCACCGATTATCCCATTGAGATGTCACCCCTCACAAAGAAACACCGCAACAATCCGGAACTGACCGAGCGCTTTGAATTGATGGTCAACGGCAAGGAATTGGCAAACGCTTACTCCGAGTTAAACGACCCGATAGACCAGGAAGAGCGTTTCCAGGATCAGTTGCGCCTGAGCGAAAAAGGTGACGACGAAGCCATGTTCATCGACCAGGATTTCCTGCGCGCCCTGCAATACGGCATGCCGAACTTGGCAGGTATCGGTATCGGCATGGACCGCCTGACAATGCTGCTGACAGGCCAAACCACCATCCAGGAAGTATTGTTCTTCCCACAGATGCGCCCCGAAAAGAAAATCCCCAAAGACCAACCGGCCAAGTTTATGGAAATTGGCATAGCCGAAGAACTCGTCCCGATACTCCAAAAGGCAGGCTACAATTTAGTCAACGACCTTCAAGGAGTCAACCCTCAAAAAGTACAGCAACAAATCGGCGAAATCATCAAAAAATATAAGTTAGAAACCGAAAAACCGTCTGTCAACGACGTGGCGGCATGGATTGAGAAACTTAACTGACGAATCATGGGAAACTGTGGAACCATAGCCATCATGGGGGGCGGCAGTTGGGCTACCGCCATCGCCAAAATGATGCTGGAGCGAAATGATTCCATTTCTTGGTACATGCGGCGTGACGACCGCATAGAAGAATTCTGCCGTTTGGGGCATAACCCGGCATACCTGACGGGTGTTAAGTTTGATGTCAACCGCATCAACTTCTCTTCAGATATCAACAAAATTGTGGAAGAGTCTGACACGTTGGTATTCGTCACGCCATCACCCTACCTTAAAAGCCATCTGAAAAAGTTGAAGGCGCGTCTGCGTGACAAATTCATCGTTACAGCCATCAAAGGTATCGTTCCCGACGAGAACCTGATCTGTTCCGAATATTTCCACCAGATATACGGCGTACCCGATGAAAACTTAGCCGTGTTGGGCGGCCCGAGCCATGCCGAGGAAGTGGCGCTCGGCCGGCTGACTTACCTCACGGTGGGCTGCGCCGACCTGAACAAAGCTCAGAACTTTGCCGACATGATGGCCAGCGACTATGTAAAGACAAAGACCAGCGACGACGTGATCGGCATCGAATATGCGTCGGTCCTGAAAAATGTCTATGCCATCGCGGCCGGTATCTGCACGGGATTGAAGTACGGCGACAATTTCCAGTCAGTACTGATATCCAATGCAGCCCAAGAGATGAACCGTTTTTTGAAAACGGTACACCCGATAGAACGCAGCATCATCGACTCAGTGTATTTAGGCGACTTATTAGTCACCGGTTACTCCAACTTCAGCCGCAACCGTGTGTTCGGAACAATGATAGGCAAAGGGTTCAGCGTGAAAAGTGCCCAGTTTGAAATGGAAATGATAGCGGAAGGATATTACGGTACGAAATGTATGAAAGACATCAACAAGCACCTGCACGTGAACATGCCCATTTTGGACGCCGTCTACAACATTCTGTACGAACGTATTTCGCCGAGTATCGAGATAAAACTCCTCACCGATTCATTCAGATAAACAGAAGAACCAATCAGATAAAATCAAATTAAATACAGATATTTAAACGCGAAAAAAGATGAAAAATATTCAGTTAGACATTACAAAAGCCGCCCAGTTTCTGAGCGCAAACGCGATTTCAGCCTATGAACCGAAAGTGAAGGCTGCACAGGAAGCACTGGAAAACGGCACCTGCCCCGGCAATGATTTTCTCGGATGGTTACACTTGCCAAGTTCCATCACACCGGCATTCATTGCCGAAGTTAACGAAACAGCCAAAGTGTTGCGCGACAACTGCGAGGTGGTAGTCGTAGCCGGTATCGGCGGCAGCTATTTGGGCGCACGTACCGTTATCGAAGCCTTGAGCAACAGTTTCCAGTGGTTGCTCAACGACAGCAAGAATCCCGTCATTCTGTATGCAGGAAACAACATTAGTGAGGATTATCTGGCAGAAATGTGTGATTATTTGAAAGGCAAGAAATTCGGCGTCATCAACATCTCAAAAAGCGGTACAACTACCGAGACGGCTCTCACCTTCCGCCTGCTCAAGAAACAGTGCGAAGACCAGCGCGGCAAGGAGATGGCGCAAAAGGTCATCGTGGCCGTAACCGATGCAAAGAAAGGCGCAGCCCGCACAACTGCTGACAAAGAAGGCTACAAGAGCTTCGTGATACCCGACAATGTGGGTGGTCGTTTCTCTGTCCTCACCCCGGTAGGCTTGCTCCCGATTGCTGTAGCCGGATTCGACATCGCCAAGTTAGTAGAAGGCGCAGCCGACATGGAAAAAGCAACAGCCATTGACGTACCGTTCACCGAAAATCCATCAGCCGTATATGCTGCGTGCCGCAACGCATTATATGATGCCGGCAAGAAAATAGAAATAATGGTGAACTACCAACCCAAATTGCATTACCTGAACGAATGGTGGAAACAACTCTACGGAGAATCAGAAGGCAAAGAAGGAAAAGGCATTTTCCCGGCAGCCGTTGACTTCACTACCGACCTCCACTCCATGGGCCAATGGATTCAGGAAGGTGAGCGTACCATCTATGAAACGGTCATCAGTATCGAACAACCGAACCACAAAGTACTGTTCCCAACTGACGAGGAGAACCTTGACGGTTTGAACTTCTTGGCGGGAAAACGTGTCGACGAGGTTAACAAGATGGCGGAACTCGGCACCCAGCTCGCTCACGTTGACGGTGGTGTGCCCAACATGCGCCTAATCGTGCCTGAACTTAACGAATACTATCTCGGCCAAATCATCTATTTCTTTGAAAAAGCCTGTGGTATCAGCGGTAACTTGTTAGGTGTCAACACCTTCAACCAGCCGGGTGTAGAGGCTTACAAGAAAAACATGTTTGCCCTCCTCAACAAACCGGGTTATGAAAAGGAAAGCGAAGCCATCCGCGCGAGATTAAACAAGTAAATCCATGTTTGAAAAAGAAAAAGAAAACTATCTGAATAAACACGGCTTTGAGCAGACTTGCCTCAAAGCCGTGCTGTTTGATATGGACGGTGTACTGTTCGACTCCATGCCTAATCACGCGTATGCGTGGAGCCACGCCATGACCCAGTTCGGATTAGAAATGTCGGCCGAAGAAGCCTATTTACATGAAGGGCGCACCGGGGCAGGCACCATCAATATTCTGGCGCAGCGAGCATGGGGACGCGACGCCACGGAAGAAGAAAAACAAGTAATTTACAAAGCCAAATCCGACCTGTTCAGCCGTTGCCCCGAAGCACCAAAGATGCCCGGCGCGCACGAACTGCTCATCAAGGTTAAGGACAGCGGACGGACACCGCTCATTGTCACCGGCTCCGGGCAAGTCACCCTGTTGGATCGGCTTAACTCAAACTTCCCGGGCATATTCCGGTGGGAACTGATGGTGACCAGCTTCGATGTAAAGCATGGCAAGCCCAACCCGGAACCTTACCTGATGGGACTCCGGAAAGGCCATCTGCAACCTTGGGAAGGCATCGTTGTCGAGAATGCACCGTTAGGCGTCGAAGCGGCCGTTGCCGCCAACATCTTCACCATTGCAGTCAACACCGGCCCCCTCCCCGACAGCATACTGCTCGACGCAGGAGCCGACCTATTGTTTCCGTCCATGCAAGCCCTTTGCAACGCATGGGACGACCTGCTGGCCACTTTTGCATAAACACGGATCGTTATAAGTCCGAATTACTATCACACATCTGCCACTGCCGGTGATACAACCATCCGGGAAAAAACGTATATTTGAAACCTCTGACTTAAAATAGTTATAATCATGAAACTGAACGAATTTCTCATTAAAGACCGTTTCGCATACGATGCCGGTGCGCGGATTCTCCACATCGAACCTGGCTATGCACGTGTCAGCATGACTGTTACGCAAGAACATCTCAATGCCGCCGGTGTCTGCCAGGGCGGCGCCATCTTCACACTTGCCGACCTGGCCTTCGCGGCCGTAGCCAACAGCCATAAAAACATTACCCTTTCACTCAGCTCTAATATCACATTCCTAAAGTCTGCAAAACCCGGCACAACGCTCTACGCGGAAGCCCGCGAAACATTTAACCACAATAAGATACCATACATAGAAGTACGCGTCCTCACCGGGGAGGGTGACCTCGTTGCCATCGTAACCAACACCGGCTACCGCAAAAAAGACGAACTGCCTATCGACGGACTGGAATAAACAAGGAAATGCCCTGCTCATGAAAATCCTGATTATCGAAGACGAAGAAGCATTGCGTGACACCGTCAGGGAATCGCTTCTGAAAGAAAAGTTCATCGTAGAGTGTGCCGAAGACTATGCCACAGCCATGAGCAAAATAAACGACTACGATTATGACTGTATCCTGCTCGACATCATGTTGCCGGGCGGAAGCGGGCTTTCCATCCTGGCGCACCTCAAGAAACAGCGTAAAAAAGAAAGCGTCATCATCCTTTCGGCCAAAGATTCCATCGAGGACAAGGTGGAAGGACTGAATCTGGGCGCTGACGATTACCTGGCCAAACCTTTCCATCTGGCCGAACTGAACGCACGAGTCAAGTCCTTGCTCCGGCGTAAGAAAGCGAACGGCGACACCAGTATCATCATAGGCAACCTGACCGTCACGCCCGACACCCGCGAAGCAAGCGTCAACGGACAACCATTGATTCTCAACCGCAAAGAGTTCGACCTGCTCTACTATTTTGCGAGCAACCCCAACCGGCTCATCAACAAGACCTCGCTCGCCGAATCCGTCTGGGGCGACAATATCGACCAGGCCGACAGTCTCGATTTCATTTACTCGCAAGTGAAAAACCTTCGAAAAAAAATGAAAGCGGCCGGTTCAGAACCGGAAATTAAGTCCGTATACGGTTTCGGGTATAAACTCACGACCGATACATGACCATCACTACAGAAAAACTTTTGCCATGAACCTTCTGAAATACATCAACCGTCACATGTCCGTCTTCCTGATTATCTTGATGGGAATATGGGGAATTTTCTTTTATTACACCATCATTGATGAAGTAATGGACGAAACAGACGATACCCTTGAGAACTACCGCGGAATAGTGGTCGGAAAAATCTTGGCCGATTCCACCATCCTCAAGACAGAAGACCGGATACTGCACAGCTACACCATTCGCCCCATCACGGAAGAAGAAGCCTACGATTATCAGGAACGTTTCTACGACTCAACAGTCTACATCGAAACGGAAGATGAATATGAACCGGTAAGAGTCATGAAATCCTGTTTCCGCGCATCAGACCTGAACTATTATGAATTGGAACTGCGACTGTCTACATTGGAACGGGATGATGTCGTAAGAGCCATCTTTTGGTATCTTATTACCCTTTATGCAATACTTTGGCTCTGCACCTTGCTGGGCACCCGTTTCCTGCTAAAAAAAATATTCAAACCAATGCGTACCTTATTGTCATGGCTGGAAAACATATCCCCCGACCGTAAGGCGCCACCGTTGGCCAACAACACAAAAATCAAAGAGTTCAGAACACTTATACAGGCCGCCATCGACATGCAGGCCCGTAACGAACGTACCTATGAAGAGCAGAAACAATTCATTGAAAACGCATCGCATGAACTTCAGACACCATTGGCCATCGCTCTCGGGAAGTTGGAATTATTGGCCGAGAGCGAATGCCTATGCGAAAAGGAACTGAAAGCCATCGACGAACTTTACGGAAGCCTCAACCGTGCCGTACAACTCAACAAATCATTGCTCCTGCTTTCGCGCATACACAACGGACAATTTCCGGAAACTACTGAAGTAGATCTGAACAAACATATAAAAAGCATTACCGGTCTCCTTTCGGAAATTTATGAAGACAAACAGCTTGACATCCGCCTGCATGAAAAAGGCCCTTGCACCGCATACATGAACGAATCACTGGCACATACGCTGATGAACAATCTCATCAAAAACGCCATCGTACACAGTCCCGAAAAGGGAAGCGTAATCATACAAACAGACGAAAACTGTGTGGAAATCACCAACGATGGCGAAACACCATTGGACAAGGACAAAATGTTCAACCGCTTCTACAAAGGCGGTTCCCGATACAAAGACTCCATCGGACTGGGACTGTCAATCGTACAGTCCATCACACAATATTATCATATTAAATTGCAATATAATTTTGACGGGCAGCATCACTTTGTGTTAAAATTCCCTAAACACGAACATTTGGCCTGAAATTCCCAATTCTTTCCCAAATCTGAAGTTTACTTTGTATCAACGAAATTGATTATTAACATTTAAAACTTACGATTATGAAAAAGATTTTAATGGCATTAGTATTAGGATTGGGAATCGGTACCACAGCTTGCGCCGATGACGTGATTACAAGAAACGTAGCCGACATTCCGGCTCCTGCCCGCGAAGTTCTCAACAAACATTTTTCCAACACCAAGGTATCTTACATAAAGATCGAAAAAGATCTTTTCCAGTCTCCGACGTATGAGGTACAATTAGTAAACGGCTGGGAAGTATGTTTCGACAGCAAAGGTAACTGGACGGAAGTAGACTGCCAAAGAAATGAAGTACCGGCTGTTTTCATTCCCGACTTCATTAAAAAAGAAGTCAACGTAATGTTTCCGGGTGAGAAAATAACCAGGATAGAAAAGGATCCTCGGGAATACGAAGTTGAACTTACCAATGATGTGGACATGAAATTCGACAAGAAAGGTAAAATAAAGGAAATAGACTGAGAAAAACAACGCTCAACAAGGTGTACCCTCCCCAAGGTACACCTTTTTTATATCACCGTTTTCATGATACGATTTATGGCAGAAAAATCGTATCTTTGCGCTTGACAATCTTTTAAAGGCGAACGTATGAAAATAGGAATCATTGCTGCCATGTCTTCCGAAAGGAAACAGCTCACCGGACTTTTGTCCGATGTCCGTACCGAACATCACGGACGTTATGACTATTGTACCGGCCATCTGAACGGCAATACATTATATATCATGGAATGTGGCATCGGAAAAGTAAACGCAGCCGTTGGCACGACAGAACTGATTATGAACATCCGGCCGGACGCCATCATCAGCACAGGTGTTGCCGGTGGCATCGATGCGACAATCGGCGTGATGGATGTGGTGTACGGCACACAAGTGGTCTACCATGACGTATGGTGCGGCACGGGCAACGCTTACGGACAGATACAGGGATTGCCACCGGTGTTCAACGGTCATGAAACATTGGCAAAAGCTGCAGCCACCATACATTGTGAAAGTAATATCCATGGCGGACTGATTTGCAGCGGTGACAAGTTCATCACAAACCGGGCTGAAATGGAAACCATCAAAACTCAGTTCCCCAAAGGCCTTGCCGTCGACATGGAGTCGGGAGCCATCGCCCAAGTATGCTATCTTTACGGCATACCGTTCATAAGTTTCCGTATCATCAGCGACACCCCTTTCGCTGACGGACATTGGGCACAGTACAAAGGATTCTGGGACACATTAGCCGACCGTTCTTTCGGCGTCATCCGTACTTTCCTGAACTCCCTTCCGCAAACATTATAAGAAACAATATAAACTCTGCATCAATGAAAAAGATTCCAAGTTTTACCATCGACCACATTCACCTGCAACGTGGCATTTATGTCTCCAGAAAGGACGAAGTGGGCGGCGAGACCGTTACGACGTTTGACATCCGCATGAAAGCGCCTAACCGCGAACCGGCTTTGGGCCAAGGCGCACTGCACACCATTGAACATTTGGCGGCCACCTTCCTGAGGAACCATCCGACATGGGGAAACCGCATTGTTTACTGGGGACCGATGGGCTGCCTCACCGGCAACTATCTGCTCGTAAAAGGTGATTTCTCATCCGAAGACATGGTCGAAATCATGAAAGAAACATTCCGCTTCATCGCCGCTTATGAAGGCGAGGTTCCGGGGACAACCCCACGCGATTGCGGCAACTACCTGCTGCACGACCTGCCCATGGCCAAATGGGAAGCTGCAAAATTCCTGCATGAGGTGCTGGAACAGATACGTCCTGACAACCTGCATTATCCGCAGGCTGAAACTGAATAAACACAAGTGTTACTTGCCGATGGGTTGTATTTTCCTGCGCAATGATTTGGAAATTTCAAGGAAAGTATAACCCACGGTACCTCCCTCAAGCTGCTTTCTGTGTTTCTCGTAATTCTTACGGGCATAGACTTTGGACTTCTCAAAAGCGATTCTCGACATTTCCTTTTGGGATTTCCCCACTACGACAGAATCCAGATTCTCTTCCGGGAAAAAGTCATCAAGATTAATGTCGCCAATCATGGTCGTCTCCAAGAAATCCACGTCGCTGTGCCGGCTGTCCGTGTAATAACCGATATACATGTGACCGGGCACCCGTACCAGAATCGGGTCAATATTGATGGCACGCAAAAGCGAAGCAAACACGATACTGCCATCCACACAATTAATCTGCGACGAACGGAAAGCATCCTCAAAAGTCCTTACCCGCTGTGAAAAGACAACATTGCTCGACAAACTGGTATAAGAAGTGGAACTATACTTAAACTTACGTTGTTGTAGCACGTGCCACAAAGCATAAACCTGCCTGTCAACACCTTCCGCCTGACTCACCTGATAGCCGGCAAAACGATTGACGATCCTCGTATTCAACGCCTCACGAAGAATCCCGTCTATAAGCGGATGGTTCTCGTTGACGTAAGCCGCAAACAACATATCCGTGCGCCTGACTTTGTTGTTATGGTCAATGTAACCCAGCAGACACTCATTGATGCTTCTCACCGAGAAGGTTTTCACCTGACGGCTCGGTTCCTGTCCTTTCACCTGCACTTGGACAGTAACATTAACAGGCTCCGCCTGCAGATTATTACGCAATGCGTCAAAGTTCCAGAGAATATCGGGATAAACGACATACGTGGTATCCTTCAAAGGCAGAATAAATTCTGAAATGGAAGTTCTGAAAAAAGGCGTCTCTTCCATCGTTACGGTAATCCGCGCGTTTTCTGAAGGAGACTTGATGCGTATGGCAATGTCAGACTTGGGATGTCCCACATACGGAGCCTTGTCCGAAGGCGGAACGACGATCACATCTGTCGTGGCCACAGCCAATATCGACGAAGGAAAGATATTACCGGCCAGATCATCCGTAATGATAAAATCAGTCTGGTAAAATATGTCTTTCGCACGTGTGCCAAGAAACACACCAACACCTAAAACGACGAGCAGCCCCACCGCATATCCGACACGTTTCAAAAACCTGTTAGACAAAGTAATGACAAGCATTTTCCTCCAGTTGTTTGATAAAAACCTTTATTCTATAACGCTTGAGTCCTCAACCTCCATATCCGTTTCCGTGTCAAGTACTTCATCTTTGGCAATGACATAAGAACCGTCCGGTGCCACCGTGATGGAAAAAGGCACAAACATGTCAGAATTGGGATAGCTCACGCTGGCCGAGAAACGCAGTCCTTGCGGTACGACCTTGTCAAAGGCCATTCCCTCAAGAATGGCTTTTGATATGAAGCCCTCTCCGGCATAAGCCTTAAACGTCCGTTTTGTAAACAAACGGTTAAAAATCTGACTGCCGCTTTTGTTAATGCGAAGCCTGATGACATTATCTGCATAACGGTCACCGGCCTCATCCGTAACCACCGGCAGCGTATCATTGGGAACCCTGTCTACGGAATAAGTATATTCCGCATTACCCGACTTTATGGATGCACTGTAATGGTAATCTTTCATCCTGATGACCTCATTGCTTTTTTCAGGTCGCTCGTAAGCATCATACCCGGTTGTATTCTGTTCTTTGTTACGGCAGGCTGCGAGCGCCAACACGGCCGCCAATGCCATCATCCACAAATAGTGTCTTTTCATTTTCTGCTTATAATTTTTGTACAAACTTACGCAAAAAGTTCGTGATATTGCAACAAAGGAAGTGGTAAATTCTTGTCCGGCATCGTTTTCGAACGCCTACATCGGATTGTCTTCCGGATCGGCCTCCTCGTCCAACCGGTCTTCCCATAAATATTTCTTTGTTTCCGCCACGATGACTCCGGAGAGGAAAATCAGCGAAACGAGGTTGGGAATGGCCATCAGCGCGTTCGTCAGGTCCGCCAGGTTCCATACCACCGCAAGTTTGACAATCGCGCCGAAGAACGTCGCAATGATGAAAATACCGCGGTAAACCAATGTCAGTTTCTTACCGGTCAGATACTCCATGGCTTTCTCCCCGTAATAGCACCATCCGAGAATAGTGGAAAAAGCAAAGGTAATGATACCGAATGTCAAAAGCGGCGCGCCGATATAAGGAATCTTGTCAAAAGCAACCTTCGTCAAGGCCGGCCCGTCATTATACGTTATGTCCGGATAAGCCAGGATACTCGACACCAGCACGAGTCCCGTCAAGGCGCAAATCACCACCGTATCCCAGAAAGTACCGGTCGATGACACCAACGCCTGCCGCACCGGGTTGCGGGTACGCGCAGCCGCCGCCACGATGGGTGCAGAACCCATTCCGCTCTCGTTACTGAAAAGGCCGCGTGCGATACCGTAACGCGCTGTCATAATGATGCTGCCGCCGATAAAACCGCCGCCGGCCGCTTCCGGATTAAATGCAGAAACGATAATGAGCTTCAGGGCCTCGCCCACATAAGCCCCGTTGACAAACAGGATAAAAACGCAACCCAACACATAAAGCAATGCCATAAGCGGCACAAACATGCTGCAAACCTTCGCGATGCCTTTAACGCCGAAGATGACGACCAGCGCCACCGCCACGGCGATACACAGTCCGGACACCTCTACCGGCACCCTGTAAGTCTCATAACAAAGCAGCGAGATGGCATTGCTCTGCACCAGATTACCAATACCGAACGAAGCCAGCACCGTAAACACGCAAAACAATACGGCCAGCCATTTCATGCCGAGACCGCGCTCAAGCGCATACATCGGCCCGCCCAACATTTTGCCGTTCGACGTCTTGATACGGTATTTTACGGCCACCAGCCCTTCAGCATACTTCGTCGCTATACCGAAGACACCGGTCAGCCAGCACCAGAACACCGCACCGGGACCGCCCAGCGTTATGGCCGTGGCCACGCCGATGATATTGCCCGTCCCGATGGTCGCCGCCAATGCCGTCGCCAACGCCCCAAACTGACTGACGTCCCCCGACGCCCCCTTGTCGGACGTCAACGACAGGCGGATAGCCTTGAATATCTTGCGTTGCGGAAAACGTAACCTGACAGTCAGGAACAAATGCGTCCCCAACAACATGATAATCATGGGCCAGCCCCACAAAAAGTTACTGCACGCTTCTATCGCTTTTGAAATCGAATCCAACATAAAATACCTTTTGAAAATACCCGTTTTTCTGAAATCGGTTTCAAAAGTACTAATAAATATTGAAAAAACATAAACTAACGATACAAAATACGCAAAGCAGGCTAACCATTGTCACCTGTCCGGCACAATCTGATAACAAATTGTTCACCGTACAGATTCAGACGATACACCGTAAACCCGTTTATAAAGCGTCCGCCGTACCCTCTCAAAGCTCTCAGCCCCGTCGTCCAACGTCCCGTTCACCATCAGCAGCAACGGCAACCACGCCTTTCCCTCGCCATACGGAGGCTGCACATAATCATGCCCCTGCCACACCCTGTAGCCGTGGCGCTCGTAAAAGGCAATACGACGGCGCGCAAAATCAGTTTCCGGATATTCCACCTCAAGAACAATCGGACAGGCAATCTCGTCCCTCAGCAGATCCAGGACCCGCCCTCCATAACCGCCGCCCCGCAGGGCCGGCTCCGTCGCAAAATGTTCCACATAAGCGAACGTGTCAAACTCCCAGTAATTCAGGAATCCCACGAAAGCGCCGTCGTCAACAATAAAACGAGGCATAAACGCAGCATCGCTGCCTATAAGTTCCCTTTGAGCCTGCAAAGGTCGCCGCTCGTCAGACGGGAAAGCAGTCTCCATAAGATTCTCCGCCTGCAAATAAAAGCCGTCAGAGATGTGCATCGGTACCAATTGAACCATACTGTAATCCTGTTTTTATCGAATGAATATCATCATTGCCGGAGGAAAGCACACGACGGCACGCCGCTGCCCTCCCCGTACAGTTACAAAGATAACACCAACGCCCCTATCTTCCAAATCCAACGGGAAAATGCGCCCGACAGCGCACCGTAACACACGAAACTTCAGGCCGCACGACTAAAAAAACATAACAGAAACTTGACATTTCACAAAATTATGGTTTCCTTTGCAGCACTTACAAAAACACCCTGCAACATGGAATATATCTTATGGTGCATCGCCGCGGCAATCTGCGCGGCCGCCCTGACATACTTTGCGATGAAAGCCAAGACAGCCGCCCTGAACACGGCTTTAGACCTGAAAGACAACAACTGCAACGACCTCGCGGCAGACAACAGACGGCTGGAAGAAACAAACGCCCGTCTGGCAGACGAGAACCGGCAACTGTCCGCCGAGAACCTGACCATGAAAAGAGAAATAGAGCTGACCCGCGAACAGGCGGAGAAAGAAAGCGAAGAACGCCGGCTGCACTTCGACGAACAGCTCAAACTGGTCAGAGAACAGCTGCAAAACGCTTCACAGGAACTGCTGAAACAGCGCAGCCATGAGCTGTCGGCACAAAACGCCCAACAGATGGACGCCATCATCACCCCGCTGAAAGACACCATCAAAGAGATGAAAGCCTCCATGGACGTCAGCCGCGACATGCACAACAAAAACACCGCGTCACTGGAGAAAGCCATCGAGGAAGTCATGAAACGCACCCGCGAGGTCGGCGAGGAAGCCGACAAGCTGGCGCATGCCCTGCGCAATGAAAACAAGACGCAAGGCAACTGGGGAGAACTCATCCTCGACGAACTGCTCACAAGCTACGGGCTTGTAGAGGGAATACATTACGAGAAACAGGCCATCCTGCGCGATGCCGGCGGAAAGGCGCTGCGCAACGAAGAAACCGGCCAGCGCATGATTCCCGACACCATCCTCCACTACCCCGACGGCAAAGACGCCATCATCGACTCCAAAGTCTCGCTCACCGCCTTCCTCGACTACCAGAACGCCGAAGACGATGCCAAGCGTGCCGAAGCCCTGTCCCGCCACCTCAAAAGCCTCCGGCAGCACGTACAGGAACTGGCAAGGAAAGACTATGCCGCCTATATCAAAGCGCCGCGACAGGCACTGAACTACGTCATTATGTTCGTTCCCAACGAAGGCGCCCTGCAATTAGCCCTCTACAGCGAGCCGAGCCTGTGGCGCGACGCTTTTGAGAAAGGCGTCTTCATCACCGGCGAACAGAACCTGGCCGCCGCCCTGCGCATCATCCAGATTGCATGGACACAGGTTCAGCAGGCCCGCAACCAGGAGCAAATCTTCGACACAGCCCGCCAGCTGCTCGACCGCGTGGCCGACTTCCTGCACTACTTCGACGAGGTAGGCGAAAAGCTGCACGACGCATCAGCCATGTTCACCAAAGCATCTGACAAGCTGAAAGACGGCCGGCAGAGCGTGGTAGGCGCCTCAAACAAACTCATCAAGCTCGGTGCGAAACCCGGCCCGAAGAAAGTCATCCCCGAAGAGAACGAACCGCTGGAGTTGCCCGACATGAATGCTGACGGCGCCAGTTGATTCTACGGATTCAGGAATGCCGGCTAATGGAAGGTTAAAGTCTCCCAATACTTTTCCTTTTTACAGAAGCCTGATGGCTGGTAACTATGTCCGGATTATTCCCGTTCTCAACGGCTTGGTGAAGCAGTCGTACAACCTCTCTTTTGTCAGTATATCCGGCCAAACACAATTCACTCACTGTTTCCAATACATAGGAAATATTACTGATGTAACCCACAAAGGTGTTGTCAGCCCAGTAGTTCACATTCTTGAGCGTACAGTTCCCGGCGAAAAGTACGACGTTGAAGATGGGCAAATGTGCAAATTGTTCCGACTGTTCTCGTAAAGCTTTTATGTGACCGGCATTTTGCATAATCGGATTGTAGAAACGATACTTCTCTTTGCCATAATTCAGAACCTGCGTCCAATATTGCTGCTTCTCATTGCCGAACAACCATCCGCTATAATCTTTTACCTCTATGGCGAGTAATCCTTGCGGGGTAGCAACCACAATGTCTATCTGCGAAAACTCCCCGTTTCTCTTTTGCAGATAAAGATCATGAAATATGGCTTTAGGATGAACTCCCTTTCTCAGCATTTTGACCACCAGCCTGCGTTCTGCTTTGGTTCCGCGTTCGGGAGAAGATACAGAACGTAGTAATTTCATATTTTGCCGGTGATACAAATATAAAATTACGATACAACCCAGTATCAAAATGACAACTACATATTCCATAATGCTAGAAATGTGCGTTTTTTATACTGTATGATAAACTACTCCTTACGTTTTAATGTCTCCTTCAAAGCCAAACCTTTTACTGTAAGGCGATATTTTTGATTCTGACTATTGGGCTTATCCGGTATAGTTAGTTCTACATAACCATCATTAATTGCCGGAGCTAAATAGTCCGTCCTAAAATAATCCCTATTCTTAATTGATAACAATTCCTGTAATTCCGAACGTCCTTTCTCTTCGACTAAAACAGAAACCAATTTTTTAACTTGTAAACTTGCATGGTCACTTGCATGGTCACTTGCATGGTCACTTGCATGGTCACTTGCATGGTTATAAATACTTTTAGGAAAAGTTATACGAATAAAATTATCAGTAAACTTGAAACAATCTTCACCGTATGCTCTCAGAATGCGAGGAATACCTGAACCTAACGACTCAACCAACTCCACGTCACGATAAATTCTCATTAACTCCTTGTTGCGTGGAATAGATATACCATTAAAAAACTCCTCTTCTGAAAGAGACTCTGGCAAACGCCCTGCTGAGGTTATCTCAAGTCTATCTGGAAATATCTCGAATTTAGGCGGCACCTCAAATGAATAATCATTATGCACGATTGCATTAATAACGGCTTCTCGCAAAGCGACCTTATTCCACAATGGGGTTTCAATGCGTTCCATAGGTGTAATAGCAGCAGCAACCTTATTTTCAATATCCAATTTGGCCAACACGCTCTTGGTTGCTTTAATGAGAGAACAATATCCATACTCATTATTCTCTATCAAATCACAACGGTCAAGGCTTGAATACTTGGCCACTTTGATTGAATTACCATTTTCATCAGCCAGAAGATAAGCTACATAATTTATTTTCCATCTTCAGTGAGCAATTCCAATGTCCGTTTAAAATTATCGTTGAGCCTTTTACCCCGTTCGTCGTAATAGATACGTAACTGCTCAAAACTCAAATCCTGTCGGTTAGATACTATGCGTCCAATAGAGTTACGTGTCCGCATGGCAAATAGACGGTCAATCTGTTCTTGAGGCATGGGCTCAGCCGATGTTCCAACACGCATATACGCACCTCGCGGTGTCATTCCATATTTTATTTTGAAATATGGTTTCTCAATACCACTTGCCACCGTAATCTTGATAATGCTACATCCGTCTTTTTGTTCCTCTGCTATATCAAACAGCCCCATTGCGGAAGGGGATATATTATGTTTGATGCGATCTTTCAACCTTAGCATACAATCATCTACATCCTTTACTCCCACGGTTGAACCATCTTTATCAATGCCGATGTAAATGTATCCACCTTCCTTGTAATTGAGGAACGCAACAATCTCCTTTTCTATATCAAGCTCAGGAGTTAATTCTCTTTTATACTCTATGCGGTTGGTCTCTGTCATATTAAATTGTTTATATAAGCATTAATACAGATAAGGTGTTATATTTTTTCTAACTTTCATGGAGTATCTTTCTCATATTGCCTCTGAAGAAACTTATAAAGAGAAATTTTGGTATAGAACATCATAGCACTAATTGCGACCACATGGTTATCGATTTTACAGTTTCGCTAAAGCATACCTTTTGTTCTTATAGATACAAAAATAGTAATTATAATTTAATATGAGAGAAATCTGTCATAATTATTATTAACATACTATCCATCAAACCATCTGACGTTTAAACGGTCGCGCGCACGCACGCGCGCTACAGCAGGTTTCACCCAAAAACGGTTCAGTCCTTCACCTTCCTTCCAAGTTACTGACATACAAGAGATTACAGGTGAAGGACTTGTATGGAAACATGCGTCATCAGACAGCGGCCACAGCGAGCGGTCGCAACAAAATTTGCAAGCGGTCGCTGCTGCAAGGCGACCGCTCGCCTCACAGAAGCGACAGGTCGCATTTCGAGGGGCCGACGCAAGCCGTCCGGACGTGACAAACCGTTATGCGGAAGTCGCCGGAAAGCACTGTTCCGAAACGGAACGGAACGCAAAAGGTGAAGGACATGGTGAAGGATAAAACGGAAAAGTCCTTCACCCGTAACTCACTGATGTACTGTCGGTTCAAAGTACGGTGAAGGAGTGAAGGACTTTTCTGGAAAACTTAGTGTAGAGGTCGGCCGGCATAAAACGCGAAGAAAGCCGGCCGAATGCTGCCTCTATTTTTTCTTTAACGGAACTTCTTATTTTTCAATCAGCAGTTTGTCCGTCATCACGCCGTCGGATAGGTAATAACTCACCACATAGGTATCGGGCTTATAACCGGCCGCGCGCATCTTTACCGGCAAAGCGGCCGGCGCTGCATAAAGCACACCGGCTGACGTGCCGTCGAGACGGAATATTTCACATTTCACAGGACTGTCGGCCTGCACGTCGCTGACGCCGGTCGCAATCTGCACCCGCAGGATGCCTTCGGACAAGGACGTGGTGTCCCACTCCAGCCCTGTTCCGGGTGAGGAAAGTTCCAGCACCAGATTGGCGGACAAGGTGGTCCTGTCGGCTTCCCAAAGCCGGATCTCGTCGCCGGCCGCAAGTTGCAGCCCTTCACGGGTAAGCACCTTCAGCGTTCCCCGCAGGTTCAGCAGGTTGATGCCGGTCAGTTCCGTATGGGTGGTCTTGCTGTTGACATAGAACTGGAGTGTCGCCCCGGTCTGCACCGTGACATTCTTGTCGCTGAAATCTATCGTACCGATGATGGACGTTTCCGAACTGCCGGGACGCAACGTCGCCCCTTTTGCAATGCTGACGGACGAGTTGCCCAGTTTGCCCTGTCCGACCAGCATGGCGCCCGACTCTACCGTCAAAACGCCCGTTCCGAGCATGGCAGCTGCGGCATTGGACCTGTTGATCTGCAACGTGCCTTCCTCGACCGTGCAGGCGCCGCCAAACGTGCTGTAGCCGCTGACAGACATCTTGCCCGCACCGACCTTTTTGAAGACTGTAGCCGCTCCCGTTATCGTTCCGGAGAAACTGAAATCCGTCCCCAACGAGCCGACAATCCAGGTATTGGAACCGCTGCCGCCAAACGGGGGATATTCTCCGAGGCTTCCGCTGCCGGTCACCTCACCGATGGTGAACGATTTGCCCGTATTCGTCACCGGACAACCGGATGACAGGTCGAGCGATGCTTTCGGCAACCCGTAAGCATTGTCGAGCGTCAGGCCGTAAGTGGCATTGACCGGCTCCACCGTTCCTTCAAACGCCGACCAGTTGCCTTGCAAATAGGTACGGACATTGTGGATATCCACCTTGAAGGTGCCTTCGCCATACAGCCGGCCGGTATAATTACAGCGCGCGTCGGCGCTGAACGTTCCGGTCTTGCGTTTTCTCACGCAGAAGTTGTTCGCATTGCCGCTATAGGAATGAATGTTGTCACAGTCGTAGTATGTGCCGCCCTCGAAAATCAGCGTGTCGCCGAAGCTGACCCCGTCGACGGACGCCCTGATGGCGCCGGCCTTGAGGACGGTCGACTTCAGGCTGTTCTGCCCACTCATGACGAGTGTCCCGGTACCGGACTTGACCAACGTGCCGCCCTTGAACGCGCCCTTCATCTCGAACTGGGCGCCACAGTTGAGTTCCGCGCCGCCTTCGCCGACCGTAATCGGTACGGCATTGGTGACGTTCACCGTATTCTTCAGCACCGCGCCGTTCCTGATTTCGATGCGTCCTTCCTCAGTGGAATAAGCGCCTAAGGCGCCATAGTTGTTGATCTCGTCGGCCAGGGAAGCCACAACCGTCGTGCCGCCCTCCAACGTCGTTTTTCCCGTATAACGGTTTACATTGCTGATGGTGAGCTGGCCTGTTCCCTGCTTGGTGAGCGCTGCCGTCCCGGCGATGTATCCCGTTCCGCTCATCGTATAATCGGCCGTTCCGGAAAACAGCAATTCGGAAGGCATCAGTTCTTCCGCCAGGCGGATGTTGCGGCCTTCAGCCGCATCGTCGAAAATGACTTTGTCGCCCGTCACAAAGAAATCGGGTTGGCCTTCATTGTTGAAATTGAGCGTGTTCGCAAAGTCCCACAGGCCGTTGCTCTCACCGCCGTTCCAATAAACGGTCGCCGCCGACCGCATGGCGTCAATCACCAGACAGACATAGCCGTCCTGCACTTCGAGGTGCTTCTTACGGCCTTCCAACCCTTCGATGACAACGGTCTGCAAATCGCCCTCCACAGCCGGCGCCTTGATGAGCCGGTAGGTGCCGTCGGGTACCTCGTCAGCCCCGGCAGCCGGATGCGCCGTAAAGCGGAACACGGGCACCTGATATTGCGGGCCGTTCTGCACGTTGATTTTACCAAGCACCAAAGCCTTGTCCAGTTCTATATTGTCGGCGGACAGGTCGTCGCCATAAATGTCAAACTCCACGATTGCGCCAAACCCGAGAATCAGGCTGTCGGCACGGAGCGTCGCTTTCGCATCTTTTCCGCCCGGACGCAGGACGGAGCCATACGACTGCTCGATGGCTTTTCCGAACGTGCCCGCAGCATCCAGCTCCGCAAAACGGTTCATCCACACACGGCTGGCAGCGAGCGTACCGTTGAAGACGGTCGTACCGCCCCACAAAGCCGTTTCGCCCGTGTAGTTCTGCGTGCCGCCAAAGACGAGTCTGCCCTCGCCCTGTTTTACCAGACGCATGCTGCCGGCAAAACCGCCGCCCATCAGCGTATAGGTCGCATAATCGGTGGTGATATTATCGTTGTTGTCGTTCCCCTGCGTATGTGAAAAGGCGTTTACGGTCAGGATATACGGTGCCGCACCCTCAGACACGTTCACCGTGCCGCCGGCCGTTTCAGCCAGCAGGACGTGGGAGCCGTTCTGCGCGTCGGTAATGGCGTCGGTCACCTCTACCCTGCCGTTTGTCATGACGGGTGGCGGCGCCACGGTGATACCCTCGGCGCGACCGAGGAAATAGCTCGTATGCGGCGGCTGGTTGTAGCCGCACATCTGCCACATGACGGCCTGCCGGTACTGCATGTCATGCAGGAGCGTGTAGTTGCGCCACGGCGTCACGTCGGTCGTCGTATAGATGCGCAGTTCCATGTTGTCCTCGCTGCGCGCAATGATTTCCTCGCGCCAGTCGCCCAGGACATCGGCCTGCAGCGCCGGCGTGTTTTTGGTCCAGTTGTTCATCTTTGTCCCGTCGGCCGAGAAGATGACGCCCACGCCGTATTTCGACACCGTGGCGGCGCCTTCGGTTCCGTTGCCGTCCAACGACTCACGGCACAGGTCGCCGTCCCAGTAGATGGGGAAATTCATGCCGATGCCGGTGTACGACTGCTCGACAACCCCGTTCGTGACGGAACTCAGCAACGCCAGTCCCGGCGCCACCATCTGGCTGCCGAAGAACTTGTCGGTAAAGTTGCCGGCCATGGCGCGTCCGCAATCGCGGCCGTATGAGTGCCAGTAATAAATCTGGCTGGTCGTGGCGTCACGGTAGTTGGCGCCCTGCGCATTCTCGTTGCAGGCAAAAATCTCCTGTCCTTTGCGGAACGGGTCGAGGTCGCTGCAATGCTGTGCGTCGCCGTGTCCCAGGCCGGTGGTGGAGAGTCCTTTCCCATTGTCGTCAATGACCATCGAGCCGTAGACGATCTCGTCGCGTCCGTCCCAGTCCACATCGGCAATGCCGTAATTATGATAGCCCTGTCCGTACCACGGGCCGCCGGTATTGCAGTCCCAGCGCCAGCGTTCGGTCAGTTCGTGCGTATCGGGATTGACGTCATAGGCAATCATCTTATGGCGGGTGTAAATGCCCCGGCCGAGATAGATGCTCGGCCGCCGGCCGTCAAGATAAGGTGCGCCGAAAAAGAATTTGTTGGAACGGTGGCCGTAGCCGTCGCCCCAGGCTTTCTCCAAATCCGTCTCCCCGCTCTCGAGCCGTTTCAGGGGGAACTCGCGCTGGTTGTAAAGCCGCGCCGTGGCGCCTTCCATATAAAGGAGGAACTCGTCGCCGGCCGTGGCATAGGTCATGTTGGCCGAATGCGAAATCATGTTGCGGTAGTTTTTCGTCGCATCACCAATCACCTGGTCTCCGTCCGGGGTATGGAGGATGGTTCCGTCGGCCGCGCGCATCAGCAGTTCCGCCTTGCCGTCGCCGTCCCAGTCGAAGGCCACGAGGTTGGTCTCCACATGCCCCGAGCTGATGAGGTTGGGGCCGCAGTCAATCGTCCACAAGCGGGTGCCGTCCATTTTATAGGCTTCGAACATACAAAAGGCGCTGTCGTTGGCCACGTCGAAAAGCCCGTCGGGGGCATAGATGCGTTTGATGATAAACTCCATCTGCCCGTCGCCGTCGAGGTCGGCCGCCGAGGCGTCGTTCAGCTGATAATCGGCCGTGATGTCCGTCCCTCTGCGGGAATAGACCTTTCCCATGGGGATGGCAAGATACGGCTGTTCCCAAACCGCAGCCGACAGGCCGTCGGGTTCCTGCTCCACGCCTTTCGAAACGGCACGCACGGTATAGACAGAAGACGCCGTACCGTCCTTATCCAGATAATTGGAAACGTCCAACGGCGAGTCGTTCACTTTCGTCCCGTCGCGGTAGAGGTTATACTGCGTGTCGTAATACTCCGTTCCGAAAATACGCCAACCGACGTACACCCCGTCTGCCGTCGGGACAGCCACCGTTCCTCTGTCGAGGTTTTCCATCTGCCGCTGCGCCAAAGCTGCCGTAAAGGGAAGGCACGCCATGGCCAATAAAAAACAGTGCTTCTTTTTCATAATATCAATCAGGTTAATGAATATAAAAGGAGTCAATGGCAGCCCCGGCTGCACCCCTCAAAAATGGATATTGTCCTTTTTACAGGAATTTTTGTACAATAATAGCAAAAACTATCGTAACAAACAAGTTTTTGAGCAAATTAAACGCTAAAAATCAATCAACAACGCTTCAACACGCATCAGAACTTCGCGAAACCTACTTTAAGGTTCAGCTTTAAATAATACTTACCGTTTTCCCGTTCCAGACAGCCATACTTGTCTTTCTCGGGAAGTCCTTTTTCCAAACGGGTGTGGTTGTAAAGGAAATCACCGAACACTTCGCGTTCTGACTTGTGGTAACAGACGAGGCGACCGTCTGCATCGACCATCACAAAGCCTTCAACGGCCGAGGGCGTCCCGTCGTATTGCTTTGCAGGACGCATGCCGAAGGCCAGTGCCAACAGGAACTCTTTCATCTTATAACGGTAGAAGCCATGTTTATAAACCAGCTCTTCCTTTATCTTCAACGGGTTGCTCTCCTCAACCAGTTTTACCAGGTCGGAAACCTTGCTGACATTGTCGATATGCAAGCGGCGAACCATCTCGGCCAACATGCGCGGGAAGTGCAGGTCTATCATGCTGAGGTTGCTCCTGAATATCTTATCCGCCACGTCGCTGTACTTCAACACGCCGCCCAGGCTCTCAATGTAAAGCATGCGGCGCGCCACTTCTTCGACAGCGTCGGGACGGTCGGTATAATTGATGTTGTTTACAGCCGGCTGCGAAAAGCGCACCCCTGTCTGCTCGAATTTCAGGTTGGCCGTGCGGCCGCCGTCCAGCAATGGCCACATGCCGCACAGACGGGAATAGACGCGGAAGCCGGACGCCGGAAAGTTTCTGTCAAAAAACACAATGTGAAAGTCGGTGCGGTCTTCTGTCTGCGCCTCAAAATCGAGAATCTGCAACGTGTCCAGAAAACCTTCCACCCCTTCGGGCGCTTCAACCTCGTCACCGCCTCCGCGCAATGCTTCCAGAATAAGCCCGGCCACGGTGGCAAAGTCTTCACGCGGATAGCGTTCGTCCATATCCCGTCCGACTACACGTATGTCGTTGCCGTCCACCATATAGCTGCGGCGACCGTCGTGTTCCTCACGCTCGATGGCGGCAATCTGCAAGACACGCGACGATGCTTTTCCATCGGCTGTACCGCAAGCAATCTCACCATCGGCCAACAATCTGAACACAGTATACAACTCATTCCATTCTCTACGTGTAGCGGTTAACATAATCTCACTATTAGGTTTGACATTAATTTGACAGGACAAAAATACACATAAAATCCCGAAACCGTGTAATACAGACTCTATTTTTTATAAATGCGAAGCCGCAACAAATTCATGTCAAGACATGGATTGCCGCGGCCGGTATACGGACGACCCCCCAATCGTCCGCTCACAAAAGAAGGCCTCGCCAAGAGACCTCTTCAAGTTGGGCTACCTGGATTCGAACCAAGAAAAACAGGACCAGAATCTGTTGTGTTACCATTACACCATAGCCCAAGAACGAATAATCATAAAAAAGAGTTGGGCTACCTGGATTCGAACCAAGAAAAACAGGACCAGAATCTGTTGTGTTACCATTACACCATAGCCCAATTGCGATTCCGAGTGCAAAGGTAGAGACTTTTTTTATAACCACAAACTTTTGGCGATATTTTTTATTCCAAAAAATGTCTTCTGAACTTTTTTACCCCGTTTGCCAACAGACATGCCATAAGTTTATCTAAAAAACATAAAATACTGTACGAATTTAATCCTATGGATACCGGTTGTTACATATAAATATAGTATCTTTGCCCATTATTAATACCTACAAATAAAGCATGGACGAAACACAAAAGCTCATCGATGCCATCACGAAAGGCATTCAAGAAAAAAAAGGAAAAAACATAGTCATTGCAGACCTGAACGACATCCAGGATACCATCTGCCGTTATTTGATAATATGTCAAGGCAACTCACCCACACAGGTAGCCGCCATCACTGACTCTATCAGGGAAACAGCCCTTAAAGCCACCCGCATAAAGCCAACCTCAGTAGACGGACTTTCCAATGCAGAATGGGTGGCAATGGATTACAGTGATGTGGTGGCACATATTTTCATGCCGGCTTCACGTGATTTCTACGACCTTGAACACCTATGGGAAGATGCCAGACTGACCAAAATAGAAGACATTGACTAAATATAACAGAACCAATAGATTATGAGTGAATCACCGAACAAAAACAAAATGCCGCGTTTCAACCTGTCATGGATATACGGCATCATCGTAATAGTCCTGCTCTACCTGTTCTTCACGGGTAACGAAGGAAGCACGGGCAAGACTGCGACTTATACGCAATTCAAGAAATATGTCACCGAAGGATATGCCAGCAAAATCGTGGCTAACAAAGATGAGGGTACATTGACGATGTTCGTCAAGCCGGAACACATCCGCGATGTTTTCAACAACGGCACTCAGAACGTCGGTACCAAACCATATATTTTAGTGGAATACCCTTCCAACGACAAACTGGAAGAGTTCATAGAGCAATGCCAGCAAAACAACCAGTTCACAGGCGACTTGAGCTATGAGCGCAGCAACGACCTGATGCAGAATATCTTTTGGAATTTCTTTCCGTTCATCATCATCTTCGCAATCTGGATTTTTATCATGCGCAAGATGAGCGGAGGCAATGCAGGCGGCGGCAACGTGTTCAATGTCGGCAAAAGCAAAGCGCGCCTGATTGAAAAGGGTGCGGGTACTAAAGTGACGTTCAAGGACGTTGCCGGGCAAGCCAGCGCCAAACAGGAAGTGCAGGAAATTGTGGAATTTCTGAAAAGCCCGAAGAAATTTACCGACTTGGGCGGTAAAATCCCCAAAGGCGCATTGCTCGTAGGCCCTCCGGGAACAGGTAAGACATTACTCGCCAAGGCTGTTGCCGGCGAAGCGGATGTCCCCTTCTTCTCAATGTCAGGTTCCGACTTCGTGGAAATGTTCGTAGGTGTCGGTGCCAGCCGTGTCAGAGACTTGTTCAGACAAGCCAAGGAGAAAGCCCCCTGTATCATCTTCATTGACGAAATCGATGCCGTGGGCCGTGCCCGCGGAAAAAACCCTGCCATGGGCGGCAATGACGAACGCGAGAACACGCTGAACCAGTTGCTGACGGAAATGGACGGTTTCGGCACCAACAGCGGCGTCATCATCTTAGCGGCCACCAACCGTGTGGACATCCTCGACAAGGCCCTGCTCCGCGCCGGACGTTTCGACAGACAGATACATGTAGACCTGCCGGATTTGAACGAGCGCAAGGCCGTTTTCAAAGTACATCTCCGCCCTGTCAAGACAGACGAAAGCGTAGATGTAGATCTGCTGGCACGCCAAACACCCGGCTTTTCAGGTGCCGACATTGCCAACGTATGTAATGAAGCGGCGCTTATCGCAGCCCGCCATGGCAAAAAAGCTGTAAGCAAGGAAGACTTCCTGAGCGCTGTAGACCGGATTGTAGGCGGACTGGAAAAGAAATCCAAGGTAATGACCACGGAAGAGAAACAAACCATCGCCCTGCACGAAGCCGGACATGCCACCATCTCATGGTTCCTGCGTTACGCCAATCCGTTGATTAAAGTCACCATCGTTCCGCGAGGAAGAGCCTTAGGAGCGGCCTGGTATCTGCCGGAAGAACGTCAGATTACAACCAAGGAACAAATGCTCGACGAAATGTGCGCCACATTGGGCGGACGTGCAGCCGAGGAACTGTTCACCGGACATATTTCATCCGGCGCACTCAATGACCTGGAACGGGTAACGAAACAGGCATACGGAATGATTGCTTACCTCGGCATGAGCGATGAGCTGCCCAACATCTGTTATTACAGCAACGAGGAGTACAGTTTCAACAAGCCTTATTCGGAAGACACGGCACAAACCATCGACAAAGCCGTTAAAAAAATGATCTCCGAACAATACGAACGTGCCAAACAACTGCTGTTAGAACACAAGGAAGGGCATGCACAATTAGCCAAAGTGTTAGTGGAACGTGAAGTCATTTTTGCAGAAGATGTCGAGAAAATCTTCGGTAAGCGTCCGTGGACAAGCCGTACGGAAGAGTTGTTAAGTCTCAACGGCGAGGAAGAAGCGACAGAGGCACTTGAAAACAAGAATGATGAGGAAGAAAAGACCGCAAAGGGTTTACCATCTGACGTAAACGGAGAAACGTCGCAAGACGGCGAAAGCGAAGTGAAAAACGATTCAGATGAAACAGGCAACACTGTAAACGAGACTACTGGTCCTAAAGAAGAATAACATTATGACCGAAAAAGTAAAGAATCTTATCGTAAGGACAGCCACCGGCATCGTGTTTGTGGCTGTCCTTGTCGGCGGTATTTTATGGAACTGGATATCTTTTACCTTGCTCTTTGCCGTTATCACGGCTCTGAGCGTCATGGAATACTGCCACATCATCAACAACCGCGCGGACGTAAAGGTAAACACGCTGCTCAACTCTGTTGCCGGTACATATCTTTTTCTGGCCGTGTCGGCTCTTTGCATGGAAATTGCCAATGTTGTCATCTTCATACCGTACATTATTTCCGTGATTTACATCTTCATCAGCGAACTTTACCAGGAACGCACCCATGCCCTGAACAATTGGGCATTCAGCATGCTTGGACAAATGTACATCGCACTGCCGTTTGCCTTGCTGAACTTATTGGCATTCCAATACACGCCGGAATATAACAGCATCAGCTACAGCGGCATCCTGCCCTTGTCTGTCTTCATTCTCCTGTGGGCCAGCGACAGCGGTGCCTATTGTTTCGGTTCGATGTTCGGAAAACACCGGCTGTTCCCTTCCATCTCACCAAAAAAATCGTGGGAAGGTTCTATAGGGGGCGCCATTACGGCATTGGCCATCTCACAGGTCCTGGCATGGAACTTCCCTTTCATGTCATATCTCGAATGGCTGGGTTTCGGACTTGTCGTTGTCATATTCGGCACATGGGGCGACCTCATAGAAAGCCTTATGAAACGCCAGCTCGGCATCAAAGACAGCGGTAATATTCTGCCGGGACACGGCGGCATGCTGGACCGTTTTGACAGTTCGCTGCTGGCTATTCCTGCAACAGTCGTGTACATCTATACGCTCACCCTCTTTTAAAGCAAAGGAAAAGATATCATAAAAATACAAAACAATAAAAGGGAGCCACACCATTCTTTGGTATAAGCTCCCTTTTACTGTTTCCTGTCTAAAGGACGCACGCGCAACCGCACAAAAAATCTATTCGCGCCTTACCGCATCCAACAGCCCTTCACAAGCGTCTTCGAGAATATCCAAGACATTTTCAAAACCTTCCGCACCGCCATAATAGGGGTCGGGTACGTAATCTGCCAATTTTCGGACACAATAGTCTGTCATACGCACAACCTTACGCTCCTCCTCTATTCCCGGCGCCAAGGCTTTCAACCGGTCGATATTGCGGTCGTCCATCCCCACAATCATGTCGAATGCGAAAAAATCGTCATATTTCACGGGGCGTGACAAATGGGTGATGTTATAGCCACGGCGTGCCGCATGTGCCCTCATCCGTGCATCTGCCGGCTCGCCTTCATGATAATCAATCAAACCGGCCGAATCAAGTATGATTTCTTTTTCCAGACCTGCCTCGCATACGTAATGCCGCATGATCTCCTCTGCCGCACTGGAACGACATATATTGCCGAGGCACACAAAAAGTATTTTCTTCATTGTGAATTATGTTGATATGTACAAGCCCCAAGGCACGGTCGTGCCTAAAGGAAACGGTCTGCATTCGCAAACAAAAGGTCATTGCTCTTCTGACGATGGCAACGGTGCGATAACGGTAGTGGCACTTCCGGAACATGACGCCTCAATCATTCCGCCCGCCATGGCCGAGAACGATCCGACAAGCCCTCCGGTCGCCGTTACGCTTCCCGGAATATCGGAAGAAATGGTTGCGGACGAATACTGGTAGGTTGCCGAGAAACTGATGCTTGTGGATCCACTGACGTCTTCAGGAATACGGAATCCGAAAGACGGGTCACTCTTGTCTACATCGTAAACCACCTTAGCTGTTTTAAAGAAAGTAGTATCACCACAAGTTACTCTCCATTCATATTCCGCCCTATAAAGCAGATCTCCGGTACGGCTCTGTACGGCAGTAATCACCACGGAATCACCGGCTGTCCATTGGGACGGCTCCAAACGGAAACCGGCAAAAGCCGGCAACATGCTGACATGTTTTTCTTCACAGCCCGTCATGAGTGCCGTTACCATAGAAAAGCCAACCACCAACAAACTAATTCTAAAAAAACTGATAAAACGCATACTTTAAAACTTTAATAATTCAACATAAAGACGCTGCACCGGCAACCCCATCACATTATAATAAGAACCTTCGAGCGACCGTACCCCGACATACCCGATCCACTCCTGTATGCCATAGGCGCCGGCTTTGTCGAAAGGCCGGTAATGTTCCACATAGTACGTTATTTCCTCATCCGACAAAGCGGCAAACTCCACTTTCGTCGTTACGGCAAACGTACGTTGACGGTCGCAGGTCATAACAGTAACTCCCGTCATTACTTCGTGCGTCTTGCCCGAAAGCATTGCGAGCATGCGAACGGCATCGGACGCGTCATGCGGTTTACCCAACACAACACCGTCCACCCACACTATGGTATCTGCCGTAATGATAAGTTCGTCGCCTGTCATACCGTCACGATAAGCGGCAGCTTTTTGGGCTGACAAATATTTGGGGATATCCTCCCCTTGCAGTGTCGCAGGATAATGTTCCTCTATTCCCGGCAGGACCTTCACCTCGAAAGGAATATCCAAACCGGCCAGCAGTTCCCTGCGACGGGGCGAATTGCTGGCAAGAATAATTTTATATTTCTTCAGATTTTCCAACATACAACACTGTTTTACGCTATCATTTATTTACCATCCGAAAGCCTTCTCGTCCTTGAGCCACTTATGCTGTGCCTTCAGTACCTGTTCCAGCACATCGCGGCCACAACCGTGGCCACCGGGATAATGGGAAATGTAACAGGCTACATTCCTGATTTCAGGTGCGGCATCGGCAGGACAGCAAGGACAACCGCAACGTGTCATCACTTCATAGTCGGGAATATCATCTCCCATGTACAACACTTCGGCATCCTTCAGCCCGTATTTCTCAAGAAAAGCCTCATAGGTCTTTATCTTTATGGAACTGCCCATATAAACATCGGTCATCCCCAATCCTTCATAACGTTTCCTGACAGACTCGGACGTACCTCCGGATATGATGGCGACATGCAGCCCCATCTTGACTGCCAGCTGTATGGCATAGCCGTCTTTGATGTTGACCGTTCGCATGGGGCCTTCCGCAGGATGCAGGGTGATGGTTTCCGCACTGAGTACACCATCGACGTCAAAAACGACGGCTTTTATTTTCTTCAGGTCATAGTTTATCATGTCTGTTTTGTTTTTCGAGCGCAAGCCTGTGGATGCTCTCGCTCATGAGTTCATAAATGGCACGCATCTGCCGGTCATCGGCCAACAGTGCCGACTGGCGATTGATAACGGTTTTGTCATATCGCACCGCAGGACCTGTCTGCGCCTCTGCCGGCCGCATGAAACGGACTTTTCGGGCCGTTTCTTCGACCAATGGTTGCATCACATCAAACGACAAACCGTTACGCTCCAATATCTCAGCCGAAAGTGCATAACAATGGTTCACAAAATTACAGGCAAAAACAGCCGCAAGATGCAACTGTCGCCTGCCGGCGCTATCCATGGCAATGACATTCTTAGAAAAAGTAGCGGCAAATGTCTCCAGAAGTTGCCGCGTCTGCCCGTCAGAGGCCTCCAGAAAGACAGGGATTTCCTCAAAATCAACATCGCGCGCTTTTGAGAACGTCTGCATGGGATATATTACACCAAAATGCGGCACAAGCCCTTCAAATACCCCCATCTCCACGCTGCCGGCCGTGTGAACAAAAACGCCCCCTTCACGTCCCGGTGCCAGTTGCCGTGCCAAGGCTGGCAGCACATCATCCTTGACGGAGAAAATATAAAGGTCGGCGGTTTTATCGACCGTTCCGGTATTGTCTGTAGCATCACAGTGCAACCTGTCTGCCAAGACTGCCGCAGAAGACATGGTGCGGCTGTAAACCTGCACCACCTGATGACCTGCGGCTACAAGCGCACGCCCCATTTGTGTGGCAACGTTTCCGGCACCGATGAGGACGATTTTCATGCCTGCGTATCGTTATAAGTGTTGATATGGACTTTCTCCCAACGTAACTTTTCTTCATTGAAAGGCTTGCGTTCCATACCTTTATAACCTACAGCCACAATGGAAAGCACCCGCAAATGAGCCGGTATGCCAAGAAGCCCCCGCACAATATCTTCAGCCGGCTTTCCGTCTGCCATCGAACGGTTTCTCACCTGTACCCAGCAGGCGCCCAGCCCCAAATCTTCGGCTTGCAGCAGCAGCATGGTTGTGGCCACGGCCGCATCCTCTACCCAGACATCGCTCACCTCGGGATTTCCCAATACCACGATGGCAAGCGGCGCACCGGCAATCAGCTCGGCGCCTTTGTCCTTACAGGCTGACAAACGGCCAAGCAGATCCTTGTCGTCCACAACCACGAACTCCCAGCAACAAGTGCCTTTGGATGAGGGCGCCATCAGGGCTGCACGTATCAGTGTAGCCACATCGTCCTGGTTCAGTTCCTGTTCGGTAAACTTGCGCATGCTGCGCCGTTTCTTTATCAATTCGCTAAAACTATCCATAATTTTTTCTATATAAATCTGTCTGTTTGTACAGATGCAAAGATACATTATTTCTCGGAAAGGCAAAACGAAACAGCCCTGCCGATTGCACGGCACGAAAAAATAAATCGGCCGGCATGTACCAAAAAAGCTGCCGGCACGTTATTATCTTGAATACAGGAAAGAATGAACACACTCTATAAATATATACTGTGCCTGCTGACAGCCTTGTCGATAACCGCCGGGGGGGCAGCCCAACAGAAAGTCAAATTGTCCGGTCGCGTCATGGACGAGGAACAGAGCCCGATTATATTCGCCACTGTCAAGATCAAAGAACAGGCTGCCGTCGCAACCACTGACATTGACGGCAAATATGCCATAGAATTTAACAGCGCCGATTCGGTGACAGTCATATTCTCCATGGTCGGGTTTGAACGGCGTGAACGCGTACTCCGCAACCCGTCGGGCGACTTGCGACTGACAGTAACACTTCGCTCGGAAAGTTTCAGCCTGGGTGAAGTGACGGTCAAGGAAACACGCCGGCAGATGGGAACGACCCAAAACATCAATGCCGAGAACCTGAAACGGCTGCCCTCCACGACGGGCAACGCCGTGGAAGAATTAGTGGCTACACAAGCCGGCGTAAGCACCCATAACGAACTGAGCTCGCAATATAACGTGCGCGGCGGAAGTTTCGATGAAAACAGTGTTTACATCAACGGTGTGGAAGTTTACAGACCGATGTTGGTCAGTTCGGGGCAGCAAGAAGGCCTCAGCATCATCAACAGTGACATGGTGGAAAACATCAATTTCTCGGCCGGTGGTTTTGAAGCCAAATACGGCGACAAGATGGCTTCTGTTCTTGATATCACTTACAAAAAGCCCAAAGCCTTTGAAGCCAGTGCAGCTGCCAGTCTTCTGGGCGGCAGCCTTTATGCCGGCATAGCCGGTAAACGTTTCAGCATGACGCACGGCCTGCGATACAAGACCAACCAGTACATGTTGGGAACATTGGAAACACGCGGAGAATACCGACCGCGCTTTCTCGACTATCAGACATACATCAGCTGGTCACCGGCTGCCAAATGGACAGTTGACCTCATCGGCTATGTGTCGCAGAACAAATACGATTTCATACCGGCTGACCGACAGACAAACTTCGGAACGATGGAGGACGTAAAGTCTTTCCGCGTCTATTTCGACGGTCGCGAAAAAGACCTGTTCCGCACGGTGTTCGGCACCTTAAGTCTCTCCTATTTACTGAATGCCGACACCAGACTGTCCCTGACCGGTTCTGCGTTCATGAGTACCGAACGGGAAACCTACGACATTCAGGGACAATACTGGCTGGACGAGACCAACACCTCAGAACAATTAGGTGTCGGCACTTACATGGAACATGCGCGAAACTATCTCGACGCCAACATGAAAAGCCTTAAGGCCGTATTCTCGCACAAGACAGCCGGACATAACATAGAAAGCGGCATCACCTGGAAACACGAAATCATTGAAGAGACCTCACGCGAATGGGAGATGCGCGACTCGTCCGGTTATTCTATTCCCCATACCGGCGACCGTCTGGATCTCATCTACAACCTGCACTCCAGCAACCGCATCAGCAACCATCGTATGGAACTATATGCACAGGACACATGGCGTTTTGAGAACAGCGCAGGTATTTTCACCCTCAACTACGGCGCGCGCCTGAGTTATTGGACATGGAATGATGAGTGGCTATTCAGCCCCCGCGCATCAATCGGCTATATCCCGGCCGGAAACGAAGCCTTCACACTGCGGGCCGCGACCGGTATCTACTACCAAGCACCTTTTTATAAAGAATTGCGCGACACGGTCACTTCAAACGGTTCGACAAAGGTCGTACTTAACCGCGACATCCGTGCGCCACGCTCCATACAGTTCGTTGTCGGCGGCGACTACAGTTTCAAACTCATGAACCGTCCTTTCAAATTCACGACTGAAGTCTATTACAAAGCCCTTAGCCGCCTCATTCCCTACAATGTTGACAACATGAAAATCGTGTATTACGGCGGCAATATCGCAAGCGGTTATACCACCGGCATCGACTTCAAAATCTTTGGCGAGTTTGTCGAAGGCACCGACTCTTGGCTCAGTTTCAGCCTCATGAAGGCGTCGCAACGCGTCAACGGCAAAAGTTTCCCGCAAGCCACAGACCAACGCTACAACCTGAATTTCTTTTTCAGCGACTTGTTCCCCGGCACCACACGTTGGAAAATGACTCTCAAAGCCTGTCTGGCAGACGGCCTGCCGTTCGGACCGCCCCATACCGGCCTCGAAAAACAAGTGTTCCGCGCTCCGGCCTACAAACGTATCGACATCGGCATGAGTTACCGGCTGTTTGATAACGAGGACGGACGCAATACCCACCGTTTATGGGGGCATCTGCGCAACGTGTGGCTCGGCGTGGAGTGTTTCAACCTGTTCGACATCAGCAACGTCAGTTCCTACTACTGGGTTACCGACGTGACCAACCAGCAATATGCCGTACCGAATTATCTGACGGGACGACTCATCAACGCACGTATCTTGATTGAATTATAACCGAAAGTTCCTATTTTAAAGAAAAAACATACGGGTAACCTGAAAATAATCAAAGGCAAACTTTCTTTTAATATTTTTTTAGTATTTTTGCAGACGTCAATCATATTTATGAATATTCATACCCGCTATTATTAAATTTTCAAAGCTAATATGAAAAGGACATTTGCAACAATCTTTACGGCCATGCTTCTGATTCCGTGCCTGGCCAACGCACAAGAAGTAGCGCAACAGGACAGTCTGACTGCCACAGAAGGGACCCAGGAACAAAACATTTCCGCATTTGATGCAGCTTATACAGAAGAGAGCGAATTAGATGTGATTAACCAAAAATGGAAATCACGACGTAAATACAAAAACATAGGTTACCACATCCAAACTCTTACCCACCAAGACATACCCAACATGGATTGGAAAAGCCAATATGCTTTTTCTGTAAACATGGGACGTACTTTCTACCTGCATAAAAAGCCTTTGGCTGGTATGATGAAATTTGGAATAGACTGGACCTATATTGATTATGTTTATGCAAAATACAAGGATAACCAAGAAACAACCGACGAAGGAATTACCAATAGCACTCCCTATTCTTCTGACATTTTTAGCGAATTCACAGGAGACGAAATTGACCTTGGCATCATGCAAATGGATTTAGGCATGCATTTAGGGCCGTCGTTCACCATCAATCCTGTAGGTGATCTGATGATCAGCACTTATTTCCATTTCATTCCCTCCGTATCATTCGTATTCCTGAACGACGAAATTAACTACAATTTCGTGCCGTATTGGTCATACGGCGGCGCCATTGCCTGGAAAGCCATCTCATTAGGAGTAGAATACCGTTGGGGTAAAGCGAAATACAAATCGCTGTCAATGGATGAAGAAGCAATGGACAGCGAAGAAGATTTTGATTTAAGCAACATAGAAGATGTTTTCAAGAAAGGAAATAACCGCCTGAAAACAGGCTCTCTGAGAATCTACCTGAGTTTCAGAATTTAATGCGAAAATACAGATATTAGTAACAGGCGTTCCGGAAAGACCTACTTGTCTCCGGAACGCCTGTTTGTTTCTTCACAACGGCGATAACAGTTTAGCGGGTGCGCCTGACGCCAGGAACGCACCCGCTATATTTTTTATGTTTTTCAAAAAGGGAGGTCTTAGAAATCAAGCCTGAAACTAGCACCGGCCTTCACCCAGAAACCCGCCTGCGGGATATTTCCCAAATCATAATAAGTACGGTTCGTCAAGTTAGAACCTTCCACATACACCGTATATTTCGGGTCGCGCCATTGCAGACGCAAATCCAACAACGCATAAGGTTCATACGAAACCAACGTACCGACGTCTGACGGCGACGCATACTTGATGTAACTGCCGACCCTATCCTGCCAACGAAATGCCCATGCCGCGGACAAGTTACGCCAAATACGGTGGTCGAGCGTCGCCACAACCTTGTGGCGCAGATATTCCAACGCATAGTTAGACTTGTATATCACAACATCATCATGACGCTTCTGATGAATATAGGCATACCCCACTGACAAACGGTCGACAAACGAACGCCTGCCGAACCATTCGCTGAAAAGCAGCGAGGCATTCAACTCCGTTCCCACATTATCCAACTTGAAATTGGCGGAATGAAACACATCGTCGGCCGAATACATCACCCAGTCGATCATATTTGTCCCCCGGTGATAAAAAACCGATGCTGAAGCATCTATCCCTATACGTCGCCACTTGGCACCGACATTGAACGCACTGGTCTCTTCGGGCTTCAACCCTACATTGCCTTCCTGCGTCGGGCTTTTGTAATAAAGATCTGTGAATGTCGGCATGCGCAAAGCCATATTCCACGATACGAAAAATTTCCATTCGTAGGCCGGACGCCAGGAAATGTCCACGCCCGGATAAAAATGGAACTTATCATCGTAAGCCGTATTTTTATTGGCCATCACCCCCACCGAAAAAGTCGCTTTCGGCAACAGAACATTATGCTCGGCATAATAGCTCACGTTGGTGCGGCTGTCGTTCATCTTATAATAACGGCCGCCATGCCACGGCACTTCTACATACATCTCCTCTTGCAAGGGACGCCCCAGCGACGTACTGAAGATACCTTCGTTACGCACCTCGACACCGAACGATGTCTTACCCGCCACTGTGGAAAAATAAGCATTGAGATTGGCGCCGTACACATCCGTTCGGTGAAAGTTCTCACCACTTTCCGTATGACGTACCAACTGGAAATGGTCTAATGAGCGGTTCCAGTAAACCGACGGCATGATGTGCAGTCCACCGGCCTTCGCATCGGCCTGCACGGAAGCGAGGTAACGCCCCGTCTCCTCATATTGATTGTTATATTTTGCTGAATAAAAAGTATTGGCGCCGAACTTCTGCTGGCTATAACCGAATTGCCAGCGCACGTTAACGTCACGTGCTGAAAGCCCTCCCTGATAATAGCCGCGCCACACGTCGAAATCACTGTTCAGTGTCGCCCCGTCCGTGCGTAAATAACTGCCAGACATTTGGTTTTTCCAGCGCCCCTCCGACAAGTTCAGCCGAAGTCCGCCACCTCCCAGTCCGTATGCTCCACCTTTGGCGTTCGCCTGCACAAACTTCTGCGCCTCCGCCGTGGTAACAATGTTGATGGCTCCGCTGAAGGCCGAAGTACCAAAGACACGTGCGGCCGGCCCTTCAAGAATTTCTATCCGCTCGATGTCTTCCAAGGCCACCGGAAAATCTGCTGCCAGATGGCCCGTATGCGGATTGCTGATGTTCACCCCGTTGAGCAGGATTGTAATCTGGTCAAAAGTGCCTCCGCGAATCGAGATGTCGGTCTGTACTCCCATCTCCCCGCGTTGGCGCACATCCACGCCTGCCGCATACTTTAATAAATCATTCACACTCTGTACGGGCGCATTCTCGATCGTCCTGCGGTCCAATACAGTCACTAACCTTGCCGTCTCAGCTTGTGTGAGCGGCACCCGGCTTCCCATCACTTCGATACCCTCCATCATCTGCTCGCGATCCGCTGTCGGAAGTTGTGCCTGCGCCGGAATCATTCCGGCTGATGCGAACGTCAGTGTTGAGACGCTCAACATACCAATGGTCACTTCCTTGAAAAGGCTGTTGAACAGAGAATAAGGTTTGTTATCAAAGTGCTTGAAACGGAACACCGGTTTGCGTTGTTCCTTTTTCTTGAACATAAAATAACAATAAATTAATTAATAAAACATAACCGTCATAAAACGGCGGTGCAAAGGTACGACTTTATTTATAAAACCACAAGACGGCGGTTATCACGGCAAAATATAAAATCCCGGAACACACAATTAAAACATAAATATAATAATAAAGAACTTGCGTGTACGCACGCGCGCGATACAGCGTGCGGTCGCAACAAAAATTGCAAGCGGTCGCCTTGCAGAAGCGACAGGTCGCAATTTTCGTTGCAACCTGTCGCATTGGAAGCGTGTGCAAATGCAATACACCGACACAACCATGAATTTGCAAATCCGAAAGTTAAAGGTTATTTTTGTAGCATGAAAATCATCCTGCTTGTTGTCGGAAAATCGACAGACTCCCATTTTATAGCGGCTTCGGAAGAATATGTCAAACGCATCAACCATTACCTGCCGATGGGCATGGAAGTTGTGCCGGAATTGAGAAATGCCAAAAACCTGCCGGTCGACGTGCAAAAAGAACGGGAAGGAGACTTGCTGCTGAAAGCATTCCAGCCGGGCGACCACATCGTGTTGCTTGACGAGAAGGGAAAACAGTTCACCTCAATGGCTTTTGCCGAATGGCTCAACAAGAAGATGGTTGCCGGCATCCGGCGTTTGGTGTTTGTCGTAGGCGGCCCTTATGGTTTTTCGCCACGTGTCTATGCCGCCGCGCAAGAGAAAATCTCGCTGTCGGCCATGACCTTTTCACACCAGATGATAAGGCTGGTTTTTACCGAACAGGTTTACAGGGCCATGACCATCTTGAACAATGAGCCCTACCACCATGAATAAACGCGACAGAAAAATCCTCCTTCAGTTTATTCATTAATCCCACCCCATCTGAAAGATAATAGGGCAAGAACAAATAAATTACCGGTAAAACAAGTCAAGAACAACCGGCAGATGGTCGCTGACGCCCCCTTTGTACAACGGTCCCTGGTAGGTCCTGAAAGGACGTATCCCTCCGTATGTAGGATCCGGCTCGCACATGAAAGGAGCATACATTATGCCGTAACGTGACGGAACTAACGCCGGACAAACTGACGGCGACGCCAGCGAAGGACTGACGATGATGTGGTCTATCTGCTCCCACAAGCCATGGTAACGGTATGAAGTTTCCCGTTTGTATCCTTCCAACGGAATGAAGCAAAAACGCGGAAACGTAGCGGCAGTTTCATTTCGCTCAAATACGGGACGACCGTCAACAATAACGGACGATGCTACCGGCAAATGGTCATCAAAAATTCTGTCACTGTCCGACGCGTTGAAATCCCCCATGGCAAGCATATATGCACGCGGATGACGGCTGAGGACGGAATCCGCCAGGCTGCATAACGTCCGCGCCGCCAACGAACGATGGCGGTTTGCCTCTACAGTCCGACCGCTCCGGCTCGGCAAGTGACACACCATGATATGCAGCGTGTCACCCGTCTGAATCTGTCCCGCCACATAAAGGATGTCGCGCGTAGGCTGAAATCCGGCCTCAAGTGAAGGTACGCGGACGCTTCGCGAAACAATCGGTTTGAAAGTACCGGGCTGGTAAAGCAAAGCCACACGAATACCTCGACGGTCGGACGAACCGGCCACAATATAACGATAACCGACTGCACGCAGGGGGGCACGGCAAGTCAGGTCGAACAGCACACTGTCGTTCTCCACCTCGCACAAGCCGACAATATCCGGCAAATGGTCGGATGCAATGGCGGCAATAGCCCTTGAAAGGCCGCGCAACTTCGCCCAATAGCGATACCGCGTCCAACATTTCTCCCCCGCGGGGGTAAACTCGTCGTCTTCAAACAAAGGGTCGTCATAGCAATCAAACAGGTTCTCAACATTGTACGTTACCACACGGAAACGGTCTTGTGCGAACGTCCCCGACAGGCCGAAGCAAAAGAACAGGTAAACAGCAAGCCAACAACGAAAAAACATGGAACCGGAATACTATGGTTGTGCTACAAATTCATAACATCCGGCATCAGGCGCTTCATCAGCCAGCCGGTCTGTCCCGTCGTAGTCAACCGGACAACGTTCTGCCCATTGCAAGCTACCGACACCACGAGCTGCGGAAAGAGAGTCCAGACGGAAGTCATAAAGGAAATTATCCGTATCGAAGCGTTTAAAATGTTCCTTTCCACCGCCGTCAGTTTCCGGAAGGTCATAAACGACGTTTACGAAACGCGGGTCGTCTGTTTCGACCGTCCGCAACAGGCAATGACTGAAACAATAGTCCAAAAGGCCGTCCGGGTCGTCGAACCGACCTGTGACCACATCATCCCCATAACCGGTTACAAGGCAGTTGAGGAAATGGGCATGTTGCATGGGGTACGGAACAGACATCCATTCATTGCTCAAATAAAGGGCATCACCCCGCATGGCATCCCACGGGTAGAACTGAGCAAGCGTACAATGCAAGAACTCAACCCATCCGCCCACGACGGACACGCAATGTCCGAGGGTGTTGCTCACCTGCGTATTGCGCACCTCCGCCTTACAGTGGTAAAGTCCCAGTCCTTCTCCTCCTATATTGTGAAGCACCGAGTTGGCAAGCGTAAGTTTCAGCTCATCAGTGGAAGCACTGTCACAACGAATACCAAAGGTGGCACTGTGTATATCTGCGTAATTGAAGACATTGCCGTAACTGTCGCGGTCCAGCATGATACCGCCCCAACGGGAAGGCGTATTGTCGTATGGCAGATAATCGAACAGATTGTCCGTACGGTCGCCCCTGAAAACCACCGGCCGGTCGTGTGTCCCATTCACAAGGACAGTTCCGTACACCTTCATGACGGCATTGTCGTGGAAAAAGAATCTCACACCAGGACTGACCGTCAGCGTGGCACCGCGTGCAACAACAAGACTGTCGTAAACTACGATGGGACGAACAGACTGTACGGTCGTGTCGGCACTGATTATCTTTCCGTGCCACATGTAGGCATCCTGCCCTACCGCAGACAGTATGACACGTTGTGTCACTCCGCTTTCGAGTTGGAACAAAAGAGTATCAGTCAGGCTGAAAGGCTCATCCTGCATCTTTGCCGGCACGGTCACTTCGGCAAAGACACGGATGCTGTCACCTCCCCACACCTCAAAATCGAACGCCCGCGCGCCACTCTCGGGTTCAAGATAGGAACCGTCGACATTGACCCTAAAGGGCGTGGCGTATCCTTTCTGAAGTGAAACGGAAGCAATGCGCAGCCCTTTCCGGTTGTGATTGTACGCCATCAGCTGGCGAGTGCTGGAACCGACTGTCGTAATCACCGTGTCAAATTTTATGGTGTCTGTAGAGAAAGTTAATACAGCCCCACTGTCGGACGTAAAATCGGGCGCGTCGTCGCAAGCTACAAAAACACCGGCCAGCCCAAACAGCATGGACGCCAGCAATGACATATAGTTTCTCCGCATATATTTAATGGGGTTGAAAAAAGCCCCTTCCGACTATAATAACGCAGAAGAGGCCTTTTTATTTTCTGTCCGTTCAGTCTTTGACAGGTATGTTACTGATAACGGTTTTCAGATGAGTCCACACTTTTGCCACCGTTGGAATGAGCAACCGTTCGTCAGGCGAATGTACCCCCCGCAAGGTGGGACCGAAAGATATCATGTCGAGCCCGGGATATTTCTCACTGAAAAGGCCACATTCCAATCCCGCATGGATTCCTTTGACCTCGGGATCGCATCCAAACAAAGCGCGGTAAGTCTCGACCGCTATCTTCAGAATCTCCGACGAAGGATTCATCTTCCAGCCGGGATAGCCCTCGCCCACCGTCACGTCTGCACCGGCCAACTCAAATACGGCCTGTACGGTATCGCTCATGTGTTTGCGCGCACTGGTAAGACTGCTGCGCTGACTGCTATTGATAACAATCCTGTTACCCCCTTCGAGCCGTATGCTGGCAAGATTGGTACTGGTCTCGACCAATTCAATGTCCTGCGACATGGACAGCACACCATTGTAAACGGCCTGCAAGGCCCATATCAAACGCTGCGCCACCCCACGTTCTACCGCATTGGCGCACGGACTCTCACTTTGGAGAAGAAATTCCATGGTGGGTTCCGTCACCCGGTATTCTTCCTCGATGTCGGCGCTGAATATGTTCCAGTCCACACGTATACTCTCCTTATCAGCCATCGGTATGGCACACAAAGCCATGGCCTCGCGGGGAATGGCATTATGAAGTCCGCCGGCCTGAATGTCGCACAAATATAGGTCGTATTTCCGGTAACTTTGGTAAAGGAACCGCGCAAGCAACTTGTTGGCGTTGGCACGCTTTTTGTCTATATCGTCTCCCGAATGGCCACCGGTCAATCCTTTTATTTTCACTTCAAAGAAGAAATAGTTTGCAGGTACTGTCACCGGCGTGAAAACAAATTCGGCCTGCGTACGTACGCCCCCGGCACAACTGACAAACAACTGCCCTTCATCCTCGGAATCGAGGTTGATCAGGATGTCGCCGGACATGAATCCCGGTTCCATGCCGAATGCTCCCGTAAGTCCTGTTTCTTCGTCACGGGTAAACACACACTCGACAGGGCCATGCGGTATATCGTCGGCATCAAGCAATGCCAACTGCATGGCCATACCGATGCCGTCATCAGCCCCCAACGTGGTTCCTTCTGCACAAAGCCAGTCGCCCTTGACGACCGTCCGTATGGCATCATTATCAAAATCGAACGCCACATCTCTGTTTTTCTCACACACCATATCCATGTGGCTCTGCAAAACCAATGTCTTCCGGTTTTCATAACCCGGTGTTGCCGCTTTCGCAATAAGCACATTGCCGGTTGCGTCTACCTTGCAGGGCAGATGCCGGTTCGCAGCAAAATCTCTCAAGTAGGCTATCATCTTCTCTTCACGCTTTGACGGACGCGGCACACGGTTTATCTCCGCAAAATATTTGAACACCTCTTTCGGTTCAAGCAAATTCTGTTCCATAAAGTTTTAGTTTTACAATGCTATAGGTTGCTAATTTTAGTTAAAACACCATTCCTGTTTCAATGAATATCTTTTATAAGTTATCTTTGCATCACAAATATAGCGAAAAAATGTTGAAGACACTGCTATTGACAATTATTATTGTGGGCATAAGTATTTTTATGCTGGCCATCACAATTATTTTTAAGAAGAACGGACGCTTTCCCAACACTCATGTAGGACACAGCGCAGCCATGCGTAAACGTGGCATAACGTGCGTCCAGTCAATGGACGCCATGGAACGGAAAGACAATCCGCACCGTATAGCAGAACAATCGCAAAAGCATAAATCATAAAAGCAAGATAGAACAATGAGAAAGAAAAAATCATTCGCCACCGGACTGTTCGCGGTTTCAGCAGTTTGCATAATGTCCGGATGTGGTAACAACGCGACAACTTCCGATAACAGCAACCAGGCCACGGCCGAAACTTCTGTCAACGGACTACGAATAGCCTATGTTGAAATCGACTCCCTGATGTCACAATATAACTTTTGCAAAGATTACACCATCCTAATGAACCAAAAGGGTGAAAACATACGTGCGACCTTGGCTTCGAAAGAACGTGACCTGCAAAATAAAGCCGCAGAAATGCAACGTAAATATGAAACTAACCAGTTCACGACACGCGACCAGTTGGAAAAAGCACAAATGGCTCTTGCAAAACAGCAGCAGGACCTGCAAAACCTGAATGACCGTCTGATGAATGACTTTGCCGAAGAACAGGCAAAATACAACATTGCCATGCGTGACTCCATACAAGCATTCCTGAAAGAATACAATAAGACAAAGAAATACGATTATATCATCAGTAAAGCCGGTGACAACCTTCTCGTTGCCAATTCCAAATATGACATTACCAATGATGTCATCAATGGACTGAACAAACGTTATAAGACTGACCCGGAAGTTGAAAAACAAATCAACAAGGCGAAATAAAACAACATACGACTCGTACAGGGAAAGCGGGCGGGAGCAGTATAAAAAACGGCCGCATAAAAAATAACAATCCTCTTACAAGGTTCTACATCCTCTGTAAGAGGATTCTTTTTGTACCTTCGATATACCTACAAACAGCCGGAACGGATAAGACAAAAACACACTCTCGACATCAAAAGAAAAAGCCGCCCATAAAAAGGCGGCCTTATTCTCAATATAAAAATCTATAGTTGTTTTTACTTATCACCAAAATAGCGGTTGTAAAGCCCTGCAAAGCCGCGGCCGTGACGAGCTTCATCCTTAGCCATTTCGTGAACAGTATCGTGGATAGCATCCAGATTCTGTGCTTTTGCCATCTTCGCAATTTCCATCTTGCCAGAACATGCACCGCTTTCAGCTTCCATTCTCTTCTTCAAGTTTGTCTTGGTATCCCATACCATGTCACCCAGCAGTTCACAGAAACGTGATGCATGATCAGCCTCTTCAAAAGCATAACGCTTGAAAGCCTCAGCAATTTCAGGATAACCTTCACGGTCTGCCTGACGGCTCATCGCCAGATACATGCCAACCTCAGTACACTCACCTTCGAAGTTTGCCTGCAAACCTTTCTTGATTTCAGGATCAACGTCCTTTGCAATACCGATAACATGCTCTGTCACGAAAGTCAACTCAGTGTCAACCAACTCCTTGAACTTTGAAGCCGGAGCCTTGCACTGTGGGCACTGTGCAGGTGCCTCTGTACCTTCATGAATATAACCGCAAACTGTACATACAAATTTCTTTTTCATAATCGTTTTAATTTAATATTGAGTTAATAAATACATTTGTTTAATCGCTATATAACTATTTTTCAAGTTCACATTCTGCACACACACCTTTATAATAATAATGAATTTCTTCCACTTTAAAATAAGAGCCCAATATATTGGGATGTTCCGCCGCAGCAGGTAGCGGACAATCAAAAATACGCCCGCACTTCTTGCACATGAAATGAGCATGCGGATGCACGTCACCGTCGAAACAAACTTTGCGTTCATCTATAGTCAACATAGTCGCTGCGCCGTTCTCTGCAAATAATTTCAATGTATTATATACAGTTGTCTTTGACAAGGTTGGAATCTCATCGGATAATGCCGTGTACACTTCGTCCACTGTAGGATGAGTACGATGTTTTATAAGGTAATCCATAATCGCAATACGCTGCACCGATGGATGAATGCCATATTTTACTAAAGTGTTTATCGCAACTGTGTTGGCCATTGTTATTATAAATTTGTAATGTTTACAATGCAAATGTAATTCTATTCTATTTCCTTTGCAAATTATTGAGCCGTTTTTTTCGACAAATGAATTCGATTTTACTTTTTTTTAGAGTCTTATTTGTATATTTGCACCAATTCTCAAGTAAAACGAAATGAATTACGGATTAGTCAGAATAGCAGTAGGTATTCCGAATGTTAAAGTAGGTGACTGCAAATACAACGCACAGGAAATAGAAAGTCTCATCGCACAAGCTGAAGGTAAAGGCGTAGAAATCATTTGTTTTCCGGAACTGAGTGTGACATCTTACACGTGCGGAGACTTATTCTCCCAACAACTGTTATTGGACAACGCGGAAATGACACTCATCAGCCTTCTCGACTTTACACGGTCGCTGGACATCATTTCCATCGTAGGATTGCCGGTTGTATACAACAGCACTTTATTGAATTGTGCAGCAATTATCCAAAGGGGTAAACTTTTAGGACTGGTTCCAAAAACATACCTTCCTAATTACAAAGAGTTTTATGAAATGCGCTGGTTCACATCTGCCGACGCGATTACAGATGGGCAAGTTCTGATTTGTGGTCAGCAGGTACTCCTGAACAAACATATCATTTTCAACACACCATCCTGTAAATTCGGTGTCGAATTGTGTGAAGACGTATGGGCTCCCATCCCACCCAGTTCAATGTTAGCGGTTAAAGGAGCTGAAATAATTTTCAATCTAAGTGCAGATAACGAAGGAGTAGGCAAACACAAATACCTGAAATCATTATTGTCACAACAAAGCGCAAGATGCTTAGCCGGTTATGTGTTTTCAAGCTGCGGTTTTGGCGAAAGCACACAAGATGTCGTATTTGCCGGAAACGGCTTCATCTTTGAAAACGGAAGATTACTTGCAGAGAGCAAACGGTTCTCCATCAAAGAGCAATTGCTCATCAGTGAAATCGATGTGGAACGCCTACGCTCAGAACGACGCAACAACACCACATTCAGCACGACTGTCGGCCAATTAAAAGAATTCAAATCAACACAAGTAGACACGGAACTGTTCGTTCCGAAAACGTTTGAAATTACCAGGGAAATCAATCCTTCACCTTTTGTACCTAAAGGCCAAGAACTAGACGAACGCTGCGAAGAAATTTTTTCTATACAAACGATGGGGTTAGCTAAACGTTTAGTCCACACACAAGCACAAACTGCCGTTATCGGCATCTCGGGGGGACTTGATTCTACGCTTGCACTTTTAGTTTGCGTACGCACTTTTGACAAGTTAGGTATTTCTCGGAAAAACATTGTCGGCATCACAATGCCGGGATTTGGTACGACAGGTCGGACATATAATAACGCGCTCAGTCTCATGAAAGGCTTAGGTGTCACTCAAAAGGAAATCAGCATCAAAGACGCCTGTATACAACATTTCAAAGACATCAACGCAGACATTACGAAACAAGACGTGACATACGAAAATAGCCAAGCACGCGAGCGCACCCAAATATTAATGGATTCAGCCAACCTACTTAACGGCATAGTTGTCGGAACGGGTGACCTCTCGGAATTAGCATTGGGATGGGCTACTTATAACGGTGACCACATGAGCATGTATGGTGTCAACGCATCTGTTCCAAAAACACTCGTAAAACACCTTGTCAACTGGGTTTCTGAACAAACAGATTATGCCTCAGTCAAAAATGTACTCAAAGACATCGTCAATACGCCTATTAGCCCGGAACTGATTCCTGCTGACGAGGAAGGCAACATCAGCCAAAAAACGGAAGACTTAGTTGGACCATACGAACTGCATGACTTTTTCTTATACTACACTTTACGTTTCGGATTCCGGCCTTCAAAAATATTCCTTTTGGCGCAAAAAGCCTTCAAAGGCCAATATACTGAAGAAACCATCAAAAAATGGATAACCACATTCTTCAGGCGCTTTTTCGCACAACAGTTCAAACGGTCATGCCTGCCTGACGGTCCTAAAATCGGAAGTTGTTCCCTAAGTCCGCGAGGCGACTGGCGAATGCCAAGCGACGCTTCAGCGACTGCATGGTTAGAAGAATGTAATAATTTGTAAAAATGATATTCCCCACTCCTTGACGCTTATATCAAGCGTCAAGGAGTTTGAGGGTTTCCACCTTTAAAAGGCGTTCCTGTAACCGAGGTAAACGGCTCTTACGGATACGCAACGTCATGCTGCAATCATGTTCATAGCCCTGCCTGCATATCACTGGCCCTTCTTCCTTCACAATACGCATCACTTGATTCATAAAAGGGTATTCAAAACAGACCTCAACGCTCACATCTACAGTCTTTTCCACTATCCGGGCTGCAGCAATGGCTTCAGCGGCAGCCGCCTTGTAAGCTTGTATCAATCCGCTCGTCCCCAATTTGATGCCGCCAAAATAGCGTATCACTACAATCAGGATGTCGGTCAGCTCATTTGAATTGATCTGACCAAGTATCGGTTTTCCTGCTGTTCCAGAAGGTTCGCCATTGTCATTGGCACGAAAAGCACTCCTGTCTGCTCCCAACATATATGCATAGCAACAGTGCCTGGCATCATAATATTTTTTCTGATAATATTCCACTAAGTCTTTAATCTCATCAACAGTCATGACAGGATGTGCGAACGCCAAAAATTTGCTTCGCTTCTCAGTGTACTCCCCCTTAGCCACACCATCAATAGTCCTATAAACATCATTTTCTTCCATAGTACAATATTATCGAACATTTACATTGCATATCATAAGAAATGGGGCTGTGTCGAAATTTCGTTTTTCGGTACAGCCCCTTGGATGTATAAGGATGTTCCCTTATGTATCAACACTTCATGAAAGTTTATGTATTACCAAACCGCTACGCAATTTCGGTTCAAACCAAGTTGCCTTTGGTGGCATAATCTTACCGTTATCAGCAATCTCCATAATCTGTTGCATCGTAACGGGATAAAGAGCTATTGCCAACTTCATTTCACCACTGTCACACCTGCGTTTCAGTTCTCCCAATCCACGCAAACCTCCAACAAAGTCAATGCGTTTATCTTTCCTCAGATCTGTAATACCAAGCAACTTGTCCAAAATAAGGCGGCTGCAAATACTTACATCCAAAGCCTCAATCGGATCGGCCTCATTATAGCGTCCGGGACGAAGCTGCAAACGATACCAATTCTCTTCGACATATATAGAAAACTCGTGTACCTTTTGTGGTTTATAAGGTTCATATCCCATACAAGTAACCTCGAAGTCTTCTGACAACAAATCCAAAAACTCTCGAGTACTATAATGGCTTGTTTCTTTTATGACACGGTTATAATCTAATATGGTCAATTCGCTCATGGGAAAACATACAGCCATAAAGTAATTGTATTCCGCTTCAGGATCAGCATGGCCGTGCGCTGTGGCTTTCTCTTCCCCCACTAACGCAGCAGCAGCAGAACGATGATGTCCATCCGCGATGTAAAGAGAAGGAATTGTCTCAAAGGTTTCCGTAATGGTTTGAATATCTACATCATCACGTATCAACCAGAACTGATGCCTAAAACCATCGACAGGAGCAATAAAATCATACTCCGGCGTTTCCGAAATATGTTTCTTGACGATAGCAGAAAGAATCTCATTATCTGGGTATGCCAAAAAGACAGGCTCCATATTGGCATCAGTTGCACGGACATGCTTCATGCGATCTTCTTCCTTATCGTGACGAGTTAACTCATGCTTTTTTATAGCACCGCTCAAATAATCTTGTACCGCCGCACCTATGACAAGACCATACTGTGTATGGTTGTTCATCGTCTGGGCATAAATATAATACATTGGCTTATCATCTTGCACCAACCAGCCTTTCTCCTGAAACTTTATAAAGTTAGCAGCTGCCTTCTCATAAATACAAGGAGCATATTCATCCGTACCCTCAGGAAAATCAATCTCAGGACGGATAATATGATAAAGCGACATCTCATTGTCACCAGCCTCATATCGCGCTTCCTCTGAGTCTAACACATCATATGGACGGCTTTCTACCTTCTCTACAAGTTCCTTTGGCGGACGAAGTCCTCTAAACGGTCTGACTCTTGCCATATACGTTTTTATTTGTTAACTTGAAATTTGGTACAACCATCTTCCAGGAATCCAACGATTTGGTTAGCCGCTGCTATTCCTGCGTTGATATTGGCTTCTGCTGTCTGCGCACCCATCTTCTTCGGTGTGGAAAAATAACGACCTTCAAACTTCTCAAAATCAGCTGCAGCATCGGGCAGAATGTCCGTGATATATTTCAAATCGGAACGTTCTTCCATCAATTTGAGCAGTTCCGGCTCATTGATAACCTCCTTACGAGCAGTGTTAATCAATATGCCGCCTTTCTTCATTTTATTCACCAAAGCATAATTGATGCTTTGTTTCGTCTCAGGAGTTGCTGGAATATGCAAAGAGACAATGTCACAATTCTCAAACAAAACATCCTGTGACTCTACAGCTTTCGTACCATCAGCCTCAATGACAGACGCAGGACAAAAAGCATCGTATGCATACACATCCATGCCAAAGCCTTTTGCAATCTGCGCTACATGGCGTCCGACATTACCGTAAGCAAGAATACCTATCTTTTTGCCTTTTAATTCTGTTCCGGCTTTTCCATTATAGAAGTTGCGTACGGTGAACACAAGTAAGCCCAAAACCAATTCTGCTACTGCATTAGCATTCTGTCCCGGGGTATTCATAACAACAACGTTGTGTGCCGTAGCTGCTGTAAGATCAATATTGTCATAACCAGCCCCCGCACGTACAACAATTTTCAATTGAGCAGCAGCGTCAAAAACCTCTGCATCAATCTTATCACTGCGGACAATAAGTGCATCAACATCAGAAACAGCGTCCAACAGTTGTTGTTTCTCAGTATATTTCTCTAACAAGACAACTTCATAGCCAGCTTTCGCTGCTACATCTTTAATTCCTTCTACTGCAACAGGTGCAAATGGTTTTTCTGTTGCCAACAATATTTTTGCCATATTTTTAATTTTAATTCCTAACTTATATAATAAAATAAAAATAAGGCGAACCTTCAGGAACGCCTTAAATTACAAGCTATATTAATGCTGAGCTTCAAACTCTTTCATGCACTGAACCAAGGCTTCAACTCCTTCTATTGTCTGAGCGTTGTAGCACGACGCGCGGAAACCTCCCACGCTACGATGTCCCTTGATTCCGACCATGCCTTTGTCAGTCGCATATTGCAGGAAGTCCGCTTCAAGTTCCTTGTACTCATCGGTCATTACAAAGCAGATATTCATCACTGAGCGGTCCTCTTCTGCGGCTGTACCTTTAAACAACTTGTTCCGTTCGATTTCGCCATAAAGAATTTCCGCACGTTTTCGGGCTCTTCTGTCCATTTCTTCAACACCGCCATTTGCTTTTACCCATTCCAAATTCTTCATAGCACAATAAATAGGAACTACAGGAGGAGTATTGAACATTGAACCGTTTTTCACATGTGTCATATAATCCAACATCGTTGGAATCGGACGTGAAACTTTGCCTAAAGCATCATCTTTCACAATAACGATTGTCACACCTGCCATAGAAACATTCTTCTGCGCTCCTGCATAAATGCAATTATACTTGCTAACATCTACGGGACGTGACATGATATCTGAGGACATATCAGCAATCATAGGTACCGGGCTATCCAATTCACGGCGTATTTCCGTACCAAAAATAGTGTTGTTTGTCGTGATGTGTAAATAATCCGCATCCGCAGGTATTTCAAAATTCTTAGGAATATATGAATAATTAGCCTCTGCAGATGAAGCGACTTCAACCACTTCACCAAAAAGTTTTGCTTCTTTCATGGCCTTCTTTGCCCATGTACCTGTATTCAAATATGCTGCCTTTTTCTCCAAGAAGTTATAGGGAACACGGCAGAACTCTGTACTGGCACCACCTGCTAAAAATACAACCGAATACCCGAAAGGCACATCCAACAATTCCTTTACCAGCGCCTCAGCCTTATCCACAACAGGCTGAAAGTTCTTTGCACGGTGACTGATTTCCATCAAGGAAAGGCCACAACCCTCAAAATCCAAGCATGCCGCAGCCGTTGCCTCTATCACTTCACGCGGCAACATTGACGGACCTGCATTAAAATTATACTTCTTCATTTATACTATGAATTTTAATATTAATTTTAGCGTTTTTATTGTAACGGTTGCGAAATTAGATAAAATTTTCCATTGAAGCAACGAATTAAGGCCACAATTTTATACTTCACAGCATTTTTCAGTAACATAAGTTTTAAAAAAACGTTTTTTAGCTTACAACTCGTAATTTTATCGTGTTTCTTCTATAATTGTCTTTATACCTTTTATTTTTTGACCGGCAACCGACTTGAGAACACTTTTCACTCGTCCGCGATTTACAGCAACATACGCATAATGGTCTTTCACGTCTATGCGCCCGATCTCTTCTGCTTTCAATCCACCGACCTTTGATAAGAAACCCACAATATCAACTTTCCCAATTTTATCTTTTTTCCCTTTTCCTATATATAAGGTAACCCATGGTGAAACGGCCGGTTCTGGAATATGAGACGGTATCACATAGCTTTCAGCTGACTGACGGACGTATGCCGGCATTTCCTCTTCAGGCCCAAGCAACACATAAGCCTCACCATCAGCATCCCATCGTGCCGTCCTTCCGTTCCTATGGATATAAGCATCTTCATTAAGAGGCAAATGATAATGAACGACACCGTCTATCTGAGGAATATCCAATCCTCTCGAAGCCAAATCCGTAGACACGAGTATGTTGCACGAACCATTAACAAACCTATACAATGCCTTTTCGCGGTCACGTTGTTCCATACCACCATGTAATAGACTGACGCTCAAACCGGATTTACGTAGAAACTGATAAACACGTTCGGCACTCTCACGGTAGTTTACAAAGACAAGCATCCGCCGTACACCTTGACTGCACAAGAAGCCAAACAATGCCTGTAACTTATCTTTTTCTTCCGAACGGACAACAAAAAGTTTTATCCTATCCGGTATCTGTTCGCCTTCTACAAGGAAATCTAATTTTAAAAAATTCTCTGTTGGCATGAAAACCGGTATATCAGCGGCGTCAGTAGCAGACAGAAGAAACCGACGTTCCAATTCAGGCAACCTTGATATAACCTCGCCCATCTCTTCTCGAAAGCCAAGTTCAAGACACTTGTCAAATTCATCGATAACGAGTGTCTTTAATGCTGACACATCAACATTGCCTTTATTCAGATGGTCATTCATCCTGCCTGGTGTTGCAATAATAACCTGCGGATGTATACTCTTCATCAGCCGATGTTCATCCATTGCCGGGCGGCCGCCATAACAGCTCATGGCAACAAAGCCTGTAGACATAGACTTAAAAACCTGCTCTATCTGTTGCGCCAGTTCCCTTGAAGGTACCAATACAAGTGCCTGAACCAAAGGCTCATCTGTCAATGACAGAACCAATGGAATCAGATAAGCCAACGTTTTTCCCGATCCTGTCGGAGCCAACAACACCATGTCGCGCCCTTTACGATAGATGTCAATACTATTTTGTTGCATTAGCGTCAAACTATCTATCTTCAGATTCCATAATATATCCTTTAAACTAATCTTTTCCATAAATATCTTTTATTAATTCAAACATTTCATAATAGAACAACAGTTTTATTTAATTAAAATACTTTCATTTAACGAATCCATATCTTTTTTCGCCTACTTATATATAAGCCTTTCTTCATACAATTCCAATCTCTCATATCACGTATATCCACGGCCTGCAAGCCGCTGACATTATAATACACGTATGACGGCTGAAGCAGATATATCTCCTCCAAACGGTTTGCATTCACATCTGTCAGCCGTATCATAAATCTCGTATTCATGCTTTCAGGTAAAAAGAGGTAAGCCCGATAAGGGTCAATCCAACTCCCTTGCAACGCCTTAACAAAAGTATGACCATCGTCTGACAACATAAATATTAATCCGTTATCACCAACCATTTTTTTCTCAAATATCGGATATAGACCAGCTTTTACCGGTACAGTTTCACTCATTGTGTCAACAAGACAGTTACTGGCAGCAAAACGGACAACTCCACCGCTATCTTTAACTCGGATAAGTACCGCCTCACCTAATTCCAATTCACATCTGTCTCCTAACTGAAAAACAATCCCGTCCGACATCCATTCTTTAAAAAAAGCAAATTCATAGGCGACCGGCTCTTCCGTACCATCATAGACAGCACCTTCCGGAACAAAAGGCAAACAAAAAGTAGACCAACCACCGTCAGACGGAAATTCACGCATCCATCTAATTTCTAACCCAAAGGGCACTTCAAAAGGATATTTGGGAGGCATACTCCTACCATCTTCACCGCAAACACATGTCAATGCTGTTCCTCTCTTCCGACCATCAGCTGCATTAGTAACTTCAATCAAATTCGGCCATTCCTTTGGTAATTTATCCGACATACCTCTCAAGACATAACTCCACACATACGAACAGGGTAAATATTCCTCGTTAAAAATAACACTCGAATTTCCATAAAGATGCGCTCCTGAAAAATCTATACGACCAGCTGCCGAGAAATCTATCTTTGCCAGTTCATCCACATGCCAATCTCCCCGAAAAGTCCAATCAGCAGCCAAAGTATCAACAATCGGCGGCTCCATCAATTTATACAGGATCATTGACGGTTCATTAGACACATCATATAATTTGAATGCCATGATGCCAAAATCCTGAAAAGCGATTCCCATACATCGCTTTAATTGGGAGGTTATTTCTATTTTTTCTGTTGTCCAAACCCAAGTTGTTGGAGAAGAAAAATCAAATTTAAACGTCCTGTAAAAGCCATCAGACAATTCTTCTTCTTTTAAAGTAAACAAATGAGCCATGCTACTGCTTACTTTCTTCTTTTTATAAGCGAGCCATCCCCCATTATCTACATCTTGGAATCCATAGACGCCTTCTTTAAATTCTACAAGTTTAAATAACGCCGGTTCATAATTTTTAGCCTCTAACAAGCCATCCGACCTCATTGCAACAGAGGTGGCTTGCCTGCAATAGTTCTCCTCACCCGTCTGAGCTTGTAACGTAGCTGCATAAACACATTCTTCCTGACCTTTCATAGGCGACACGAAAGTATAATAACATCCGGCTTCAATATCGGCCGGTGACTCCACACATCGAAATTTTTTCGTATCGGCAACTGACGACAGACACGACATCAAAAACAAACAGATAAGCCAATAACACGTTCTCATTATTTCTGTCCTAAAGCATCCTTCCTCCGGGTACTAACATTCCCGTAGTATCGATTAACAAAGTATCAAGAATAATATTGTCGTTTTCCTGATCCTCATCCGGCAAAAAGTTATCATCATCAACAGACGAATCCTCCGAGACGTCAGTATCGCTATCATCCTCGTCATCAACATCAACATCTTCTTCCTCTGATAAATCTCCTTCATTTTCCTCCTGCAGCCACTCCCCGTATTGGACATCACGGATACCAACAACGTAAAAATAAGCATCAGCAATACCATAAAACTTAGCACGCCGTCCTAATTTCTCAGGATGATCGGCCAAGCTTAGTTCCAATCTTACATCTTCATCTTTCAGTTCCACTGGTATACATTTCTGGTAATCAGTTTCTTTCGGAGAATCAGCAATAACTACATTCGTCCTCACAGCCCCTTCTGAAGAAAAGACTGTATTCTTCATTGTACGTGTCGTATAACCTACCACATATCCCCGTACAATACAAAACATCCCTTTCATAGAATCACCGGCGGCAATCAAAGATCCTACACTAAAGCTATCCTCATCGATATCATCCCCTATACCAGCTCCCTCTTCATCTGAAACATCTCCGTCATTATCTTCAATCTCTTCCAATCTTTCCTCCTCAACAGGCAACACTACTTTTTGACACGAGGAATTCATCCAAGTGTTTACAAACAAGCAAAAGACAATTACGAAAAAAGACCCCAAGTTTTTCTTCGACATTCCTGTTGTTTTTATTCTTCAGTTATGACCTTCTTTACTTTCTTCAATTTGTCCTTCACATTATGGGCATAATATATATCATCAACGATAGCCCATATATAAATGACAGTCACAAACGAAAGCCACCCTACCAAAATCCAAAAATAATCCTCCATAACATTAAAAAATAAATACATTGACAAATATACAAAATTTCATTTAAGCCACCACTTTACAAATAAAAAAACTATCTTTGTAACTGAATAAACAAAAACATTATGGAAATCATCAAAACTGCTATCGACGGAGTGATTATCATCAAACCTCGCTTATTTATGGACGAACGGGGATATTTCTTTGAATCATTCTCCCAACGAGACTTTGACGCACAAGTGCGCCCCATACATTTTGTCCAGGACAACGAGAGTAAATCATCCTATGGGGTTCTACGCGGTCTACATTTTCAAAAGCCTCCTTTCGCACAAAGCAAACTCGTCAGAGTCATCAAAGGAGCAGTTCTCGATGTAGCAGTAGATATCCGAAAAGGGTCACCCACTTTCGGACAACATGTAGCCGTTGAACTAACGGAGGAGAACCATCTACAATTCTTCATCCCCCGCGGCTTTGCACATGGTTTCAGCGTTTTAACAGACGAAGTCATTTTTCAATATAAATGCGACAACTTCTATGCACCTCAATATGAAGGCGCATTAGCATGGAATGATCCGGACATAAACATTAACTGGCAAATTCCAAAAGATAAAATCATTCTCTCGGAAAAAGACAAGCATCATCCCACGCTGAAAGAATCCGAATGGCTTTTCGACTATAATTCAGAACTTTATTAACCCTAACAACCAACATTTATGACCACATTCAAAAGAAATATCATCATCACCGGCGGTGCAGGATTCATCGGCAGCCACGTAGTACGTCTGTTCGTCAATAAATATCCGGACTATCACATCATCAATCTCGACAAACTCACTTATGCCGGCAACCTTGCCAATCTCAAAGACATAGAAACGTGCCCGAACTATACATTTGTCAAGGCAGACATTTGTGATTTTGAAAATGTCCAGAAGTTGATGGAACAATACCAAGTAGACGGTATCATACATCTGGCAGCAGAAAGCCATGTAGACCGCAGCATCAAAGACCCGTTCACATTTGCAAGGACAAACGTCATGGGCACTCTTACACTTTTGCAGGCCGCAAAAATCTTTTGGGAAAGCAGACCTGAAGGCTACGAAGGCAAACGTTTTTACCATATCTCAACAGACGAAGTATACGGTGCGCTCGAACTGACCAAGCCTGAGGGCGATGCAGAAGGAAAAGGACCTTATGGAAACGATTTTTTCAAAGAAACAACAAAATATAACCCACATAGTCCATATAGCGCAAGTAAAGCCAGTTCCGACCATTTTGTCCGTGCATTCCACGATACATACGGCATGCCTACCATCGTAACCAACTGTTCCAACAACTATGGACCTTACCAGTTCCCAGAAAAGCTGATTCCACTTTTCATCAATAACATCCGCCATCGCAAGCCATTACCTGTTTATGGAAAAGGTGAAAATGTACGCGACTGGCTATATGTCGTAGACCATGCACGTGCCATAGACGTCATATTCCACAATGGAAAGATTGCAGAAACTTACAACATTGGCGGTTTCAACGAGTGGAAAAACATTGATATTATTAAAGTAGTCATCAAAACAGTTGACCGGCTGCTTGGAAATCCTGAAGGCGCTTCGTTAGATCTTATCACATACGTGACCGACCGCATGGGACACGACTTGCGTTATGCCATAGATTCCACTAAACTGAAAACGGAATTAGGATGGGAACCCAGCTTACAATTCGAAGAAGGCATAGAAAAGACAGTACGCTGGTATCTTGACAATCAAGAATGGATGGACAACGTCACTTCAGGCGATTACCAAAAATATTACGAAAACATGTATGCCAACAGATAGCATGGCACACGTTTTCTCATAGGTATGTAACAACTTAAAAGAGAGACCGTCTAAAGTGAGACGGTCTCTCTTTTTGTATCTCAAATTTTAATAAATTGGAATATTCTGTAAATTGTATCTATAGATTACAAGAATTAAAAACTATATTCTCCCATACATCATTCTTATTGTAAATATAACTGGATATTTAGCTTTTGAAATTAACATAGCTATGATGTATATTTGACGTCAAAAAAATCATCATGAAAGAGCTAATAAACATCGCCCACAACGCCGTCATGCGATGGGCAGAACGAAAAAGACAACAAAAGGTAAATATAAGCGACAGAGCAGCAACAATGCAGGTGACCGGAGCACAGGAAGCGAACTCACCACAACTATCAGCGGAAGATGCCATACAAAAATCAGACAACGAATATTATTTAACAGTCTTCATGCACCAAATCATCTTGCAACTACGCCGCATGGGTAAACAACGCACCCAAGAAACTTACACAGCCACACTGAAAAATTTCATGAACTTTCGGCTGGGAAAAGATCTAAGAATTGACGAAATGGACTCCGACATGATGCTCATGTATGAAGCATCACTACACAGTAAAGGCATCACACGTAACACAACCTCATTCTATATGCGTATCCTCAGGGCCGTTTACAACCGTGCCGTGGAAAAAGGACTCACCAAACAACACTACCCTTTCAAACATGTCTATACAGGTGTAGACAAAACTATCAAACGTGCTATCTCACCAGCTGCCATCCGTCGTATCCGGAGACTGGATCTCTCAGATAATCCACAGACGGATTTCGCACGCGACATTTTCCTTTTCAGTTTCTACACCCGTGGCATGTCCTTCGTCGACATGGCTTTTCTGAAAAAAAGCGATCTGCAAAACAACATCCTGTCCTACCGCCGACAAAAAACAAACCAACAACTGTTCATAAAATGGGAAAGCTGCATGCAGGAAATTATCGACAAGCACCCATCTGCAGTCAACAGTCCTTACCTACTTCCCATACTGAAACATAACGGTCCAAAAGCCCGAGGAGAATACAAGAACGCACTATCACGCATCAACAAGCACCTGAAGGAAGTTGCCCGACGTGCCGGTATCACCGTACCGCTAACCCTCTATGTAGCCCGTCATTCGTGGGCCAGCGTTGCGCGTAGCAGACACATCCCTTTGCCTGTCATCAGCGAAGGAATGGGACACGACTCAGAGCAGACCACCCGCATCTATCTTACCTCATTAGACAATGAGACCGTGGACAATGCGAATAGATTAATATTAAATAGTATATAATCACCTCCAGTTTTTGCGACTCAAAAATATTATTCCTAATTTTGAAAAAATACCGCAGAACATTGTGAAGAAATAATAAGATAAACAGATGTTAGCCTACACTTATATCAAACAAGGCTGTTTTGCCTTGACAGAAAAAGCCGTCCCTACTCTTAAAGACTCTTGCGACGCTTTGGTTCGCGTAACCCTCAGCAGTATTTGTACCAGCGACCTTCACATCAAACACGGCAGTGTTCCTCGGGCCGTCCCGGGCATAACGGTAGGACACGAAATGGTCGGCATTGTCGAACAAGTCGGTAAAGACGTCCACAATGTCAAACCCGGCGACCGTGTGACGGTCAACGTGGAAACTTTTTGCGGCGAATGTTTTTTTTGCCGGCACGGCTATGTAAACAACTGCGAGTCCCCTGATGGTGGCTGGGCGTTAGGCTGCCGCATTGATGGCGGACAGGCCGAATATGTTCGTGTCCCACACGCTGATCAGGGCCTGAACCGCATCCCAGACAATGTAACAGATGAACAGGCACTTTTCGTTGGCGATATCCTTGCCACCGGCTTTTGGGCAGCACGTATCTCGGAAATACGCCAGGACGACACCGTTCTTATCATCGGCGCCGGTCCGACAGGTATCTGCACTATGCTTTGCGCCCGGCTGAAACGTCCGCGACGCATCATCGTCTGCGAACAGTCGGAAGAACGCGCCCGTTTTGTACAAACACATTACCCGGACATCAAAGTCATCTCACCGGAACATTGCAAAGACTATATTCACAATCATAGCGACCACTACGGAGCAGATGTCGTTATAGAAGTAGCCGGCACGGATGATTCGTTCCGAATGGCGTGGGAATGTGCGCGACCAAACGCCATTGTTACAATCGTTGCATTGTATGAACATCCACAAATATTGCCGCTCCCCGACATGTACGGCAAAAACCTAACATTCAAAACGGGCGGTGTCGACGGATGCGACTGCGAAGAAATACTCCGTCTGATTGCCGATGGACAAATCGACACAACTCCGCTCATCACGCATCGTTTCGCCCTTAAAAACATAGACAAAGCCTACGACATTTTTGAAAACAGACAGGAAAATGTTATAAAGGTGGCAATAAAAGGACGGTAGCTACGACATTACCTGAAAACCGCACTTATACCCTCACCATCAAACAAATTGATGCAAGTCATCCCATTCTTCACTAACGGGATAATCACTGAAATCAATAATCGACTTAATATTAAAGAAATGACCCCTTGCTTATATCTTCTTAAATCAGACAAACAAGGGGCTTTTTCTCATTCTGCCAATTTACTGATATATCCACCAACCTTAACAAGTAACAGCGGCAGTTTTTGCTGAACCGTTATTTTTTGTACGCCGCCACTGGTCTTACCTTGACATATTATCCGCCCGTCTACGGTATAAACAGAATATGGCAGTCCGGGTTCACTGTTTATACAAACGACGCCCTGTTCCAACCATATATCTGTCTGTTTATCCTTTACTGTAGAAATGTCTGAAAGTTGGGAAAAATTGAAAACGATAGAGTGGTTTGACAATGTCGGCTGGAAAGAATAAATTATCACGTCCGATGTGTCAGAAAGTTCCTCTTCCGATGCCGCCATTACAGAAATACCGTCAACAATTATATCAGATAGATAATACCCCTCATCCGGAAGTAATTTAAACGATAAACAACTGCCAACAGACGATCTCCATTCATTATTCGCCGGATATATCAGCCCATTCTCAGAACCTGTTACCGTCACAATGCTCGTCTCTGCCATTTGTGGTTGATCTGTAAATTCAAAATTTTCAATCAAAGGAAAACCACCATTAGCACCGCTAATGTCTGAAACAAATCCCGCTATTGGCTGTTTTGCCAAATCTGTTCCTGACAAACCGGTCATTTGTATGTCCGAACCTATTGTGCCTGAATAACCTGTTAATTCCAAATCTGTATTCCAATATGTTTCCTTGACTTCATTTGAATTAATAAAACCGCCATAATAGATATAACCGGTCACAGCACCAAAAGAATCGACGCTCTCACAATGAATCTTGGAAGAATTGTAGCAAGCATTTATTTCACACGAAGTACCTTCCATTAGTCCGCCCAAACCGCCTACACCTTGCTTACCGCTAATATCACCTCGGTTGAAACAAGTCTCTATGGAAGAAACCGTACCGGCAATACCACCGATACCGGTATTACCATTCACCTGGCCTAAGTTGTAAGAGTATGACACATTTCCACTGCCACAAAGTCCACCAACATATGTACCAATGGCATTTGTCACATCACCGACTTGGCCAACATTACAACTATAATATATCGTTTTCACATCTCCACCAATTCCACCAACGCATTCCTCTCCTACAATCTCGCCGCCATTCCAACTCATATAAATATAACTGCTGTCATTCTCTGAGATTAATGGTAAGCCCTGACTGCCTGCAATACCACCTACATTACTTTTCCCAGAAACATATCCCATATTATATGAACGATAAGCCTCATCATTGCTGCTCAGTGAGCCTACAATACCGCCTACAGTGGCAACACCTTTAACAACACCGTAATTAGCACACGAATCTATAGTCTCCATACCGTTAGTACTACCGACGATACCTCCAACTATACCACTATTTTCTCCTTCTGCCAAAACAATACCTTTGTTAACACAGCTTCTTATAACCGAAGCTGTACATGTCGCAACCAATCCGCCAACCGGTCCCGCATAACGTCCCTCTGCAATAATGGTCGCATGATTGGTACATCCGCTAAACCATGATTCATTTGCCGTCAATGCAAATGCCGCCACAGTGCTATTTCCTTTTATATAACCTGAAGCAATCGTCAAATCTTTTATGCCTCCATTCGTAACACGTGAGAAAAGTGCTGCACCTCCATTTTCTACCTCAATAACCAAATTTTTAATTGCATGATGTTGCCCGTCAATATAACCATTGAAACTACCACCAACAGGAGATACCGCCACACCTTGCATATCAATATCTTGAGTCACCCGGAACCATGCAGGGTCTTTATCTCCCGCCCCATAGTATTCCCCCAACATCAAAATATCCTTTGCAGAGGATATGAGATAAGGCGCTTCCATTGTACCTTGACCATCCCATCCATGAACAACTAATGAATACAAGAAACAAATAAACATCACGTAATTCTTTTTCATAAGCATAAGTTTTAATTTAACATAAAGGTTTACACCTGCAAACATATAAAAATTATCGGATAAACCTTTCGGATTAATACTTTTTTAAAAAGTCAAGCAAAAAAATTACCGCTTACGAAGACGTTCGCTATACTCTGTCGGAGTCATACCCGTTTGTTTCTTAAACATCCGGCTGAGATGTTGCGGATATTCAAACCCCAGATTATAAGCTGTCTGAGCTATACCATTGCCGCTGGCCAATTCATTCTCAGCCAATCGGACAATAAATTGACGAATATAATTGCTCGCAGTATCACCTGTCGCCTTTTTTATCACATCCCCAAAATAGTTTGACGACATACACAGTTTTTCAGCACAATATTGCACTGTAGGCATTCCGGACGCTACTTGTAATCCTCTTTCGTAATAATCCCGTAACAAAGTATCAAATCTCACAAGAATATCCGTATCCTTTTGTTCACGAACCAGAAACTGACGATTATAAAAACGCTGGCAAAAATTCAGAACTACCCCTACGTATCCTACAATAATGCGATCTTGCTGCTTATCATGTTCTTTTTGTAACTCGTCACGCATCTGCTGCATCAGAGAAGATAAAACACCATATTCCTCATCGGTCATATATAAGGCTTCATTAACCCGGTAATCAAAAAAGGAGAATTTTTTTATACCTGTCTCCAAATAAGTTCCACGCAACAAATCAGGATGAAAAAGTAAGGCCCACCCTGTCAAATCAACCCTCTCGCCGTTATCTTCTTTACCACCGATTTGACCCGGCGCCACACAGATGACAGTCCCTCTTCTATAATCATATTTACCACATCCGTATGTCAAATCGATCTTTGCTTCACCATGAAAAAAAATACCATACACGCCATAGTTATTCAGACTATGGCGAATAGGAGACACTTCTGCATAGTTTATAACAGATACCATCGGATGGCGATCAATATGTCCTACGTAACGACTATAATCACTCACATTTCTTATTTTAAGAATCTTGGCCATGGCATCATGCAGAATAAGTTTCAATCACAAAAATACACCATTTCAATCAGAAATCAGAATATAATAACAATAAAATCAGTAAAAAAGGTACATGCTTCCCACTTATAGTTACGCCCATTATAAAGAGAATCGATAAATTTGTACTGTCATAAAATAACCATTCTTGAGACCTATGCAAGTAAAGGATCCTACGACAAACGTATCACATCAAAACATTTCCCAAAAACAAACAAGCAACGCTGCACATGATAACATCATCGGTATTATCCAACCGGGTTCCATTTAATTCAGTATACAGAATCAATAACTTTATCCAATAAATAAACATATTATGAACAAAGCACTACTTATTTCAATATTTACTATTTTAACATTCAACGCTATGGCACAAAAAAAGATAGTACAGACAGCAGGGCGCAACCAACTGGGAACGTTTGCCCCAAAATTCGCAGAACTCAACGATGATATCCTTTTTGGCGAGGTGTGGAACCGTACAGACAAACTCAATTTACGCGACCGGAGTCTGGTAACAATCACATCACTTATCAGTCAAGGTATTACGGACAATTCATTGACCTTCCATCTGCAATCGGCCAGGAAAAATGGCATCACACGCACCGAAATTGCAGAAATCATCACACACATAGGCTTCTATGCAGGCTGGCCAAAGGCATGGGCTGCATTTAATCTCGCCAAAGAAGTTTGGGCGGAAGATACCGTCGGAGAAGATGAAAAAGCTAAATTCCAGCGTGAAACCATTTTCCCCATCGGGGAACCAAACACAGCCTATGCCAAATATTTCATAGGCACGAGCTACCTTGCACCAATTTCGCAGGAACAGATAAAGATTTCAAACGTCACATTCGAACCTCGATGCCGCAATAACTGGCATATCCACAAAGCAACAACGGGAGGCGGACAAATGCTCATTGGCGTAGCTGGACAAGGCTGGTACCAGGAGGAAGGCAAACCTGCCATAAACATATTCCCCGGTACTGTTATCCATATTCCGGCAAACGTCAAACATTGGCATGGGGCAACTGCCGACAGCTGGTTCGCCCATCTTGCTTTTGAGATCCCTGGAGAAGCAACGTCCAACGAATGGTTAGAACCTGTAACAGACGAACAATACAACAAGCTCCATAAATAAGAACAATAAAGAAAACCTTTATGTATAAATTATTCCTAACCCTATTGTCACTCACAAGTATCGTGACAATAACTCATGCACAACAAAAGATGAATACAAAAGAATCAAACAATAAAATTCTTATAGCCTATTTCTCTGCAACCGGAACTACAGCCCGCGCAGCTGAAAAATTGGCAGACATAACAGGCGGAACCCTCTATGAAATCACGCCTGCCAAACCCTACACGAATGCGGATCTTGATTGGAACAATAAACAGTCACGCAGTTCACAGGAGATGAAAGACGCAAAACTTCGCCCGGAGATTGGTGGAAAAGATATAGACATCACCCAATATGAGATAATATTTATCGGTTATCCTATCTGGTGGAACCTTGCGCCACGGATTATCAATACATTCATTGAAAAGCATGACATGAACGAAAAGACCGTCATTCCATTTGCAACTTCAGGAGGAAGTAGCATTACAAACAGCGTCACAAAATTGAAAACTAATTATCCCAAGCTGGAATGGAAAGAGGGACGTCTCCTTAACCATTATGACGAGCAAAACGTCCGTACATGGATTGACAAACTGAATATTAATTCCAAATGATGTAAGTTCGGAAAAAGGATATTCTCAATAAAAGATGGTAGTCATCACATTTCCGTACCTCATGTAAACTCTCACGGATAACGGACAGGTAAAAGCGTTTCATAACAAGTTCAGCAAATGTTTAATAAGAGAACTTCACATTCTCATCACTAAACATTTATGAGTCTGCACATTACAAACAAAGGGTATCGTTACTAAACGTTTCTCACGAATCTTCACATCCGAACCGAAATAACATGTATTCAAAGCGACAGGTCGCAATTTTTGCTGCGACCGCTTATAAATTTTGCTGCGACCGCTTGTAAATTTTGCTGCGACCGCTTGTAAATTTTGCTGCGACCGCTTGTATTTTCAGCCAAGAACGTTGAATGTAAAAACAGCATAAGCACTCATCCGTAACCCTCAGACTTATAAACGTTTACATGAATAACTAAAGCAAAACTTTTTCTTTGAAATAATGAGCATTGGCAGACATGTCTGCCAATAAACATTCTTTTATCTGTTTTTCTGTAGAGGAATGAAGAGAAGAAGTTAAATATAAAAGTTCATAACGCATAAGATTTTCTATTTCCTACAAAAAAATAGGAGTGAATGTCACAAATTCACTCCTATTCTATTTTTATCCTTCTTTTATATTGACTATCAGATTCAACTCGTCCAACTGCTTTTGCTCAAGAACTGATGGCGCATCGAGCATCACATCACGCCCGCTATTGTTTTTCGGGAAAGCAATGCAATCGCGTATGGAATCCAGACCGGCAAACAAAGAAACCCACCGGTCAAGACCGTAAGCCAAACCACCATGAGGAGGCGCACCATACTGAAATGCATTCATCAAGAAACCGAACTGTTCCTGAGCCCTTTCGGGAGTAAAGCCCAAAATCTCGAACATTTTGGCTTGTAACTGCGAATCATGAATACGGATGGAACCGCCACCGACCTCGACTCCGTTTACAACCATGTCATAAGCATCTGCCCGGACTGCCTCCGGATTGGTATCTAACAATGGGATATCTTCATCCTTAGGATGGGTAAACGGATGGTGCATCGCCATGAGACGGCCTTCTTCCTCACTCCACTCAAACATCGGGAAGTCAACAACCCATAAACATGCGAATTTGTTCTTGTCGCGCAATCCCAGCTGGTTACCCATCTCCAAACGCAACTCACATAACTGTTTACGCGTTTTCATTGCGTCATCACCACTAAGAATCAATATCAAATCTCCCGGCTCTGCATTAAAGGCGGCTTTCATCTGTTGCAACACGTCTTGTGAATAGAATTTATCAACACTTGACTTAACATTGCCGTCGGCCTCAATACGGGCATAAACCATTCCCTTTGCACCTATTTGAGGACGTTTGACAAAATCCGTCAGCTGATCCAACTGTTTACGCGTATAAACGGCAGCACCTTTCGCACATATACCACCTATGTATGCCGCATTGTCAAACACTGAGAAGCCATAACCTTTCAGGACATCCATCAACTCGACAAACTTCATGTCGAAACGCAAATCGGGCTTATCGCTACCATAATACTTCATTGCTTCTGACCAAGGCATGCGCTGGAAGGGTTCTGTCAGTTCCACGCCGCGTAACTCTTTAAACAAGTGTTTGGCCATACCCTCAAAAGTGGTAATGACATCCTCCTGTTCCACAAAGCTCATTTCGCAGTCTATCTGCGTAAATTCAGGCTGACGGTCTGCACGTAAATCCTCATCACGGAAACATTTCACTATCTGGAAGTATCGGTCCATACCGGAAACCATCAATAACTGCTTCAATGTCTGCGGGCTTTGGGGCAATGCATAGAACTGTCCGGGATTCATGCGTGACGGGACTACAAAATCGCGCGCGCCTTCCGGCGTTGAGCCCACCAGCATCGGCGTTTCTATTTCAAGGAAACCTTTGCTGTCAAGATAACGGCGGACTTCCATGGTCATGCGATGGCGTAGCTCCAGATTCTGCCTTACAGGCGTACGTCGTAAATCCAAATAACGGTACTTCATACGAATATCATCACCGCCGTCGCTATTATCCTCAATGGTGAAAGGAGGTGTTTTCGATGTATTAAGCACTTTCAGGCATGACACAATGATTTCTATATCACCCGTAGGCAAATTTTTATTCTTACTTTCACGTTCACTAACGGTTCCTGTTACCTGAATAACATACTCACGCCCGAGTTTGTTGGCTTGCGCACAAAGTTCAGCATCAATTTCCTCATTAAACACCAACTGTGTCAAGCCATAGCGATCGCGGACATCCACAAAAGTCATTCCGCCCATTTTACGGGTACGTTGCACCCATCCGGCCAATGTGACAGTTTGGCCGAGGTTTGTGAGTCTCAATTCTCCACAAGTGTTTGTTCTGAACATATTTTGATAAAGCGTTTTTTAAAATTTCATGCAAAGATACAGTTTTTTATCCAGCCCGTCAACGAAAAAGACAGGTAAATCTAACTTTATTTGCCTTTTTCAGCCGAAGACTTGTATATGAAAAATATCTGTCGTATTTTTGGCCTTAGAAACCAATTAATGAAAAACATTTTTAAACTCTTAAACTACTAAATGATGAATTTAAACAAAAGCTTAGGCAAAGTTTTGGCGCTGTCTATGCTTTCGGCAGGACTGTTCGTATCAGTCCCGGCTGAAACGTCAGCAAAAAAAATCGAAACTTTTGAAGTAGGAAACAAAACATTCCTTCTCAATGGCAAACCTTTTATCGTAAAAGCAGCCGAAGTCCACTATCCACGTATTCCGCGTCCCTATTGGGAACACCGTATCAAGATGTGCAAGGCACTGGGAATGAACACCCTTTGTCTCTACGTTTTTTGGAACATCCACGAGCAGGAAGAAGGTAAATTCGATTTCACCGGCAATAACGATGTTGCCGAATTCATCCGCCTTGCCCAAAAGAACGGCATGTATGTCATTGTGCGTCCCGGTCCATACGTTTGTGCTGAATGGGAAATGGGCGGCCTGCCTTGGTGGTTACTCAAGAAAAAAGACATCCGGTTGAGAGAGCAAGATCCATACTTCATGGAGCGTTACCGCATATTTGCCAAACGGCTTGGCGAAGAAATCAAGGACCTTACCATAGAAAACGGCGGTCCCATTATGATGGTGCAGGTGGAAAACGAATACGGGTCATACGGCGAGGACAAACCGTATGTGTCTGCCATCCGCGACATCATCCGCGAAGCCGGTTTCGACAAAGTGACTCTTTTCCAATGCGACTGGAGTTCCAACTTCACTAAAAACGGGCTCGATGATTTGGTGTGGACCATGAATTTCGGTACAGGTGCCAACATCGACAACGAATTTAAGAAACTGAATGAACTGCGTCCAAACTCACCGAAGATGTGTTCTGAGTTCTGGAGCGGTTGGTTTGACAAATGGGGCGGCCGCCATGAAACCCGCGGTAGCAAGGAAATGGTCGGCGGACTGAAAGAAATGCTCGACAAAGGTATCTCTTTCTCATTATACATGACCCACGGCGGAACCAGCTGGGGACATTGGGCTGGAGCCAACAGTCCTGGTTTCTCACCCGACGTGACTTCATACGATTATGACGCGCCCATTAACGAAGCAGGACAAGTTACACCGAAATACATGGAACTGCGTGAAATGCTTGCGGGCTACAGCGACAAGAAATTGCCATCCATCCCCAAAGCCTATCCGGTCATCAACATACCGGCAATCACCTTCACGGAAGTAGCGCCGTTGTTCGACAATCTGCCAGAACCGAAATCCTCCATGGACATTCAGACAATGGAAGCCTTGGACCAAGGATGGGGCTCGATTCTTTACAGCACTACGGCACCTGAGATTCCCACACAAAGTATCATGAAAGTAACCGACGCACACGACTTCGCACAGATATTTGTCAACGGCAAACACATCGGAACACTTGACCGACGCAACTATGAAAAAACATTGCTCATGCCGGCTCTCAAAAAAGGCGACCGCATTGACATCCTCGTTGAAGCCATGGGACGTATCAACTTCGGGCGCGCCATCAAGGATTTCAAAGGTATTACGGAGAAAGTTGAACTAAGCTATGTCATGGAAAACGGCAGCCAAGTCAACATCAACCTTAAAGACTGGAAGATTTACAACCTCAGCGACAGCTATCAGGCTCAAAAAGACATGAAGTATGTCCCATTGACCAATCAGAAAGTACGCGGCTGCTACCGTGCAACTTTTAATCTGAAAAAAACGGGCGACACATTCCTCAATTTAGAGACTTGGGGCAAAGGACAAGTTTACGTCAATGGACATGCCATCGGCCGTTTCTGGAAAATCGGTCCCCAACAAACGCTCTACATGCCGGGATGCTGGTTGAAAAAAGGTGAGAATGAAATCATTGTACAAGACATTCTCGGTCCGGAAGAAACAACTGTTGAAGGCTTGACCAAACCTATTATCGACAAATTGAACGTTGACGCACAAAACATCCACCGCAAAGACGGACAGAAACTGGATCTCACAGGCGAACAAGCTACAAAGGTCGGAGAATTTGCACCTGGAAACGGCTGGCAAGAAATAAAATTCGACAAGCCTGTCACGGGACGATATGTATGTATCGAAGCCTTGAACTCACACAACGACCGCGAATATGCCTGCATTGCAGAATGGTACATGCTCAATGACAAAGGACAACGCATCAGTCGTGAACCATGGACTGTAGCATACGCAGACGATGAGGACATCACAACCGGAAACAAAACCGCCGACAAGATATTCGACCTTCAGGAATCAACTTACTGGAGTACCAATCAAGGAATACAGTTCCCACATCATATCGTCATCGATTTGGGCGAGGTTCAGACATTAGGCGGATTCCAGTATCTGCCACGCGTGGAACAAGGCGCACCGGAAAGTATCAAATCATATAAGATTTATGTGAAGACGTCGCCATTTAAGTTCTAATAAAAAACAAAGGCTACATCCACATGTAGCCATACACAAGCGGAGTTGTGTCAGACACAGACACAACTCCGCTTTATTTTAATTACTATCCAAAATCTTAATAATCCTTATATTTATACCAAGCAGCAAGAAGATCATCTCTGATTTATAAAAAAGGCCTCCTTACATAATCCAAAAGCCTATACCCAAACAAACACTTAAGAAAATCTTTATTTCCAAGTCCGAAAGTCAAAAGCCGGATGACGGTTGAATATGACGACAATGCAAAACGGACAATTCTAAAAATATACGGCAAAAAGAGCCGACAAGTTCATAAATTCAACTATCTTTGCACCACTCATAGGAAAGTAGAAATTAATACTTAATATTTATGGCAACTACAGACGACAAAAAGATTATTTTCTCAATGGTCGGCGTCAGCAAGACCATACAACAAACCAACAAACAAATCCTAAAGAACATTTATCTGAGTTTCTTTTACGGAGCCAAAATCGGTATTATCGGTCTCAACGGCGCCGGAAAATCAACACTCATGAAAATCATTGCGGGACTCGACCAAAACTACCAGGGAGAGGTGGTATTCTCGCCCGGATATTCCGTAGGCTACCTTCCTCAGGATCCGCAACTCGACCCATCAAAAACAGTAAAAGAAGTGGTCATGGAAGGTGTGCAGCCCATTGTGGACGCACTGAAAGAATATGAAGAAATCAACCAAAAATTCGGCCTTCCGGAATACTACGAAGATGAAGACAAGATGAACAGTCTCTTTGTACGACAAGGAGAACTACAGGACATTATTGACAGCACAGATGCATGGAATCTGGACAGCAAATTGGAACGAGCGATGGATGCCTTGCGATGCCCGCCGGCCGAGCAATCCGTTGAAAAGCTTTCGGGCGGTGAACGGCGCCGCGTGGCACTTTGCCGCCTGCTGTTACAAAAGCCGGACGTGCTACTTTTGGACGAGCCGACCAACCACTTGGATGCAGAAAGCATCGACTGGTTGGAACAACATCTCAACCAGTATGAAGGAACGGTCATCGCTGTCACTCACGACCGTTATTTCCTGGATGACGTAGCCGGATGGATACTGGAACTAGACCGCGGCGAAGGTATTCCATGGAAAGGCAACTACTCATCGTGGCTGGAACAGAAAACAAAACGCATGGAACTGGAAGAAAAAGTGGCCAGCAAACGCCGCAAGACGCTCGAACGTGAGTTAGAATGGGTACGCATGGCCCCTAAAGCACGTCAGGCAAAAGGAAAAGCACGTCTGAACTCATACGACAAATTACTGAACGAAGACCAAAAGGAGAAAGAGGAAAAGCTGGAAATATATATTCCCAATGGACCTCGTCTGGGCAACAAGGTCATCGAAGCCCTGCATGTTAAAAAGGCATTTGATGAGAAAGTACTGTTCAACGACCTCAATTTCACACTGCCGCCCAATGGTATTGTAGGTGTCATCGGACCAAACGGTGCAGGAAAAACGACTCTTTTCCGACTGATTATGGGATTGGAAACGCCTGATGCAGGTACCTTTGAAGTCGGCGAAACCGTAAAATTAGCCTATGTCGACCAGAATCATAAAGACATACTTCCCGAAAAAAGCGTTTATGAGGTCATCAGTGGCGGCAACGAACTCATCCGCATGGGTAACCGTGATGTAAACGTACGTGCTTATCTGAGCCGTTTCAACTTTTCGGGCGGCGACCAGGAAAAGAAATGCGGTGTACTCTCCGGCGGCGAACGCAACCGCTTACATTTGGCCATGGCGTTGAAAGAAGAAGGCAACGTGCTGTTATTGGACGAACCGACAAACGACATTGATGTCAACACACTGCGCGCGTTGGAAGAAGGCCTTGAGGCATTTGCCGGTTGTGCAGTTGTCATCAGTCACGACCGCTGGTTCTTAGACCGCATCTGTACGCATATTTTGGCTTTTGAAGGTGATGGTAATGTTTATTTCTACGAAGGCAGCTACTCCGATTATGAAAGCCACAAGATGAAACGTTTGGGCTTGGAAGAGCCTAAGCGCATCCGCTACCGCAAACTGATGGAAGACTGATGAAACAGAAAGACAACGACTGGAAATCAAGATTGGGGATGGTGTATTCCACCAACCCTGATTTTGTATATGAAAACGAAGAAGAGCCTGAGACGCCCACCCTGCTCCCATCCGCACAACGGTTGCGTGTGACGATAGAACGCAAGAACCGCGGCGGGAAAGTCGTAACAGTCATAAAAGGCTTTATCGGAACGGAAACAGACCTCAAGGCATTAGGTAAGCAACTCAAAACGAAATGCGGTACGGGAGGCGCTGTCAAAGACGGCGAGATTCTGATTCAGGGAGAATGGCGCGAGCGCGTTATCCAACTGCTGAAAGACGAAGGGTATAAAGATACCAAATAAAAACAACGTATCATAAAAAACAAAAGAAGGTGTGCCAAAAAGCACACCTTCTTTCTTATGCACGAAGAGGGATTGTCGTAATTGCGATTCACCCTCTTACTCTTTACTCAATTGCCGCCCTGATGCGTTTCTCGGCATCCTCTATCATATCCGGCGTACCGCTGCCGTCATTTACATATTTCACAACCATTTCGGCATATTCTATAGCCGAACATATTGCTGTTTTCTGCAAACCTGCACTTTTTGGGGCCTTCTCCATTAATTCCAGCAACGTACCAAGATCTTCCGGTTCAGCTAAATTGCCCGGACGCATGGTATTGACGGCAGCCTTCAGGGCAGCCTCCGCGCGCTCGGTCTGTTCACGGCTGTAACGCATGCCGATATTATTGTAAACGTTTTGTGCCAAATGATACTGTTCCACCATTCGGGCATACCCGTGCGGTGCCCACGGTGCATATTCCGGCACTTTAACAGGCAATGCGAGCCAAGCCTCTTGTGCTGCTTTTCTGGACGCGGCCAACTGCAAAAGTTCACCAAGGGCGGTTTTGTCAACCTCAGCAGCAAACACGAGTTCACCTGCAAGAAGCCCTAAGTAATAAGTCTGATAATCCAATTCTGCCTGCGACGTCTCCGCAAGGAGCAAGCTATCCGATTTGACCATCTCCGCTTGAAGGCGTCCAAAGCTCTCATTAGTATAAAGCTCCGTATCAAGTTCTTTTACGGTAGCCAATGCCTCAGCAAGCTCTGTCTTGTTCATAACCACCGCTTCAAGTCCATCCACGGCACAATCGATATCCGACATGCACCGCTCAGCCGCTTCTTGTGAGACAGCAGCCGCTTCAACCAACTCCGCAGCCGACGCAACGGCTTTTGTCAATGCGTCAAACGACACCGGCGTATAATGGACGGCCTTATAAGCTGCGGTTGCAGCAATTCTTGCACGCAACACTCTTTTGGTTGCTGCAGAAAGGTCGCCCAACAGATTGAGCCGTAAATAATGCGTGGCATTGCGGTCAACATAATAATCCGGAAAGAATGTCATTCCGTTGAATGACAATGAATAAAGGTTTGCATCTGCCCCCACGCCGTCCTTAGGCCCGGCAGGGAGAATGTCCCTCAAATCAGAAGACATCTTAACAGTCGCTTCTTCCCATGTTTCAATCCCCGTAGCAGCCATGACCAAAGGGCCGTACATCAGCGCGCCGGCCCACATAGGTTCAAAAGCCGTCTTCGTTTCATTTTTACCCGTCGCAGCTGTTTCCATTTTATCAGGCGCATAGTCAATATGTACAGTAAAAGGCATACACACTTCCACCACATCGGCCGATGTCCATTCGCGTGCAGGTATGGTAACATAAGTCCCCGGCTGGAAAACAGCAGCAACAGGTTTCCCATTCAGCGTCACACTAAACCCGCCGGTTGCCCAATATGGCACCCTCAGCTTCATGGCAAAACGTGCTTTGCCCTCGGTGATACGGATGACGCTATGTTCTGCCGGCCAGCGGCAATCCTGACGGATAGTAACACGTTTGCTATCCCATCGTGCCTCCGTGGGCATATAAAGAGCGACCCAAACAGATGTATCAGAAACGAAATAGGCCGCTTCCTGGTATTTGACGTGATTCTCAGAACCCGTTCCCCCACAACAGGTCGACTGAGGTGTTTCGTTGCCCCACGGCTTTGAAGCATTAAGTCCGACAGCATATTGGTAAGTTGTCATGTAATGGCTCGGATGCAAAGAGCCGACAATCTGATTATAAAGCACCCGCTCATAATAATCCATGTAGCGGGCGTCGTCTGGATTATAACAGTTAAGATCTTTGGTCAGTTTGGCCAAATTGTAAGCACAGCATGTTTCGTTAAGGTTCGGCGACGGGTAAAGGTTACTTTCGTTGTCAGTAGTCACATTGGTCGCCATGCTGAGCATCTGCGTATATGGCTGTCTGAACATTTCCCCGTTACCGACACCACCCGTGGCATAACGGTAACGCCCCTGAATCATCTCCCAGAAATTTTCCGCAATGCAGTAATAGCGCGGTTCTTTTTTGGCAGAATAAGTTTTCAGCGCACCGACAATCATCGGTATGTGCTGGTTTGCATGCCGGGTGCGTACAGCGTCGATGTTGCGCGCTAAAGGGTCGTAAAAAGCAGGGCTGTCGAAATAACCCGCAGCTTCTGCCAGACGCATACTGTCGTCAGGCTCGTCGACCATCATTGAAAGCCTTGCAAGCGACTCACTCATGCCACCGACTTCTCCGGCAATATACATATTCCACATTTCGTAACGGTTACCCGGCCTTGCACGCCTTTCCTGCTGCGTGCCGTTGTCATCGACAAACGTGCGATAATGAAGCCTGTTCCATACCCACAAGCCCATATCCTTTGCGATAAGCAGCGCCTTATCTGCCACACGCGGGTCGTCCACATAGGTTGCAATGTCGATAAGTCCGGCCAACTGTTTGTGAATGGAATAATAAGGCGCCCACACCCAGCTGCTATTATTATAAGGGCGATACATTTCTATCAAGGCCGCATGATGCGCTGGAATTGCGTTAAGATATCCATAACCGTATTCTTTATATTGTGTTTTGTAGCGGTCAAAGTCATCCCACGTGCCGTTCATAACCCGTAGCGTATCCTCAGGGGCGAAGTCACGTGCCTCCCAATAACGTCCAAGTTCTTCATGCCACACGAAGGTGCGTTCCTGACATTGGCGCAGTTCATCGACCATACGAGTTATGTTTTCCCGCAAGCGAGCCTTGACAGTGTCGTCTGTACAAACGGCATAAGCCAATGCAAGAGCCGACATATAGTGTCCCGAACCGTGCCCTTTGAGTTTGGTCGTAGGCGAATCCCAACCATCGGCAACGGGATAACCGTCGGTGGGAAGGCCATAAGTATCCCTGTAATTATACAGTTGCTGCGCAACATCCCATCCTGCAATCGTCTTGATGGCCAAATCACGATTTGAAGTCAGTCGGTTATCTCCCGTAATCCGCACCTTGTTCAATGGTAACGGACGGGCAGACGGTACGGATGGCGGTATGGCCTGCATACTGTCTGTAACAGTGACGTTTGCATATATGGGATAACCATCCGGTGTCGTGTCGTCACCTGATATGAAACCTCTTATACGATAAGTCTCGCCGGGCGAATTGTCGATAAATGAGGCTTGCCGCTCTTCAGCAGTTGAGGATGAATTGTCCCACCTCACCTGACGAAATTCAGCATAGCCGTCGGAATAAGTTACCCACACTGAAAATGGCAAACGCGGTACGGTACCTATCGGATGCTCCACGATGACCGGTTCCACGCCGACAATCGTACGGTAACCTTGTCCGGTCACGCAAGCAGGACGTGTTTCACAAATCCCATCCGTCACAGCCATTACAGGTTGTCCCAGGGCCGCAACAGTCAAAAGCGATACAAAAATCCTGTATAGACTGTTCATACTCGTAGCATCCAAAAATGGAACGCATTTTAGGGTTGTTTGGCCACCGGATGTTTGTCTATTCACGAAACGTTTTTTATAATTCAATTCCATATCTTTTTAGGTTAATCTTTTTACAAATATAACAATATAAAACAAATCCGAGCCAAAAACATAGTTTTTTCCTTAATGAAAGCAACAGACTTCACTTCACATCAAAAACCCCGGAATAGGCTATCGTCTTTCATCGACCATTCTGTTGTTTGTAAATCAAACTATTGCATACAAAAAAACAGTCGTTGAAAAGGTCTCAAAAAAGCGACCGCACGCAGCAAAAATTACAAAGCCAGAAAATAAATTTGCGACCTGTCGCTTCTGGAAAGCGACAGGTCGCAAATTTTACCCCTAAAAATACCGGAAATCAGACATCAGCATTTTCCTGACTATTCTCGTAAGCCACCTTTTCAACCTCTCGTGAAACCACAGAACCGTAAAGGAATGAAAGCGGAAAGAACTTGATCCATGAAATAATCAGCATCAAGAGCGTTGAGAGCATGTAAAAAAATGCAAGCAGTCCTATCGTATAAGACGGCATTTCCGCCACATCCCCGTTAAGGACTGCTGTCACCGACAGACTTACGGCATATGTCAATACGAATGAAGGCAGCAAAACTACAAACAACAAAATGCCGGCCAACAGAGCACTACACAAACTAACAATGAAGAAACCGGACCAATAACGGAATCCCAAACGGAAAGAGCGGAAACAACGCACCAGCGGTCGTTCCGGAAAGAGCAAGCCTTCCTGACAAACCGCCACATAAGGCACCATCACTGCCAAAACGAACACCACCATCATCACTAAGCCCCATACACCGATTACGGGTTGTCCGAAAACAGTAGCCACCGACACAACAAGCAGAAGCGCCGTAGCAATAATCAGCAACACGAAAGCTCTCGCCCAAATCGTTCCCAACGGACGTAAATTCCGCCGGAACGAAAGTCCTTCCAAAGTTCCCGTCACATTATAATGTCTGATGGCAAACATTATCTGCCCCCAATAAAACGCCATGCCTAAAAACCATAATGCGCAAAATACAATCTGCACTATCAAAAACGTGTTCCCCACTCCACCGATAGAACGCAATGCTCCCGCAAGCGCCATTTGGCCTGACAAAAGACCTGCCACACCGGAAACAGCAACCAAGAACAACAACGAAGGATACAGAAATCTCAACAAAGGGAGGAAATTACGGGTAGGCAGTTTCATTCCTTCAGCCAAACAAGACATATAAGAACGCTGCCGGAAAAGAACATCCATTTTATCTTTTTCTTTATCTTCCATCGCTAAATAACAAATATTGATTACGATGTAAAAGTACCACATTTTTTTTTACCCACATACCTTGGTAACATTTTTTTTTGTATTTTTGTTCAAACCCATCACAAACGACATGGAAGACTTAAAAAAAATCAAATGGGGATTTATCGGTTGTGGAGAAGCCACCGAGAAAAAAAGCGGGCCGGCTTTCAGCATCATCCCAGGTTCATCTGTGGAAGCGGTCATGAGCCGTAACAAAGAAAAAGCACGCTCTTATGCCGAACGCCATTACATCCCCAAATGGTATACTGATGCCCAGGAACTGGTGGAAGATCCCGATGTAAACGCCATCTATATAGCCACGCCACCATCATCGCATGCCACCTACGCTATTATGGCCATGAAAAACGGCAAACCGGCCTATGTTGAAAAACCCTTGGCTGCCAGTTACGAAGAATGCACCCGCATCAACCGTATCTCACAAGAAACTGGTGTCCCCTGTTTCGCAGCATACTACCGCCGCTATCTGCCCTACTTTTTAAAAATCAAAGAATTGCTGCAGGAAGGCCATATAGGACGTGTACTGAATGTACAAGTGCGCTTTGCCGTCCCACCTCGCGATTTGGACTACAACAGCCAAAACCGTCCATGGCGCGTCATCCGTGACATTGCAGGCGGCGGTTATTTCTACGACCTCGCGCCCCATCAGCTCGACCTCTTGCAAGAACTTTTCGGCCCTATCATCCGCGCGCAAGGTTACTGTACGAACCGTAAAGGTCTCTATTCGACCGAAGACTCCGTCAGTGCTGCCTTTGAGTTCGCCGACGGGCTGCCCGGTTCCGGTTCCTGGTGTTTTGTAGCACACGAATCGGCCAAAACAGACCGTATTGAAATCATCGGTGACAAAGGACAAATATGTTTCTCAGTCTTCACTTACGACCCCATCGCCCTGCACACAGAAAACGGACGCCGTGAGATTATTGTGACCAATCCCGAACACGTTCAGTTGCCACTCATCAAACAGGTCGTTGAACACTTGCAGAAAAAGAATGTCTGCACCTGCGACAGTGTCAGTGCAACCACTGTAAACTGGGTGATGGACAAGATATTAGGAAAACTATAAAAAAGCTGTAATGCAAAACATACGTCTGTGGCTATATGTCATCATTGCCGCCATCGCCACCCCATTAAGCGGCAACACATCCCGCACCGTAACCGCTCATCCGACGTCAAACGTCTCGATACCGGACACGGCAGGTATGACATACGTTACAGATACCACAACAAACCGTATAACCGAGAGTATAACCGCACCGGTAGCGCAAGACAAGAAAGGAAACATCATAACACGTTTTATCGACGCATTCAACGCCACCGACACGACATACATTACCCCCAACCGCTACAATTGGGCATTCATGCTCCAAAACACAAACAGCTTCGAAAACTACAAACTGACGAGCCATGAACGTGACCAACAACTCGTATTCTCACCCAAACCTTCATTCCGCTTCGGTCCGTACCTCGGATGGAGGTGGATTTTCCTCGGCTATACATTTGAAGCTAACTCTTTCCAAAACGGTTTCAAATCCGAGACTACAGAATTTGAGTTAAGCCTATATAGCGCCATGCTCGGATGCGACCTCATTTACCGACGTACCGGTAACAATTTCAGGCTAAGGAAAGTAAAAGGGTTTGGCGAAAGCGCAGAAAGCGTTGAAGGAACAGACTGTAATGGTATCAACGTAAAAGTTACCGGCATCAACGCTTACTACATCTTCAACCACAAACGATTCTCTTATCCGGCAGCTTTTGCACAAAGCACCGTCCAACGCAAAAGTTGCGGCACATGGAAAGTCGGCATCTCATGCACACAGCATGAATTGGACTTCGACTACCATGCACTACCCGAGGCACTTACCCACAATAGTGCGCACCAGTTCAGCCGCGAGTTCATGTTTGACAAGCTCAAATATACAGACATCAGCCTCAGCGTTGGATATGCCTACAACTGGGTTTTCAAACGCAACTTCCTTTTGTGCGCCTCCATTTCCCCTGCCATCGGCTATAAAATAACACATATCAGTCCCATACCTGAAAACGAAATACCTGAAACATCCGTCGAACAAGAAGAGAATCCTCTCTTCCCATTACACATAGACGACTTCAATTTTGACGTCATCGGGCGACTCGGCCTCGTTTGGAACAATACGAAATATTTTGCAGGAATGTCGCTCATCATACATAATTATAACTACAGACATCAAAAACTGTCCATCAATAATACATTTGGGACTCTCAATTTTTACGTAGGATTTAATTTCCATAAACGCAAGCAATACAGAAACTGACAAAATCCGTCATTTATGGTACGACAAGACTTTCCCGAAAGCGAAACACATCCGTTACAACCTTTTTTACCACCTAACGCCCGCCTGCTTATGTTAGGAAGTTTTCCACCCCAGAAAAAACGCTGGTGCATGGATTTCTATTATCCTAACTTCATTAATGACATGTGGCGTATTATGGGAATCGTCTTCCATTCAGACAAGAACTATTTTGTAGACATCTCCGGAAAACGGTTTCGCAAACAGGCGATAGAACAATTCTTGCAACAATACGGTATTGCCCTTTATGACACGATAACAGTGGCAAGACGCCTACGGGATAATGCTTCCGACAAGTATCTGGAAACGGTGGTCCCTACCGACCTTGGCTTACTGCTAAAACGAATTCCCCTATGCACAACGGTTGTCACAACCGGCCAGAAAGCTACGGATACTCTCTGCGAGAGATTCGGATATGCGCCACCGTCTGTTGGTGGGTATAGCACATTCTGCATCGACGGGCGCACACTCAGGCACTACCGAATGCCTTCCAGTTCGCGCGCATATCCAATGAACATAGAAAAAAAAGCTGAGTTTTACAAAAACATGTTGGAGGAAACAGGCATCATCACTTTGACACCCTCAACAAGAGAAAGATAAATTGAAGTTAACCGATAAGACCATATCGGCGCAACGCAACCGCAATACCGTCATGATCAACATCAGACGTTACATGGCAAGCCACAGCTTTCAATTCATCACAAGCATTACCCATGGCAATGCCGTAAGGCACATGTTTTATCATTGCCATATCATTGCCTCCGTCACCGAAAGCCATGGTCTCTTCAAGTCGGATACTTTCATACTCCAGCACTCGGTCTATACCGACACTTTTACTAACCCCCTTTGCAATGACATCCGTAAAATATGGATGCCAACGCATGGAAACACAATCCGGCATAAGGTGTCTCATAAAATAGTCTTCACGGTCGGAACGAAAAAAAGAAATCAACTGCAAAACAGTCTTATCCAAGGCATGCGACATAGGCTTTACAGAAGGAAGAGGTATATCCAACAATTGCATCACGTCTCTCACATCTGCATTCAACGATGTTGCAAACAAGTCATCTTCCGCCACGACCATAATCGGATAAGCATCACAGTGAACCTCATGGTATTGCGCCACACGACTGACATTGTCTGATGATATAGGGTGATGATAAATAACTTGTCCCTCACGGGTAAAACAATGCGCTCCAGTCACCGTTATCATCCCATCATATTCCAAACTGCCAAGATTGTCAATGAAAGGCAACGGACGTCCCGTGGCTATATACACTTTGATACTTTTTTGCCTCAATTCTGCAACAGCTTGTAACGTGCTTTCCGGAATACTATGGGTCTTAAACGATACAAGCGTACCGTCTATATCAAAAAATACGGCTTTTATTGAACACATCGCTTTTCTCTTCGGTTGGACGTTCTGTGATGTCACCTGTTATATAAAGGCGCACCCGCTCACTTTTAGCATTGGAATTGATTGTAATTGTTTTGCTAAAATGTCCCGGCTGCATGCCATACCCATTATATGTAACAGCTATTTGCCCCTTCTCGCCCGGCTTAACCGGTTGCTTTGTATATTCCGGCACGGTACATCCGCAAGAAGCAGTTGCCGAATGAAGGACTAAAGGAGCATCTCCCGTATTGGTAAAAACAAACGTGTATTTAACAACAGGGGTATCCACATAAACTTCACCAAAGTCGTGCGAAGTCTCCTCAAACTTTATTTCCGCCATTTTGGCATTCTTCTGTGCCATCAGGCCATTCATTTGTCCAAAAGCCAATAAAGCTAGTATCAGAAGTTTTTTCATATTCCTTTTTTTAAAATTCGTGGTAAAATTACATCTTTTCGCCAATGAACGGTTTCTTTTTACCATAAAAATAAGATTTATTAGCACGAAACACGCGTTTTTGTTAACTTTGCACTACAAGAAAACGCAAACAACGATATGCTTATTTACAACACAACCTATCAAGTAAATTTTGAAGATGCCAAAAATTTCATTATTTGGATTCATGAAGTTTATATTCAAAAGGTTCTTGAATTTGGCACCTTGAGAAAACCAAGACTATGTAAGATACTTTCCCACCGCGATGAAAATTCTGAATGCTTTTCATTGCAATTTGAGGTTGAAGATTCGGCCAGTCTCCACAGATGGTACAGCCAACAAGGAGTAGCTCTCAATGATGAAATGATGAAAGTATTTAAAGACAAAGCCGTAGGATTTACAACCTTGCTCGAAGTCATTGAGGAGGCATAAAATGCAAAATACCCCAGCCACCGAAAAAATAATTCTCGGGATTGACCCCGGCACCACCATCATGGGATATGGCGTTCTGAAAGTTTGCGACAGAAAAGCAGAAATGGTAACGATGGGAGTCATCGATTTGAGGAAATATACAGACCATTACCTTAAATTAGGAAGGATCTTTGAACGGATGTGTGGCATTATCGATGCTTACTTGCCCGATGAACTCGCCATAGAAGCACCTTTTTTTGGAAAAAATGTTCAAAGTATGCTGAAACTCGGGCGTGCGCAAGGTGTAGCAATCGCTGCAGCCATACACCGCGACATCCCAATCACCGAATATGCGCCACTGAAAATCAAAATGGCCATTACCGGCAACGGACAGGCCAGCAAAGAACAAGTTGCAGACATGCTCGTGCGTATGCTACACATTCCCGAGAATTCTTTACTGCCGTTCATGGATGCTACCGACGGACTGGCAGCAGCTTATTGCCATTATCTCCAAATGGGACGGCCGCAAACCGACGGGCGTTGCCATAGCTGGAAAGACTTTATTAAAAAAAATCCGGAAAAAATAAAAGGTTTGAAATAATACCACAACTATGCAAAAAACCATTGAGATTACCAACGGTGTCACACGCCACCCATTATACCGCATGAAAGCGCCTGTTAACCTAACCATCAACGCAGGTGAACAAATAGCTATCGCTGGTCCAAACGGAAGCGGAAAATCACGCCTTGTCGACATCATAACAGGCAAATATCCTTTGTTGATGAATGAAGTGAAATATGATTTCTCACCTTCACCTCTCAAGTTGGTGAGCGACAACATAAAGTACATCACTTTCAGGGACTCATACGGAGATAACGACAGTACCTATTACTATCAACAACGATGGAACCAACACGATATTGACGAAAATACGCCTACGGTCGGCCGATTACTCGAAGACGCATTCGCCAATGCTGAAAACGGCAACACCTTTGGAATGTCTGAAACAGAACAACAAGAAGCACACGAAAGGCGGCTTTTATTACGTGAAAAACTATATGGAATGTTCCATTTAGACACTTTACTTGACAAATACATCATCTTGCTGTCAAGTGGAGAACTCAGAAAATTCCAACTTACCAAAACATTGCTCTCGGGACCACGTATTCTTATCATGGATAACCCGTTCATAGGACTTGACGCACCAACACGCCGTCAACTGTCAGATCTGCTGCGTACATTAATTGAAGAAACAGATCTTCAGGTAATCCTTGTATTATCCAAGACGGACGATATACCCGACTTCATCACACATGTTATCCCTGTAGAACACCTTGAAGTGCTTCCCAAAGTAAGCCGACAAGTTTACTATTCCGAGCATAAACAGACTTCAGCACCCGACATAAAGCTTGTACGCCATATTTTAGGCTATCCGGAAAAACCGGAAACCTTCACCACTACTGATGATGAAGGTTTCATCCTCAAATTCAACCATGTCAGTATCGTATATGGACAACGCACTATTTTGAAAGATGTAAACTGGAACGTGAAACAAGGCGAAAAATGGGCGTTAAGCGGTGAGAACGGTGCAGGAAAATCCACACTCCTGAGCCTTGTTTGCGCTGATAACCCTCAAAGTTATGCATGCAACATAGAACTATTTGGGCGTAAACGAGGTTCTGGTGAAAGTATTTGGGACATCAAACGCCATATCGGATATGTCAGTCCCGAAATGCACCGGGCTTATATGAAAGATCTGCCTGCCATTGACATCGTAGCAAGCGGCTTGAATGATTCCGTCGGATTATACGTTCGGCCTAAACCCGAACAACGAGAAATTTGTGAATGGTGGATGGATTTATTCGGAATCAAAGAGTTAAAAGATAAGACTTTCCTAAGAATATCCAGCGGAGAACAGCGACTCTGCCTTTTAGCACGAGCATTCGTAAAAGATCCTGAACTACTCATCCTTGACGAACCTCTTCATGGATTGGATGACAAAAACAGGCAAATGGTTCGCAACATCATCAACGCTTTCTGCCAACGCAAAAACAAAACTTTGATTATGGTAACACATTACGAGAATGAGTTACCGGAAGCCATCACAAACAAACTGTTTTTAAAAAAACACGCCTGAAAACATTTATGTAACAGGATGTGAGATAGAATGCGTCTAAATGTAAGCATATACTTATTTTTAATTATAAACTATTCAACACATACGCTAAATTTCGTATCTTTGCAGCCACGAGTTGATGAAATGAATATCAAAAGATGAAAGTAGCCATCGTTAAATATAACGCAGGAAATATTTATTCTGTGGTAAATGCCATGAAACGCCTTGGCATCACCCCGGAAGTAACCGATTCACCGGAACGGCTCATGCAAGCCGACCGCGTCCTTTTCCCGGGACAAGGCGAAGCAAAAAGTACCATGAACTATTTGCATGAGCATCGTTTAGATGAAGTAATCCGTGGACTCAAGCAACCCGTCCTCGGCATATGCATCGGACAACAGCTCATGTGTCGCCATAGTGAAGAAGGTAACGTCGATTGCCTCGGTATTTTCGATGCCGAAGTTAAACGGTTCAAACCACAACGTCATGAAGACAAAGTCCCACACATGGGATGGAACAGTCTTTCCGAACTGAAAGGTCCCCTTTTCAAAGGTATAAAAGAAGGTGAGTTCGTTTATTTTGTACATAGTTTCTATGTTCCAACCAACTCATTTACGACTGCTACAAGTGATTATATCATTCCCTTTAGCGCAGCCATGCAGAAAGATAATTTCTACGCCACTCAGTTCCATCCTGAAAAAAGCGGCAATATCGGCAAACGCATCCTGCAAAATTTTTTAGAACTGGATTTATGATTGAATTAATACCGGCCATCGACCTCATAGATGGCAAATGTGTACGCCTGACTAAAGGAGACTACAGCACTCAAAAGGTATACAATGAAGATCCACTTAGCGTAGCCCAAGAATTTGAAGCATACGGTTTCCATCGGCTACATGTTGTGGACCTTGATGGTGCGCGTTCCAAGCACATTGTCAACCACAAAACGCTGGAGCGCATAGCTACACATACTTCTCTCACAATAGACTTTGGCGGCGGCATTAAAACCGACCATGATTTGCACATTGCTTTCGATTGCGGTGCAAAGTTAGCCACTATCGGTAGTATCGCCATTACATCCCCTGTTTTGTTCGGTACATGGCTAGAGAAATACGGAGCTGAGAGTATCATATTGGGTGCTGACGTAAAAAATGGTTTTATCTCCATCAACGGTTGGAAAGAAGAAAGTACTAAGGCACTCATACCTTTTCTTGAAAGCTATATAAACCAAGGCGTCAAACATGTGTTATGCACTGAAATCAGTAAAGACGGTATGTTACAAGGCCCAGCCACTACCCTATATAAAGAAGTTATGGCTGAGTTTCCTGAATGTAAGCTGATTGCCAGTGGAGGCGTAAGCGGTCTACACGATATCAAAACGCTCAACAGCGCCGGCATTCCTGCTGTAGTCTTCGGGAAAGCCATATACGAAGGAAAAATATCATTGGAAGAACTGGCCTCATGGGCCGAAAAACAACAAAAACAATGAGTTTGGCAAAACGAATCATACCTTGCCTCGATGTCAAGAACGGGCAAACCGTAAAAGGCACTAATTTTGTGAACCTGCGTCAGGCAGGCGATCCCGTTGAACTCGGTAAAGCATACAGCGAACAAGGTGCCGATGAACTGGTATATCTTGATATAACAGCCAGTCATGAAGGCCGAAAGACATTTACCGAAATGGTAGAACGTGTAGCCGCAGAGCTATCTATCCCCTTCACCGTTGGTGGCGGTATCAATGAATTAGCCGACGTGGAACGACTACTCAGTGCAGGAGCTGACAAAGTTAGTGTTAATTCAGCCGCTATCCGCAGACCCGAACTGATAGATGAAATAGCGCGTCATTTCGGCTCACAAGTGTGCGTAGTTGCCATTGACGCCAAAGAAACTCCCGGAGGATGGTTTTGTTATCTGAATGGCGGGCGCATACAAACAGAGTTTGGCCTTTTTGACTGGGCAAAGGAAGCAGCCGACAGAGGCGCCGGCGAAATACTCTTCACTTCGATGGATCACGACGGCGTAAAAACAGGCTATGCCAATGAAGCATTAGCACGATTGTCTGACGAACTCACAATTCCTGTCATCGCTTCGGGCGGTGCGGGAAGAAAAGAACATTTCCGCGACGCATTCACTATCGGGAAGAGCGATGCGGCGCTGGCTGCAAGTGTTTTTCATTTCGGCGAGATACCCATCCGGGAACTCAAAGATTATCTGCAACAAGAAGGCATCAACGTCAGGATTTAACGAATAGCCATAGAACAAAAATACACCTCAAAAACAGTTTATACATATATAATATATTATGGAAATAGATTTCGACAAAATGAACGGTCTTGTGCCGGCCATCATTCAAGACGCGACCACAAAAACCGTGCTGATGTTAGGATTCATGAACAAAGAAGCTTATGAAAAAACGTTAGAAATAGGCAAGGTCACATTTTACAGCCGCACAAAGAACCGTTTATGGACTAAAGGAGAGCAAAGCGGGCACTTCCTGCACGTGGTTTCCATTAAAAACGACTGTGACAATGACACACTTCTCATTCAGGTTCATCCCGAAGGGCCGGTATGCCATACAGGAACAGACACCTGTTGGGGCGAGAAAAATGAAGCAAACCCATTGTTATTCCTCAGTGAATTACAAGATTTCATAGAACAGCGCCACCGCGAAATGCCTGAAGGCTCATATACGACAAGTCTTTTCAAAGACGGACTCAACCGCATGGCACAGAAAGTAGGCGAAGAAGCTCTTGAGGCTGTAATTGAAGCCGTAAATGGCAGTAATGAACGACTTATTTACGAAGGTTCTGACATGCTCTACCATCTTATCGTACTACTTACCGCCAAAGGTATGCGCATAGAGCAGATGGCAGCAGAATTGCAGGAACGCCACAATCCGGGGTGGAAGAAGCATTGACAAGTACCTATATATCCATTTCCACTTATGCACATCAGATACCGGCATACAGACATAGCATACGAAACACATCCCATACTTACCGATGTCAACTTTGAAGCTGACGCCGGAGAGTTCATCTACCTCATAGGAAAAGTAGGTGCCGGCAAATCGTCACTACTGAAAACCTTTTACGGCGAGCTGGATGTACGGAAGGGCGAGGCACAAGTATTGGAATACGACATGATAAAACTGAAACAGAAACACATTGCAAAATTGCGCAAGCAATTAGGCATTGTGTTCCAAGACTTCCAGCTACTCATGGATCGCAATGTCCGCCTCAACCTCGATTTTGTTCTCCGGGCCACCGGCATGAAAAAGAAGAACGAACGACAGAAACGGATTGAAGAAGTCCTCACTCAAGTCGGCATGGAGGACAAAGCAGACAAAATGCCATACGAATTATCGGGCGGTGAACAACAACGTGTCTGCATCGCGCGCGCCATACTCAACCACCCCAAAATGATTATCGCCGACGAAGCGACAGGTAATCTTGACCAGGAAAACAGCCGTCGTGCAGCAGCCTTGTTGTATGACATCAGTCGCAAAGGCACTACTGTCATCATGAGTACTCATAACGAAGCTCTCATCCGCGAGTTTCCAGGTATTGTCTACCGTTGTGCTGATGGCCGGGTCGAAGATTGCACGGAAGAATTCCACATTCATCTCATGGCGCTCGATATTAAAACAGAAAGCATAGAATAAACATCTTATTTTGATAACAAATTAAAAACAAACGCGATATGAAAGTAATGAAATTCGGAGGAACTTCCGTCGGTTCCGCACAAAGAATGAAAGACGTGTCCAAACTTATCACAAACGACGGACAACCTAAAATCGTTGTACTTTCTGCCATGTCTGGTACGACCAACACTTTGGTGGAAATATCCGATTATCTGTATAAGAAAAATCCGGAAGGCGCAAACAACGTCATCAACCAGTTGGAAAGAAAATACCGGCAACATGTTGAAGAACTATACGCCACCGACGAATACAAACAAAAAACACTTGCTTTCATTAGCGAAGAGTTCAATTATCTGCGCAGTTTTACTAAAATACTCTTTACATCATTTGAAGAGAAAATTATCCTTGCGCAAGGCGAGATCATCAGCACGAACATGGTGACAAATTACCTCAAGGAATGTGGCGTCAAAACCGTGCTGCTCTCAGCTCTTGAATTTATGCGCACCGACAAAAATGCCGAACCAGATGTCAACTACATCAAGGAAAAGCTAGCGGTTCAACTTGCTGAAAATCCCGGATATGAAATTTATATCACCCAAGGCTTCATCTGTCGCAATGCTTATGGTGAAGTTGATAACCTGTTGCGCGGCGGATCCGATTATACAGCCTGTCTCATCGGCGCTTCCATCGACTGCGAAGAGATACAGATATGGACTGACATTGACGGCATGCACAACAATGACCCACGCATTGTGGAAAAGACTTCTCCCGTACGCCAGCTCTATTTCGAGGAAGCTGCGGAACTTGCCTATTTCGGAGCCAAGATTCTCCACCCGACCTGTATCCAACCGGCCAAGTTTGCAGGTGTACCTGTGCGATTGCTCAACACCATGGACCCGTCTGCCCCAGGAACTATCATCAACAATGAAATACAACATGGTAAAATAAAGGCCGTAGCAGCAAAAGACAATATTGTCTCTATCCAAATACATTCCGGCCGCATGTTGTTGGCATACGGATTCCTGCGCAAGGTATTCGAGATTTTTGAAAGCTACAAGACCAGCATCGATATGATTACGACCTCAGAAGTTGGCGTATCAGTCACTATCGATAACACGACTTATCTGAAAGACATTGTAGCCGATCTTATGAAATACGGTACTGTCAGTGTCAATGAAGACATGTGCATCATTTGCGTTGTAGGTGACCTTTCATGGGACAATGTAGGTTTTGAGAGTCTGGCAGCACAAGCCCTCAAAGACATCCCTGTACGTATGATTTCTTACGGCGGCAGCAAGCACAATATCTCTTTCCTTGTAAAAGGTGAAGATAAGAAGCGTGCCCTGCAAGCATTCAGCGACACCCTTTTCGGTCAAGATTGAGAAACTAAAGTTTGACCAAGCCCTGCCCTACGGCGGGGCTTTTAACAACAAATAAGACAACATTTTAAAAGGTCTCATCCATGAAAGGTTCATTCCCGATACAGAAATTTGAAAACATCAAAACACCTTTTTATTACTATAATACAGCCCTGCTCAGACGGACACTTGACTGTATCCGCGCGGAAATAGGGAACAACAGTGACTACCATCTGCATTATGCAGTCAAAGCCAATGCCAATCCCAAGGTACTGAATATCATCAGCCAGGCAGGTTTTGGTGCCGACTGCGTTAGCGGTGGCGAGATACAGGCAGCTATCGACGCAGGCTTCCATCCTTCAGAGATTGTCTTTGCCGGTGTTGGTAAAAGCGACTGGGAAATCAATCTTGCCCTCGACCATAATATCGGCCAGTTCAATGTGGAAAGCATTCCCGAATTGGAAGTCATCAACCTGTTAGCCGGTGCAAAAGGCAAAAAGGCCCGGGTAGCCTTCCGCATCAATCCTAATGTAGGCGCCCATACACACGCCAATATCACCACGGGACTCTCCGAAAATAAATTCGGTATTGCCATGGAAGATATGGAAGCAGTCATCACGCTCGCTCAGAACATGACAAACGTTGAATTTACAGGATTACATTTCCATATCGGTTCACAAATCCTCGAAATGGGCGATTTCGTGGCCCTCTGTAATCGTATCAACGAGTTGCAGGAAAGATTGGAACGGCATCATATCAGTGTGGCAAGCATTAACGTGGGAGGCGGCTTGGGTATTGATTATGAACATCCCGAGGAAGAGCCTGTACCTAACTTCAAAGACTACTTCAACACTTACCGCAAACACTTACGGTTACGCCCGGGACAACAGCTACATTTTGAACTGGGCCGTGCCGTCGTAGGCCAGTGCGGCAGTCTTATTACCCGCGTACTATACGTCAAGAAAGCCACGTACAAGCAATTCGCCATTGTTGATGCCGGCATGACCGACCTCATCCGTCCGGCACTTTATCAGGCGACCCACGCCATCGAAAACCTCAGCAGCAATGAACCGGAAGAAACGTATGATGTCGTAGGACCAATCTGCGAATCGAGCGACGTATTTGCCAAAGCCTATGACCTCAACAAATGCAGCCGCGGCCACTTCCTCGCTCTCCGTTCGGCTGGCGCGTATGGCGAAATCATGGCGTCACACTACAACTGCCGCGAATTGCCACGGGGCTATGTGACTGAAGATTTTGCAGAATGAACGCTCTGGAAATGGTTCAGCCCGAATATATAGCCGGCGCATGCTTCATCATCGTTTGGATATTCCAAATGTATGTAGTGTGGACGTATGGCGAGATAGCCCGGATTGCAAGACGTAAACATGAAAGTCTCCGCAACCGGGAGCCATTGACCATTGTCATTCCGGCACATGATCAAGCTGAAACACTACGGCATACCCTGCCTGTCATTCTGGAGCAAGACTATCCCACATTTGAAGTCATCGTCGTAGACATTGCCTCTACCGACGAAACGACGGATGTATTGCAAGCTCTCGAAGAACGCTATCCAAGATTGCGCCACACGTTTGTGCCCCGCGGCACCCGCCACGGCAGCCCCGAACGTGTGGCACTTACCATCGCCTTCAAGGCGGCAGCCAACGACCGCATCATCTTGACAGTTCCCGGTAGCCGGCCACGTTCTGCACAATGGCTGCAAGCCATGTCAGATGCGTTCACGACCGATACAGACATTGTTTTAGGATATGCCAACTATTCCGACAACATACCCCATCGGCAGCTTTTTTTCAGGTTCTACCATCAAATGCAGAACCTCACCCACGCCGCCACTCACGGCGCATATCGTTGTACTCCGGCCAATCTCGGCTACAGAAAAAGTTTTTTCCTGGCCCATAAAGGATTCGCCGATGACTTCAATCTTCCGGGCGATGCTACCGAACTGCTCGTCAACCGTCACAGCACTCCCCGCAACACAAGCATTACCGCCACTCCCGAAGCCGGTGTAATCATCGATGTGCCACATACCGAAACCATCAAAGAAGACAACAACTTTTACATGGAGACACGTAAACACTTCAGACATACGTTCATTTATCGTCTGCGGTTTAATTTCAGACAAATAATGCCTCTGCTCCTGTTGTTGTCATGGTGTACCTTCAACATCATGGCGGTCATGTCGCGTCAATGGCTCACACCGGTAACCACCACCGCTGCTTGCATAACTCTCATTATCTGGCAGTCGGTCACATTCAGTAACAGTTGTCGTGCCCTCGGCGAACAAACATTCGGACTCCGTCTTGCCCCCCTTCTCATCCTGTTGCCCATACGCCATTTAGCAATCATGATACACCATGCCATAAGCCCTCAACGACCACGCAAACACAATCATTAAAAAACACTGAAGACCATGTCCTCTCATAAACCACTGCATATCATCCCGCGAGACTGGCTGAGCCACATCGTCCCCCTTCTTGCATTAGGATTTCCCATCATCATCGGGCAACTTGGCACCATCATACAGGGCGTAGCCGACACCCTCATGGTGGGACGCTACAGCGCCCACGACCTGGCAGCTGCAGGCTTCGTAAACAATATCATGAACCTCGTTTTAGTCTTTGCCTTGGGTTATTCTTACGCAGTCACGCCTGTCGTCGGTCCCCTCCACGCCCGCGACGACGCCCGCGCTGCCGGTCGTGCCCTGCGCGCTGCCGTTCTGTCTGGCGCATTGCTTGGCACGATTCTGCTTTTCCTGTTGGGAGTGTTATACAGCCAACTCGACCGCCTTGGACAACCAGAAAGTCTGCTCCCCACCATCCGTCCTTATCTTATCATTGTCGCCCTCTCAATCCCCCTCCAAACCATATTCAACGCTTTCAAGCAATTCACGGATGCTGTCGGGCGTACTTCTACAGCCATGTGGATGCTTATCGGAGCCAATGCACTTAACATTATCGGCAACTGGCTTCTCATCTATGGAATAGGCCCTTTTCCCAGTCTCGGACTGACGGGTGCCGGCATCTCTACTTTTGTTTCCCGTCTCGCCATGACAGCCGCCATGGTTGTATTTTTCCTGCGCAGTACCCGGTTCCGACTGCATCGTGCAGGTTTCTTTGAACGCCATACCTCACACTCCTATCGTCGGCAACTCAACCGCATGGGATTACCGTTAGGCTTGCAAATGGGCATGGAAACCGCTTCATTCTCCCTATCTGGACTCATGCAAGGCTGGATGGGGGCAGCGGCACTCGCCGCCCATCAAGTAATGTGTACCATCGGCGCAGCCTGCTTCATGATATATTACGGCATAGGTGCAGCTGTGGCCATACGTGTCAGCCACTTCAGTGGCCAGGCTGACATGACCGGCGTACGCCGCAGTGCCTTCGCCGGTTGTATACTCATTTTTATTTCCGGGGTCGTCATCAGTGGTAGCATTGCTGCAGCAGGCATACATGCCACAAGCCTTTTCACCGACGATGCCCAGGTAAATGCCATCGCCCTTACGCTACTTCCCCCATTTGTACTTTACCAGATGGGCGACGGATTGCAAACCAATTTTGCCAACGCGCTGCGCGGCATAGCCGATGTCAAGCCCCTCATGCGTTATGCTTTTGTATGCTATATACTTGTTTCTCTGCCCCTCAGTTATCTCTTTGCCTTTACCCTTCACGGCGGACCTGCCGGCATCTGGTATGCCTATCCTGTAGCACTCACCATGGCGGGCGTCCTTTTCCTCAAGAGATTTCTTAACAAAACGAGGACAAACTCACAATCTTGAAAGGCAAAGAAAAACTAAACACTCATATCCCTGAACCTTCTATCCAGACACGTTCGCAAAGCGACCTGTCGTTTCTGACAACACGACCTGTCGCCTTGTAGAAGCGACAGGTCGCAAATTTTGCTGCAACCGCTTGTAATTCCGGCAAAAAGCAGGGAGGGAAAAACTGCATGAAAATTCATTCTTAACTCTCAAATTAACAACAACTTATAGATATAGAAAGGTATGAAATCGTTTTTATAAAAACTGAATTTGATATGTACCGGCAATCAGGGACTTGACAACAACCTATTGACGGCCTAAACCAAGCACGGCCAATCCAATATCCAGACAAACATATTTCCAGCCTAATCTACGCTCACACATATTTTCATAAAAAAATAAACATTCTTCTATATTTTTTTATTTAATATTTTGTTTGTTCTAAAAAATACAATAACTTTGCTTTTGGTTCTTAAAAAATCTTACGCTATCTAAGTTTTTCGGAAGTGTCCGACTTACTTAACAAGTTAAGAACCCACGCCGACGCAAACAGAAAATATCTTGAAAAAAGACAAGTATGTCAGCGGCTGCTGTGGAGGGAACAAAGAAGAACCACTATATATAAGAAAGCGTTTATCGTGCGCATATCCTTGACGCTTCGAATCTCGCAAATTCAAAAAGTATAGTCAGGAATAAAGCAACTGTAGATGCTCATGGGATGTTTAATATATAAACATCCCTATTTCTGTTATCACGTATTTCCTGTATCTTTACCGGACGAGCGTGCATTAATAGTTATAGGGTGTATTGTATATAATTATCGGCGTGGGTTCTGCGTTGCTCGTTCTACTATACTGGGCAATGCGAGAGCCTCGAAGCGTGGGACGGGTAACATGGTCAGATCTCCACGCTTTTTTTGTGTAGTTACATCAATAAATCACCGCTGACGCTGGGAGATCAATAGGCATAAAGACTATAACGCATGCACATCTAACTGAAAAATTGTCAGAATAAACTTTTCGTTTCTAATCCAGTCGGATTCCCTTGCAAGAAAACACTTGTCAGTTATTAACTATATGATTATCCCATTACAAAAAATGTTGAGAAATAATTTTATAAAACTCAGTTCCACATTGTCCTTGGTATGTAGTCTGTCTTTGATCTCCACAGGACTTTCAGCACAAAACTATGTCGCTACAAATTATGGATACATGCTGTTAAACCAGACGCCTAACGGCATCTATAAGATAAAGAAATCAAAAATCAATCCTGCCATCGATTCGACACTGTCAAATATAGGATGGCGCGATGTTGTTACCAACCGGGACGTTCCATACGATATAGAAAATCCGGACAACCCTCATAAATATACCAATCTTAAAGGTGCGGAACTGATTTCCGTCATGCCCAACAGTTATTGTGCCATATCCGATTTTAAGAAACGTTCCAACAGCGGAATGATGCGGTTTAAGGTAGACTTGCGTCTTCAAAAAGGAACAACCGCCACTTTTGCAGCCCAAAGCAACATTTACATCATAATTGAAGATAAAAAGTACAAGCCTCTGCCTTCTGAACAGCTCACACTTAACATTAACAAGAACATTACAGGCGAGATTAACATCCCTATCAGGAAAGAAATCACCAAAAATACTAACGCCAGCTTATATATTCAAGTCGGAGAAGACCTGCATCGTTTTAATCTCACAGGACGTACAGAATCAAAAATGCAGGAATTAGCCCTTGTTCCCTATAATCCTGTATGGTACAAAATGCCCAAGCCGGAACCGGAAGAAAAAGAGGAAGTAAAAAAGAATCAACAAGAAGAAGAGGTCGTGAAAGCCGTCAAACAGGCTGAGGACATAACCAATGAAATAAAAGGCGATCTGAAAGAACTCCTTCTAAACCTGCTTGCGGAGTTGAAGGCCAACAAAAAATTGACAGAAAACACCAAAGTTGATGTCAATGCAGAGGTCATGCCTGAAATAAAGTCCGGTGGTGAGACTGAATATAACATGAAAATACGCTACGACGTCCAAGTATTGAACGAACAACTTAAAAAGCTCAATATAGACAATGCAACCGAAGACTGGGCTTCAGGAAAATACCGGCTCAAGGATTCACAGGCAGCCCTGCAAACGGCAGGTATCATCAAAAGCACCATCGAATCCAAAATAGAAGAATACATACTCCCGGGAACAGAAGTGACGGTAAAAATCATTGGCGGTACAGACGCTTCGCCATTCAAGAACACCGTACCTTACGACGGCGCTTTCGGCGAAATAAACGAAGCGGAATGTTTCGTCAATGGAGCATTTGATTATATCACGGTAACACGTGAAAGCGGCATCAACAGCAACGAACAGTTGGCATATCTGCGTACACTTGACATTCGCGACTTCATGGAACGCTATATCGGAGCATTCCGCGTAGCCAATGTGCACTACGAACATTTCGCAGAAGTAGCCGATGAAGTGGGTCCGGAATATCGACGGGTGGCCGTGGAAGTAACCATTCACAACGCATTCCAGCAGAAATATCCTGAAATAGCCTCTCAAAAGGAAAATGTATATGAAAGAACGGCAGAAGTCGACACCAACATCCCTGAAACAGACCAAAAAGCCAATGCCGTGGCCGTTATCATAGGTAATACGGACTATAAAGTGGCAACCGGCAAACAGGGAACTACAAAAGTAGGCCCTGTCAACTATGCTGTAAACGACGCCACAACCATGCGTGATTATCTGATAAAGACCATCGGTATTCCGGCCGGTAACATCATCTTCAAGACCAATGCAGACAAAAGCGATTTCGACAATATTTTCGGATTTAATGATGGCGAACACAAATTAGAGGAACTCATCAGTCGGACCGGTGCAAAAGAAGTATATTTCTTCTATTCCGGACACGGCTACCCGTTCATGGGCGAACCTTATTTGCTGGGTGTCCGTTCTAATCCCAAAAGTTGCAAGGAACAAGCCACATCCCTGCAAGACATCTACAAAATGTTGGGGGCACTGCCTGTAGACCGCATCAATATCATGACAGACGCCTGCTTCTCCGGACAGGCCATCTCAATGGAAGCCTCGGCAACAGAATTCGTACGCCGGCCGAAACCGGACAAATTAGCCAAATTCGTGATACTTTCAGCAGCAGGAGAAGACCAATATGCAAACTGGTATAATGACAAGAAGCACGGACTCTTCTCATACACTCTCTTCAAGGCCATGCAAGACCATGCAAAGAGTGACCTCAATGCGGACGGCATCCTGACCTTTGACGAACTCTATCAATACATCAGCGATAAAAACACTCACGGCATCCCATACTTAGTAAAAGAACTTGAAGGCGAACAGGTCAATCAAGATCCTGTCATACAAGTCAGCGGACGTATAAACGAGTCTTTTGTCGAATATAGTAAATAACAATCATAAAACAGAAACATGAAACGATTAATAAAAATATTTGCACTCCTCTATCTGATAATGCTGATGCCCGACACGGCACATGCGCAAGTAAAGCCCAGAATAGGCATAGAAGGAAACATAGGATTCGGTATGCGATATGAATACGACAGCAGAGGTGTATTCCAGCAAAAAATGTTAAGTGACAACCCACAAATATACTCTGCAAACATAGTTTTGGAACATATTCTCCCAAGAACATGGACCCCCAACTGGATGGCAACCTCCATACGTTGGGGAGCCGGCTTTATGCAACTGAATGCTGTAGATTACGGAGAATTTTTCCCTACTCGCGACTATGACTATGATTATCCATACTCTTATTTGGATATCCATCAAGGTTATATGGCATACAGAGGACTAAACGTCCCAATCGGCGTTGAAATTAAGTTCCTCTTAGATAACAATATCCGCATATTTATAAATGGTTCATTCATTAATTTCTTAAGTGGATATGATAACACCGATGTCGGTAATAATAATTATTTGTTTGGATATGACTATGGTTTCGGATTGGAATATGGCTTCTACCGAATTGGCATCAAAAACATAGGTTTTGCCAATACCTTTTACAAAGGCAACTTAGGCAACAAAATGAATACACTCTCCGTATCCATAGGATTCATGCTGAATGGAAACCGATATCTTAAAAAGAATTCTAAGTTAACAATAAAATAATATAAAACAATATGAGAAAAAAGATACAATATATACTTATTGTCTTGCTAATAATATTTTCTAACTACAGTTGCATGCAAGAGCCATATGATTGGAGCAACGGGGAAACATATATAAACAATTTAACATTTACCGACCCCGCCTTTCATGACAGAACTGTTGAATTTGACGTTAGTTTTGATATAACAGGAGATCCCATTGATTCAATTCGTTTTGATCTTACAGTCAATAAATATAATAGTTGGCTTATCCAAAAAAGAATATCCCCTACATTAGTAAAAGGAAATACTTATAAAGCTGTATTTGAAAATCTTTACAAAGGATCTCAATACAAAATTGAAGTACTAATTTGGGCTAATAACGATTCTACTTGTACTATATCAAAATCTTATCAATTTACAGTTCCATTAGATAATTATGAACTAGAAACTAGTGTTGCAAATAACATTACACAGACATCGGTAACTCTTATGGGTAGCTTATCAGACAATATAACAATTGATGATTTAGCACCAGAAACGACTGAAATTGGCTTTTTACTGAGTAAATCTGAAAACGACCTGCAATACAATAATATTGATATTATACAATACACTTCCATTGATGGACAATCTTTCTTTTCTGAGATCACTGACTTAGAACCAGGAAGCACATATTATTACTGTGCATGCATAGAAATCAATGGTAAAAGAATTTATGGAAATAATTTGTCATTTCAAACCAAAGAAATTGAGATCTCTGAGGGGGAAAATATAGATTTAGGAATAGGCGTTCTTTGGAGAAGTTGTAATTTAGGAGCAGACTCACCCGAGGAATATGGAAGATATTACGGTTGGGGCGATCCGATCGGAATATCTTCAATGAACAGAAATGACTACCCAACCATTAAAAACATCAGTGGAAGTGGATATGATGCAGCTTGGTATCAATTAGGTACTAATTATCGTATTCCAACCAAAGAAGAATGGGAAAAATTAAGAACTGAATGTACATGGGAATGGATTAAATATAAAAATACCATGGGATATAAAATAACAGGACCAAATAATAATAGCATATTTCTGCCTGCTGGAGGTATAAATAACGGTATAGGATTCGTTGGCGATAGGGGATTCTACAGAATCGGTACACAAGATTTTGTTGCTACTGACTACGTGTGTCATTTTGAACTATCACAAGATTATTATTGTACAAATGATGATCTGAAAGAATACCAAATGTCTATACGACCAGTGTATGACAACAATATTTATGGCGAAGTCAACTCCGCAACAGACATAACTGCAACCACAGCATCTGTATCAGGACTCATAAAATGTTCTTCAAATGTACAAAAAATTGGGATATGGTATGGAACAAAAGAATATCCTAATATAGAAGAAGGTAACTTTATATCTGGCATTTATAACGGCGATGCAATTACAGCTAATTTATCAAATTTAAAAGTAGGTACAACTTATTATTATTGTATATACGTTCAAAGAGAAGATAGTATTGCATATTATAGTAATACTGGTAAATTTACGACATCATTAGAAGTCGACATTTCAACGGAAGAGGCCGTCGATTTAGGTTTAAGTGTCTTATGGAGAAGTTATAATCTTAGTTCCAATACTCCAGAAGATATAGGAGAATCATACTCTATACTTCGAAGTAGCACGGGAAACTATATCAGTGGAACAATATATGACCCTACTGTAAAAATGTTAGGAACCACATGGCGTACACCAGATCAAGAAGAAATAGAAGAATTACGAAGCAAATGCATTTGGATAAAAAAGACATATAAAAACATAGATGGCTGGCAAGTTATAGGAGAAAATGGGAATAGTATTTTTTTACCATTAAATTCTAACAATTCTTCAACTTTCTATTTATGCGGTCAATATTACAAAATTGTAAGTTATTATATGAAAGCAATCGAACTAACGTCTGAAGAACATTCAATATCTGGAATAGCTGTAGGCACAAGTGGGTGTATACGTCCAGTTAAAGATAAATAATAATAACAATGAAAAAACTATTAACATTTCTATTCGCGCTGTTATTGATGGCGCCAGTAGCTGAGGTGCAGGCTCAGAACAAGGCATTGGAAAAAGCATTGAAAAAAGAATTCAAGGCAAAGAAAAAAGAATTTAAGAAAGGCAACTGGAAGATTTACGGGACATCACGCAGCGAAGATGTCGTTTTGCTGAAACATTTCGACAAACTGTCCGAGTTAGGCGATGATGCAGTTGAAATTGTAGGCATAGCTTCCAAATTCAAATCTAAAAACGTCGGCGTACAAATGGCTTACAACAATGCGATTGTAACTTATGCCCAAAGGGCAGGCAGCCACGTAAAGGGACGAGTCGCTTCGGACATCTCGGGTGACGGAACGGACGCAGAAGGAGAATTTGAACATTTTTATGCAGCCTATGAACGTGAAGTGGAAAAAGAAATCAAAGGTGAACTCGAACCGAGTTTCACAGTCATCAGAGACAACGGTGACGGCACTTACGAAATGCAAAGCTATTTCATTGCCAGCGAAAGCGCAGCATCCAAAGCACGTATCAGAGCTTACGAAAATGCCATGAAAGAATCTCAGGCAGCCCAAAAATATGCAACAAAAATCAGTGAGTTCGTCAATGAAGGATTATCTGAAGAATAAGTTACGCATACTCATAGTTTTCACATTGCACACATTCTCAGCGTCGGCTCAGCTTTTTCAGGGTGAGCCGCCTGCTGAGTGGGTGCAGGTGGAAGGTACGACTGTTGTTACCGTCCCGGAATCCGAAACCTTCAACAAAGAGGAACTTCTTAACATCGCACGACAGGAAGCTGTAGAGAAAAAATTCGGAACGTCGATAACTTATGGTAATTTCATGAAAACGTATGAAGGTGAAGCAGACAGTTATGAACATTACCTTGACCTGACATCTCAGTTTCCACAAGGTATATGGAGAGCCGACATCGCTACTCCCCGCTTCACTTCCGAGGAAACAGAAATTCTTAAAAACAATATTTTCGGAAAACTGAAAAAGAAGGTTGACGCCATGCGATGGTCGTGTACGGTGAAAGGTTATGCCCAACCGATAAAACAAGTCCTGCCTCAATTTGAGTTCCAAATTCAAAATGGGCAAAAACAAAATATTGCAGAACAGACAATACAGGACGGAAAGGCTGTTATCAAGGGTGGTAAGAACTCGGTTTTCCGGCAAGGCGACTTATTTGTCACCCGTTTCCGTTGCTCCCAGTCCGGCCATTTGGTACTTTTTATGGATAACGGGGAGAATGCTTTCCGTATGCTGCCCTACTCTGCGTTTGACACCGACGATGATGTAACGATTGAAGCCAACAGGTGGTACACTTTCTTCGATTATGCTGCCGCATTACCTTCTGAACGGGAAACAGTAGACGAACTGGAACTGATTACAGACCGAGATTACGATGTTATCAGGATTTATTATCTTTTCTCTGAATCCGCTTTCACAAAAGACTTTTTCTTCAGCATGACGGCAGATACGGGAAACGACCTTCCCGATGGCTATTCTCAACTACCGTCCATATCCTCTGCCCGTTTTGCCCGTTGGCTTTCCGAAAACAAAATACGGAAACCCGACCTACAAGTCAGTGTGGTTGATTTGATTATTGACAATACTACAGAAGAGACAAAACAATGAAATTAAAAACTCTATTCTTCGTTTTTTGCTTGTCAACGCTCTCAGTCCATATCTATGCAGATAAAGAAAGCAAAGTCTTTGAAGCTACACAAAGCGCTTCGGCAAAATCGGCCATGCTTGCACGCCAAAAAGCCTTACTGCATGCAAAGAACCTTTTGGCAACAATGGTTAATGGCAAAGTTGAAAATACGACTAAAAGCTATATTTCCCATCAAACCCTTACAGGATTGTCTTCAGACGAGTTTATCAGCGAAACCGTAGCAACAGCCAAAACTGCCATTGAAGGGGCAGAAATAACTACTGATTCCGTAGTGAAAATAAAAAACGGCTACACGGTTTTTATAACCCTAACGCTTAGTAAATCGGAAGTCTTTGATTCGTTATGCAAGACACTTTCTACCAATGACTCTACAAGCCCGACATTCAATAAACAAAAATTTCTTGAGGAGTGGAACAAATAGGTAAAAAGAATAAGTACCCTATCCACTATAAAACCATCATAAACACTCCACTTGCTGTCCGTCATAAGCCAAATGCACGCCGGACGGCAAGGCAGCATCTTCAACGGCATGCACATCAATATGGTGTCCCATGTGTATCAAATAAGTCTGTTTCACGCCTATGCGCTGCGCAAAAGCACAAGCGTCTTCTATTGTCTGGTGCGAATAATGAGCCTCGTGGCGCAGGCCATTCACAATCAACAATTCAAGTCCCTGAAGATATGGTAACTCCTCTTCACTGATTGTTTTCATATCCGTAATATAAGCCATATTGTTAAGCCTGTATCCAAGGATGGGCAGATTGGCGTGCATGACCTCTATGGGAGTAACCAAGATGTCGGCTACCTTTAACCGGCGGTGCGCATCTATCTCCTGCAAGTCAAGCATGGGAACTCCAGGATATTTATGCTCCATAAAGCAATATGGCAGTGAACGTCTCAACGCCTGTGCCGTACGCGGAAGAGCATAAATGGGTACATCTCCAAAAACGCTGAACGGGCGCAGGTCATCGACACCTCCCACATGGTCATAATGTTCGTGGGTAATCAGTACAGCATCGATGGGACAAAACGGCACGGTCATGATCTGTTGTCGGAAATCCGGGCCACAATCGATGAGAACGTGGGCTTTTTCTGTTTCCACCCATACTGAGCTGCGCAACCGTTTGTCTTTCTTATCCGTACTCCGGCAAACCTTGCATGTACAGCCTATTTGGGGAACTCCCGTACTGGTACCCGTACCTAAAAAAGTGACTTTCATTTTACCATTCCTCCAATGATATTAACCTCAGGACGCAAATCGATGCCGAACTTTTGCCTGACATCAGAGCGTACCGCCTCGCACAAGGCCAGTATGTCACGGCCGGTAGCGCCGCCTTTGTTTACAAGTACCAATGCCTGTTTGTCGTGAACAGCAGCACGTCCGAGCGGGCGACCTTTCCATCCGCACTGTTCTATGAGCCATCCGGCAGGGATCTTCACTTGCCCGTTCTCCAATATGTAATACGGCATATCATGCCATTTGGCAGAAAGACGTTCATAAACATCGCGCCCGACTACCGGATTCATGAAAAAGCTCCCGGCATTGCCAAGCTCGCAAGGGTCAGGCAATTTTGAACGGCGGATGCCGATAACGGCCCGGCGCACATCTGCTGCCGTAACCTCATCCGAAGGAATCCCCTTTTCTTCCAAAACGGCGCGGATACCTCCATAAGCCATGTTAGGTATAAAAAGGCGGTTGAGTTTAAAATTGACATACGTCACGGCATATTGCCTGCCCTCGCCTGTCTTAAAGAAACTCTTACGGTAGCCATAAGCACAATCGGCATTCGTAAAGACATGCTTTGACGCATCTTCCATAGAAATGGTTTCTACCGTTTCTATCACGTCTTTAGCCTCAGCTCCGTAAGCGCCGATATTCTGCACTGCGGCAGCTCCGACCTCGCCGGGAATAAGCGAGAGGTTCTCTACCCCGTAATAGTGGTTCTCCACACAATACTCCACAAAATCATCCCAAACCACACCGGCTCCCACGCGCAGGAAAACATGCTCCTCCGTCTGCCCCGTCACTTCAACGGTGTGGATGGCGGAATGGAGCAGCACCCCCTCATAATCGGAAAGGAACAACAAGTTACTGCCCCCGCCGATATGCAACAACGGGCGACCCGTATGCTGCTGACCAACATGTGCCAGTACCGCCTTTAACTCATCCTCGCTTGCATACGTCAGCAAGCAATAGGCTTTGGCTTCGACCCCAAATGTGTTATGCGCCAAAAGAGGGCAATCATACTGTTCTGTAAACATAAGCGGAAAACTTAATTCTCATAGGCAACCAACATCCATTCGCCTTTCCTGCGCTTAAACGTAAGGATGTCGGACAGTCCGTTGGCAACACCACGGACAACCATCAGCATCTTGTCAGGCCTGTCATAAGTCTGTCCGTACCGGACATTCGTTATATGCTCAACCGGCAAAACAGGACAGAATGCCGACCATTGGCTTTTATCTATGCTGCCGCTGATTCTCCCGGATTCATTCTCCGGATCATATATGGAACATTCCAGAACATCGGCAATATGCTGGTAACTGTACAACGAATCAGTAGAGAAGCGACGGTAAAACGCCATGAAAGAAGCCAAAGGCGATTCACTGACAGGGCGTCTGTCCTTTTCCACCATATACCACTTGCCATTCTCCTTCTCAAAATGGTATGTATCATACAACTCCTCTCCCGGAAGAAAATGTTCTACGTCAACATGTTCAAGGCCCACACTCTTCTCAAGGTCCATCTTGCTGACATCATCGTAAAACACCGTGTAAACATCCTGATTGAGATAAAGGTTTTCATGCTGCCAATCCTTTCGGGAAACCCACACGGTATCTTCTCCCTCCACCATGGGAAACGGAAAATGCACCCGCTGCAACTGAACGGCCTTGCTTTGAATGAAAACAAAAACGAAATCATCAAACAGCATATCGGCATTGGCCGGCAACTGCTGTTCTTCATCCACTACCTCAAACGAATACCGTGAACTGTCTTCCGTCTCCAACGTGTCGGCCAAAACATCTGCCGCCAGATAAGTGCCATTCCCCGATTTTCCGCCACCGCAAGCGGCTGCCATCACGGCTGCGAACACATATCCAATAAACCTTACTTTCATACTAACATAGAACTTAGCCCTGTAAATTCACGCAAAAGTAAGCTATTTATTTTAAATAACCGATAATTATTACCAATAATTGTTTAACTTTGCACGGATTTTGCACGCAACATTATAAATAAAGAATATGATAGCAAGAATACAAGAACTTCTTGAAGAAGTTGAACATCTGCAAGCATCTAACGCTGAGGAAGTTGAAGCATTGCGCATTAAATATTTGAGCAAGAAGGGGTGCATCAACGCCCTGATGGCAGACTTCAGGAATGTGCCGGCCGACCAGAAAAAGGAAGTGGGCATGAAAATCAACGAACTGAAGGATAAAGCCCAACAAAAGATCGCTGCCCTGAAAGAGGCTGCCGAAACAAAAGACAGTACGGCCGATGACCTTGACCTCACTCGTACGCCCTACCCCATCGCACTCGGTACACGCCATCCGCTGACGATTGTCAAGAACGAGATCGTCGACATATTCTCACGTCTCGGCTTCACCCTGGCCGAAGGCCCGGAAGTGGAAGACGACTGGCACGTTTATTCGTCCATGAATTTTGCGGACGACCATCCGGCACGCGACATGCAGGACACGTTCTTCATCGAAGCACACCCCGACATCGTGCTTCGTTCCCACACCTCTTCCGTACAGGCCCGTGTCATGGAGCGCATGCAGCCGCCCATCCGTGTCATCTGCCCGGGACGTGTCTACCGTAACGAGGCCATTTCAGCGCGTGCGCACTGTTTCTTCCATCAGGTAGAAGGCTTGTATATCGACAAGAACGTATCATTTACCGACTTGAAACAGGTGCTGCTGCTCTTCGCACAGGAAATGTTCGGCAAGGGGACACAAATCCGCCTGCGCCCGTCCTATTTCCCGTTTACAGAGCCGTCAGCCGAAATGGACATCAGCTGTAACATCTGCGGCGGAAAAGGTTGTTCTTTCTGCAAGCACACTGGTTGGGTCGAAATCTTAGGCTGCGGCATGGTGGATCCTGCCGTACTCGAAGCTAATGGCATCGACAGCAAGACATATACGGGCTACGCCTTCGGCATGGGTATCGAGCGTATCACCAACCTCAAGTATCAAGTAAAAGACCTGCGCATGTTCTCCGAAAACGACACCCGCTTCCTCGAAGAATTCCAGGCAGCAAACTAAAGGAGACGTGAAAGAACCGCTTTTCACACGCAGTTATATATGTATTCTGGCAGCCAATTTCCTGTTATATTTCGGGTTTTGGCTGCTTGTTCCTGTTTTGCCGTTCTATCTGCGCGAAACGTTCTCCTGCACCGAAAGCATGATTGGCGCAGTATTGAGCTGCTACACCGTTTCGGCACTCTGCATACGCCCGTTCATGGGCTATTTGTACGACGGCTTTGCGCGTAAACCCATTTACATCGCGGCATACTTCCTGTTCACAGCCGTTTTTGCAGGCTATCTTTTAGCCGGACTGCTGACGGCATTCATCATGTTGCGGGTGCTTCACGGATTTGCCTTCGGTACGGTAACCGTAGGCGGCAACACCCTGGTAATAGACATCACCCCGTCGGCCCGACGGGGCGAAGCATTGGGATATTACGGACTCACCAACAACACGGCCATGAGCATAGGCCCGATGACGGGACTGTTCCTTCACGATTCGCACCTGAGCTATGAGCATATTTTCACTGCCGGACTGCTGACCTGTACCGTCGGCCTGCTGATGGCGCTCGCGGTCAAGGCTCCGCGCAAAACACCGGTCAAACGTCCGCCCGTTTCGCTCGACCGATTCATCCTGCTCAAAGGCATTCCGGCAAGCGTCGCACTATTGCTGCTATCCATCCCCTACGGCGCCACGACCAACTACATCGCCATATACGCCCACGAGATAGGACTGGATGTCCCTACCGGTTTCTTCTTCACCTTGATGGCCGTAGGAATGGGCATCAGCCGCATTTTCGCCGGGAAGTTTGTTGACCGCGGCTATATCACTCAGACCATTTCTTACGGCTTCTATGTCGTGGCAACCGCCTTTCTGCTGTTGTCCTGCTGCGCCCATATCATCGGCTACAGTGTTTCGGCCACCGCTTTCATATTCTTTTTGGTACCGTTCATGCTGGGCATCGGTTTCGGTGTCATGTTCCCGGCCTACAATACGCTCTATGTCAACCTCGCGCAAAACAACCAGCGCGGAACGGCCACCAGCACCTACCTGACTGCCTGGGATGTGGGCATAGGACTCGGCATATCCAGCGGCGGCATCATTGCCGAACATTTCGCTTTCAACACAGTCTACCTTGTCGGCAGCATCTTGTGCGTCGTTTCCATGATATTCTTCAACCTGTATGTCACACCGCATTTCATGAAGAACAAACTCAGGTGACGCTGCCCCGCGAAAAGCAAGCCATCTGACCTTAATGAAGGAATACGGGAATATCGCTGTTTTACTTACGCAGACATTATGACACTAAAACAGTGCTTTCAGTAGCATAATATTACAATAAGCTCCATTTCAACAACTCTCCTTTTATCCCAAAAACACAAAACAGCGAAATGGATGAATATTTATGCAAGGAAAACAGTGTATAAACTCATAAAAATGTAATTTTTATACAGTATTTATAAAGAAACATACTGTAAAAACAAAATTTCCAGGCTTAGAAAATAAAAAAGTGAAGCCGGAAATCAAAATTGCAACAGGTCGCAAATATTCTTTCCTGCGGAAACCTCGCACAAAGTCCTTCTGAGACGCCTGATTATTGCAGCCGGAAAGCGGTTCGGTTCCTATTTCACGCGATTTTTATTCAAGCATTTTCGCTGCTATAAGGCTGACAACAAACAACATACCGCCATTTTCGATTAATATGGAGCGCATTTTCGCGCCGAATCAGCCTATCCGACGGAAAAATCCCATTCTCGCGGGGATTTAAAATACAAAATGACATTTTGATAACTTCCCCAAAAACATGGTTTTCCCTTCAATCAGGATAAACCACCTTGTCGAGTATGCCGGTCAGACAAGCGATGGCGATGCCATAATTCGTCATCGGAACATGTTGCCGGCAAGCCTGGCGCAAACGCCCCATGACATGGCGGCGCGTGAACATACAGGCACCGCAATGAATCACCAAATCGTATTTTGTCAGATCGTCAGGAAAATCATTGCCCGCAACAATATCGATACCCAGGCCCTCACCGAAACGCTGGCGCAAGAGGCGTGGCAACTTCACGCGACCGATGTCTTCATGCAGCGGCACATGGGTACAGGACTCTGCTATCAGTATCCGGCTGTCGGGAGACAGGTTCCTGAGCCTTTCCGCCCCCGCCATGAACCGGCTGATGTCCCCCTTGTAACGGGCAAACAGCACGGAAAAGGACGTCAGCTTTGTCCCCTGGGGACATAACGGCTCCACTACCCGGAATACCTGCGAGTCTGTAATGACCAGTGACGGGGGGTCATGCAGTGCCTTCAGTGTGGCCGGCATCTGTTCCGGCGTACAACAGATGGCGATGCACCGCTTGTCGAGCAAGTTGCGCAATGTTTGCACCTGCGGCTGAATCAACCGTCCTTTGGGGGCTTGTATGTCCTGCGGCATGACCAGCAAAACCACATCGCCAGCACCGGCTAATGAGCCGGTCAAGTCGTCCGGCTCGTCATCCGAGCGACTGACGTCTGCCATTGCACCACGCAAAGCAGCCAATCCTTTTCCCGTCCGTGCGGATACGGCGAGAACCGGTTGTCCGAGATGCTTCTGCCACTCGTCCACATAACTTTCCCCCCACTCGTCCACCTTATTATATACACAAATTACCGGTACACCTTCATCGGAAAACAGCGAAAGCCATTGCCTTTCGGGAGCGACATCTTCCGGCACACCCGTAACAAGCAACAGGGCCAGGTCGATGCGTCGTGCGGCCTGTCGTGTACGCCCGACTCTCAACGCTCCCAACCCGCCTTCGTCGTCATAACCGGCCGTATCCACAATGACGGCCGCCCCAATGCCGGGCAGCTCCATATTTTTCTGAACCGTATCCGTCGTTGTCCCCGGCACATCGGAAACAATTGCCGTATCCTGTCCCGTCAAGGCATTGACCAGCGAAGACTTGCCACAGTTGCGACGGCCGAACAGGCCGACATAATAACGATTTGAACGCGGAGTTTCTTCTTTCATACTTATACGAACTGATTTAAAACCTGAAATCCCGTTTGCCGTTTGCTATTTCTTCAAGATACCTGCGCGCATTTTCTCTGACTTTCTCACCGGGAATCTCTCCCAACATGCGCCCGATCATCGCCTCGCCCAGACGACGCGTCTCAGTAGAAGCATAATCCGACAAATACTCCTTGAGCGTGAGCAAAGCATTCGGCAGACAGCAGTTGGCAATCTGCCCCTTCTTCACCAAAGACATGAAACGGTCACCGGTGCGCCCTTCGCGATAGCAGGCCGTACAGAAACTGGGAATATAGCCGAGTTCCAACAACCAGGCCACCACCTCGTCGAGTGTGCGGCGGTCGGTTACGTCGAACTGTGCGGAATTTTCGTCCTCCGTTTCCTCACGGACATAACCTCCCACACTGGTGCGCGACCCTCCGCTCAACTGCGAAACGCCAAGCTCCAAAACGCGCTCACGGCTGCGCTTGCTCTCCCGCGTGGAAACAATCATACCTGTATAAGGAACGGCCATGCGAATCACGGCAACAATCTTGTAGAACACCTCGTCGGGCACACAGTTCTTGAAATCGGCCGTATCAATATCATCGGCCATACACAAACGCGGCACACTGATGGTATGCGGTCCTACTCCGTAAACAGCCTCGAGATGTTCGGCGTGCATCAGCAAGCCCACAAAATCATAACGGTATGTCTCCAACCCGAAAAGCACGCCGATGCCGACATCGTCGATACCACCCTGCATCGCACGGTCCATCGCCTCGGTGTGATAAGCGTAATCACTCTTTGGCCCGGATGGGTGCAACATCTCATAGTTCGCCTTGTTATATGTTTCCTGGAAAAGGATGTATGTGCCGATGCCGGCCTCCTTCAGCCGCCGGTAGTTCTCAACCGTGGTGGCAGCAATATTCACGTTCACGCGGCGGATGGCGCCGTTCTTGTGCTTGATGCCGTATATGGTCTTGATGCTTTCAAGCACATATTCGATGGGGTTGTTTTTCGGGTCTTCACCAGTTTCAAGCGCAAGCCGCTTGTGTCCCATATCCTGCAAGGCAATCACCTCCTGGCGTATCTCGTCCTGCGTCAGTTTCTTGCGGCGTATGCTCTTGTTCCGCGCATGATACGGACAGTAAACACAACCGTTCACACAATAGTTTGAAAGATAAAGAGGGGCGAACATCACAATGCGGTTGCCGTAAAACCGCTGTTTGATGTCTTTTGCCAGTCCGAACATTTCCTCCACGAGGTCGGGCAAATCACATTCCAGCAGGACGGCGGCTTCGCGATGGGTCAGCCCCTTGCACTGGCGCGCTTTCTGTAATATGGATTCAACCAGGCTGCGGTCATTTGCATGTGCTGCGGCGTAATCGATAGTTTCGCGAATCTCCTCGTCGGAAATAAAGTCTTCAGCTTTAGCCGATGTAACCAGATAACTCATATTTTGTTTTTACGTTCTATATCAAGTTCATTCATTCTTTTTCGTAATCGCCACGCCCGTAGACGATGTGATAACCGATACGGGCAAGCATGTCTTCTGTCAGTTTCAAAGCCTGTGCCGACTCACATCCGGTACAGGCCTTATGGTCGTAAATGCTGTATTTGCTCCTTACCGCAAGCGGTGACAAATTGGGCATAATCACGTTGGCGCCACACCGTATCGCATCTTCACGCCCCGTGGGGCTAAGTGTTGCCAAAGCCGTCGTAGCCGGTATCAAGGCACGGGGAAAACGCAGGCGCATCAGCGCAATCAGTTTCAGGGTCATGGCGGCCGAACCGGCTTCTTTTCCGGCAAACGGCGTATGTGCGGCCGGCAAGAAGGGTCCCATGCCAATCATTTCCGGACGAATGGCTTCCAGCAAGGCTATATCATCCAGCAAACAATCTGCCGTCTGTCCGGGCGAACCGATCATCATACCGGCTCCGGTCTGGAATCCCAGGGCTTTTAAGCCCCGCAGACAATCCAGACGGCGCTCAAGACTCATTTCCTTCGGATGAAGCAACGCATAATGGAGGGCATTGGCCGTTTCGTGCCGCAAAAGATAACGGTCGGCGCCGGCTTCCCGGAAAAGCCGGTAAGCCGCTTCCGGACGCTCGCCGACCGACAATGTCACCGCGCAAGAGGGAAACCGTTGCTTTATAGAACCTACAACGGCAGCCAACCACTCATCGCCCTGACCGCCATCCTCGCCTCCCTGCAAGACAAATGTCGCAAAGCCCAAGCGCGCTCCTTCCTCACAACAGGCCAGAATTTCGTCCGCCGACAAACGATAGCGCAGCGCCTGCCTGTTTGAACGCCGCAAACCACAATAAAAACAGTCATTACGGCAGTATGAGGAGATTTCAATCAACCCTCTGACATAAACGCCTTTTCCAAAGTTCCGTGCAGTCACGGTTTCTGCAACCTTTTGCAAATATGCCTCATGCCCGGCATCGGTATCTTCAAGCAAGGCACGCCACTCTTCCCGCTGCAAGGTTTCTCCCGCCGCCAACTTGTCTACAAGGTAACGGTAAGAGAAATCGGAACGTTTATTTTTATTTTCCATCATAAAATTAACACAAAGATAAGAAAAGTTATCTTTTTTTTGTAGCTTTGCCGTCTCTAATCTAAAAATATGAAATAAACAATGGCCTACAACAACAACATTATGTTTATCCGCTACCAGTTACTGGCAAGACTGGTAAACATGTGGAAAAAAAACGAATTGTTAGAAAACATCAACAAACTCCCCGTTGAACTGCATCCGCGCAAACAAAAACCCAAAGGACGCTGCTGTGTGTATAAAGAACGTGCCGTCACGAAATACAAGACAATGGCTATGATGGGATTTGACATGACAGATGAAAAAGACGAGACCGACAACCTGTCAGCATATGCAAAACGGATGCTCGAACGCGAAAACATCAATCCGGAAAAAAGCATCCTCAGTGTGATGGACGAGGCTTGTTCTTCATGCGTAAAGATAAACTACGAGGTGAGTAACCTCTGCCGCGGATGCGCCGCACAAGCCTGCTATAACAACTGCCCGAAAGATGCCATCCGCTACGATAACGAGGGGAAAGCCTATATCGACCACGAAAAATGTATCAGTTGCGGCAAATGCCATCAGGTTTGCCCTTACCACGCCATTGTTTATATCCCGGTACCGTGTGAGGAAGCATGTCCCGTCAAAGCCATATCCAAAGATGAATACGGTGTGGAACATATCGACCCGAAGAAATGTATCTACTGCGGCAAGTGCTTGAACGCCTGTCCTTTCGGCGCCATATTTGATACATGCAGCGTATTCGACGTGCTAAAACGCATTAAAACCGGAAGGAAAGTGGTAGCGATGGTTGCGCCTTCCGTTCTGGCCCAATTCAAACAACCAATAGAAAAAGTCTTCGGCGCATTGAAAGCTATCGGTTTCCATGATGTTATCGAAGTTGCCTATGGCGCAGAAGAGACCATCCGCAATGAAGCAGCCGAGTTTAAGGAGAAATTGGAAGAAGGCGCAGCTTTCATGACAACAAGCTGCTGCTCTGCATACGTCCAATTAGCAAAAAAACATATCCCGGAAATCATGCCTTACGTCTCAAGCACTGGTTCGCCCATGAGGTACACGGCAGCATATACCCGCAAAAAGCATCCCGATGCCATTAACGTGTTTATCGCTCCTTGTGCTTCCAAAAAGGCTGAAGGCAGGGAAGATCCTAATGTGGACTTCGTATGGACGTTCCGCGAACTGGATGCCGTTTTTGAAGGCATGGAAACCGACATAGATTCTTGCAGCGATTTTATCCCTGAAGAACATGCAGGACATGATGCTCACGGTTTTGCAAAGACCGGCGGAGTTTTCACTGCAGTCAAGAACATGGTAGGCGACCCTAATCTGCAAGGTACCATCATTGCGGACTTGAACAAAAAGAATATTGCCGCATTGCGCGCTTATGCGAAAACCGGTAAATGCCCTACAAAAATGATTGAGGTGATGGCCTGTCCCGGCGGTTGCATCAGCGGCCCATGTGCCTGCAACGAAGGAATGGCAGCCATCCGCCAGTTTGATACGGAACTGAAGAAAAAGGAATAATAAAAACGGCTTCCGGTTGGAGTCGTTACTCCTCCGGACAACCAGCCGGCCAAACACAATAAAGGACTTCGACCGAAGTTTGCCTAACGGCATCCTTAGCGAAGTCCTTTATTATTTTTATCTACCGCAAGCAACCGCGTCTGCCATGACGCGGTCTCTTGCCTACTCGATAATCACTTTGTTCTTTTCCTTATGGTATTTCCGCCAACGTACACCGCTTATCATTTCTGTCACACCATATACAATGGACGTACACCCCAGTAGGACAAACGGTAATGAAGCCGTTTCCATCGGTTTGAAAATAACGATAATTCCCATCGCAATGACAATGATAGCAATTAAAAATGACCACCAATTAAAAGGTAACAGTTTACGCAAACTAATCATATTCCATATCTGATTAATTCCACCGATTACCAACAAGAAGCCCAAAAGATACATCAAATATGCGATAAAATAGGAAGGGAAAAAACCAAGAAACGCTCCGAAAAGCAAACTGCCCAATCCTACAATTGGAAAATTAGGGATAACATCAGTTTTTTCGGAAAAACGTATCAACAAGTAATTGATGAGCGTCAGTAGGCCTGACAAGAAAAACAAGCCTCCTATGACCTGTACCAACATCCCCGTTATCCGCTCCGGATTATACACTAAAAGTATACCAGCCAAAATAGCACAAAGGGCACGGAACACGTAACTATTAACAATTTTCATAACTTTTTAGCTTTAGTTTTCTTAAACACACGGCTAAGGTACAAATATATTCCGACAAACATCTCCCAAATGACAAAAAAAACATTGGATAAATGAAAATAATTATGTTCTTTTGCAAAATATATATAACCTTTTCCGAAGCATGGCATTACAATTATACCTTATCAGACATGGGCAAACAGAGGAAAACCTTAAAAACATCCTGCAAGGCCACATGCCGGGACATCTGACAAGCGAAGGCATTAATCAAGCGAAACGGCTGAGAGATGAACTACAGGACATTTCTTTTGATGCAGTTTTTTGCAGTGACCTTCAACGCTGCGTCGATACCGTTCAAATCATCAACGAAAGCCTGCGGAAACCCATCATATATACCCCGTTGTTGAGAGAACGTGACTGGGGACCTTTCACCGGTATGGATATAAGGGAAGCACGTCCGATCTTGGACGAACGGGCTGAATCTGTTGAATCCATGTTCGAACGGGCCACAAGATTCCTTACCAATATCACAAAACAATATGCCGGCGGATGCGTCCTTGCTATCAGCCACGGCCTTTTCTGCCGTGCCATATCAGCCGTGGCACTACATACTACCATAAAAATGATTCCACGCATGGCCAATGCTGAAATCAGACACCTGCAAATCGACCAACTGACAGGACTTCTCTCCCAAACAGAAACAGGCGTCTCTGACGCATAGCCTCAGTAAGCAACTTGACTTGTAACTGCAATACATAAACATGATCGGATTGTACGATAATTCACAACATCTTAACAATATGTTCATCGTGTTGTCACAACATATACCTACTTTTGTATAGTCATTTTAAATAAAGTGCAATGTATATAAGACAACATTACAAAACGATCGTACTCTCAGACATCCATCTGGGAACCTCACATTCCAAAGTAAAGGAAGTCAGTAATTTCCTTCGCGCAGTGAACTGCGACCGTCTGATACTCAACGGTGACATCATCGACGGATGGCATATCAAGAAAAGCGGCACGCGTCGCTGGCAATCCGAGCATACTCAATTCTTTAAAATCCTCATGAAACTGATGGAAAACTGCGGAACAGAAATCATTTATATCCGCGGCAACCATGATGACTTTTTAGACAATTTGGCTCCCTTGCAATTAGGTAATATCCGTATTGTAAAAGACTATATACTGGAAAGCAACGGTAAACGATATTATGTGACACATGGTGACATTTTCGACCGAGTAACGACCCAAATGAAATGGCTTGCTCAATTAGGAGACACGGGCTACACATTTCTGCTTTGGTTCAATAGCATATATAACCGTTACAGGACATACCGTGGCAAACCTTATTACTCCCTCTCCCAAAGAATCAAACAAAAAGTCAAAACTGCCGTCTCATACATTTCAGACTTTGAAAGCACATTGTCCGACTTCGCTTTGGCACGTCGGTTCGACGGCATCATCTGTGGTCATATCCATCACCCGGCTAACACTTATTACGGCAATATCCATTATCTTAATTCAGGCGACTGGGTGGAAACAATGTCTGCTTTAACAGAAGATGAATCTGGTAACTGGCATATTTTAATGTACACTGATACACCTATGGAATATGAAATATTAAAAGACACAACGATTCCCCGTTTATCATCTGCTATATGAAATTTGTTTTTATCGTACAAGGCGAAGGACGCGGCCACCTGACACAGGCCATTGCAATGGAAGGAATACTCACGAAAAACGGCCATGAGGTAACAGAAATATTAGTGGGTAAAAGCAACAACCGCAAACTTCCGGATTTTTTCCTGCGGAATATCAAAGCTCCTGTGGTTCGTTTTGAAAGTCCCAATTTCCAGCCAGACAACAACAATAAGCGCAGCAAACTAACAAGAAGCGCACTCTATTGTCTGCTGAGATTACCATCCTATGTGCAAAGTATCCGTTTCATAAAAGAAAGGATAGAATCAAGCGGTGCAAACGCCGTAATCAATTTTTATGAGTTGCTGACCGGACTTACCTATGCCCTTCACCGCATTGAAACGCCCCAAATCTGCATCGGACACCAATACTTGTTCCTGCACCACGATTTCAGTCTGCCACGCCACAACCGTTCGGGACTGAAATTATTACAATACTTCACACGTCTCACGTCTTTAGGCTCATGCAGGAAATTAGCCTTATCTTTCCATGAGATGCCTGAAGACAATTACGAACACATTACAGTTGTCCCGCCTTTGTTACGCAACGAAATATTCAAGTTACATCCGTATGAAGGCGACTACATTCACGGATACATGCTTAATGCGGGCTTTTCCGAATACATTCTTGAATGGCATAAGAACCATCCTGAGACACCGCTCCGTTTCTTTTGGGACAAAACCGGCGCACCGGCCATCAAAACGGTTGATGAAACCTTGAGTTTCTACCAATTAGACGACGTGGAGTTTTTGCGCCAAATGGAAGGTTGTAAAGCCTATGCCAGCACAGCCGGTTTTGAGTCCGTTTGCGAAGCCATGTATCTTGGGAAACCCATCATGATGGTTCCGGCACATATAGAACAAGACTGCAACGCGTTGGACGCTTCCCGAAACGGCGCAGGCATTGTCTCTAAAGATTTCAATCTTTCAGAACTCTTACGTTTTTCAGTAAATTACAGTCCCTCTCCCATGTTCCGCACATGGGTTGAAAACGCCCCGAAATACATTCTGAGTGCCATCGAACAAACAATCAACGACGCCATCTGTCAACAAACCTTACATCACACAAACACGGATTAACTGCAATCTTGTAAAGGACATAATAAAAAAACAACCTTAATTTGCTACGATTTATCAGGCAAAACAAAACATATTTCAGCAAATAACTTATCTTTGCATGACGGCGATGCGAAGCACAACACTATCCATCAACCTAACCATAACGGACAACTGATGCACCAAGTCTCTCCACGCAGCCTCGCCGATAAACAAACATGCAAAAACGGCAGATGCAAAAAAGTTATTATAAAACAATTATTATCTCTGATTTACATTTAGGACTTCCCCAATCAAAAATCAAAGAACTGATCGGATTCCTGCAATCCGTCAGATGCAGATTGCTGATTTTGAACGGAGACATTATCGACGCATGGTATCTTAAGAAACATCGCAAAGTTGCTTGGAAAAGACCTTATCTGAAAATACAAAAAACTCTTGCCGCTCTTAAAAAAGATGGCACAGAAATCATTTATATACCGGGCAACCACGATGATTTTCTCAAACGACTGACACCGATGGTATCACACGGCATCCGCTTCGTAGCTGATTTTACCATTGAAAGCGCGGGCAAACGATATTTCGTGACACATGGTGACATATTTGACAATGTTACACGACGTTTCACATGGCTGTCTAAATTCGGTGCCTCACTTTACGAACTGGCGTTAAAAGCCAACGACGCTTACAACAGGCGACGGCTTCGCAAAAGACTCCGCCCAGTAAATATTGCACAAAGGCTAAAACTCAAGGTAAAACAGATTGTATCCAACTACACCAATTTTGAACAACAGTTAGTATCATTCGCCCGTGAAAACTATTTCGACGGAATTATTTGCGGACACATCCACCAACCAATAAATTGCCATATTGAACATATTCATTACCTCAATTCTGGAGACTGGGTTGAAACCAAATCTGCATTGACTGAAGACGAAAACGGCAACTGGCGAATTATCAAACTGAGAGAATAGTTCCTTTTGTACCTTAATCACCATTATTTTACCTTATAATATTGAACTTATCAACCGTTTTTCATATATTTGTTTGTTACCTTACAACAAAACCCGGCGTGAAGCATCTTTTAAACTTACCCTTTCACACCACGGCCTATGAAAAAACGTCATTTATCCCAGTTGAACCATATATGGTTGCAAACAGTATTTTTTATCACAGCTTTTACAACAGCTACCGCACAAAATGAGCAACTGTTGCCAGATTCTATCCCTTGGATTATCAAAGATACCCTCACAACTGAAGATATTATTCAAATAGGTTATGCGAAAGGAGGCCGATTGACAGTAGCTGGCTCTGTAGATCTTGTCTCCGAAAAACGGATGAACAAAGGACTTGTGTCCAATCCGCTGAATGCCTTGAGTGGTCAGGTAGCCGGTGTAAGTGTCCTTCCCGGACGAGAAGCTATCCTGAACTCCGTACGTGTCAGGGGTACAACTTCGTTAACCGGCGGTAATGATCCCCTAGTCATCATTGACGATGTCTTTGCAGACTTAAGCACACTCAGCATGATATACCCGGCTGACATCGAAAGCTTTACTATTTTGAAAGACGCCTCCGAAACGGCACAATATGGAGCCCGGGGCGCTTCCGGCGTTATCAAAGTGACAACCAAGCAAGGCAGCGGAGGACAATTTCGTTTCAGCTACGATGGCAATTACGGCATAGAGTCCATATATAAAACTCTCGACATGCTGTCAGGTGAAAGATTCCGCGAAGTAGCCCAACAAAGAGGCATGGCATTCCTGGACCTGGGCGAGAATACGGATTTCACGAAAGAGATTTCCAGACTGGGATGGATACAAAACCATCATATTGCTTTCGGAGGAGGTTTAGACAACGCCTACTATCGCGCATCACTCGGCATATTAGACAGGACGGACGTATTGCGCAATTCAGATTACCGGAATTATGTTGCGAAAATAGACATTACCCAACAAGCTTTCGAGAAAAGGCTTCGTTTCGACTTGGGAGTGATGGGGGCCGTCAACAAGAACCAATTACCGATAGACCTGCAAAAGACTTTTTACTCTGCTGCCGCTTTCAATCCGACATTCCCCAACCATAAAAACACGACTTCCGGCAGTTGGGACCAAGTCACAACCGCCAGCTGGATTACCAATCCATTGGCATGGATTGAAGCAGACAATGAAGAAGCCAACGCTTATTTCAACGCCCATCTGAAAATAAGCTTAGACATCACACCTTACCTAAAGCTGCAAGCATTCGGCTCATATCTTTATAATGTCATTGATGTCGGGCAATACCTTCCGACAACCGTTTGGGCGCACGGCCAAGCCTATAGAAGCGAAAGGAAGGTGGAAGACTGGGTCGGCAACGTTCTTTTAAACTATAACCGCAGTTTCAATAAACACAAGATAGACCTTGTGGCACTTGGAGAATTACAACAACGTACCATCTCAGGATTTTATACCACAGTTACCAATTTCACAACAGACCTTTTCGGCTTTCACAACCTACAGGCCGGCGCTGTACGTCCATGGGAAGGAACGGGTTCATACTATGAAAACCCTAAATTAGCATCATTGTTAGGACGTATAAATTATGTTTACAACGATCGTTATGTGTTAACTGTAAACGCCAGAACAGACGGTTCGTCAAAAGTCGGCATTAATCATAAATGGGGATTTTTCCCCTCTGTATCCGGAGCATGGAATATCAGTGAAGAAGAATTTATGAAACCTGTTACATGGCTTAACAACCTGAAGTTGCGTGCAGGATACGGACTGACCGGTAACCAGGACGCCATCGAATCATACACGTCACAACAATTGGTGAAGCCTAATGGTGTAGTTTCTTCAGGCGGCGACCCGATGGTGACAATGGGAATTATCAGAAATGCCAATCCCGATCTGAGATGGGAAGTGAAAGAAACCTACAACATAGGTATGGACGCCGGTTTTTGGGGAGGAAGAGCTATCCTGACCCTTGATTACTACCGCGCTACAACCCGGGACATGCTTTATCAGTATGAAGTCAGCGTTCCTCCATTCGCCTACAACAAATTGCTGGCCAACTTAGGTTCTTTGCGCAACAGTGGTGTGGAGTTGGGAATAGGATTAACTCCTATTCGGCAAGAAGACATGGAACTGAACATTAATGTCAACGTCACTTTCCAAAGGAACAAATTGCTTTCATTGAGTGGTATGTATAATGGTGAGTATATGAGCGCACCGGAATATACCCCCATCGCCGATGTTACCGGTGCCGGTCTGCATGGAGGTTACAATCATATCGTTTACCAAATCGTAGGGCAACCATTGGGAGTATTCTACCTGCCCCACTGCACCGGCCTTGTCCAGCGCGAGGACGGCACGTATGCCTATGAAATAGCAGATCTTGACGGGGGAGGTATCAATCTTGAAGACGGCGGTGACCGATACATTGCAGGACAAGCCACACCCAAAACACTTTTAGGTTCCAACTTTAGTTTCCGTTACAAGAATTTTGATGTGTCGCTCCAAATCAACGGTGCATTTGGGCACAAAATATACAACGGAACTTCGTTGACTTATATGAATATGGGCAGTATGCCTGATTACAACGTACTTTCAGAAGCTCCAGAACGTAATATTTACGACCAGACCGCCACTGATTATTGGTTGGAAGACGGCGACTACATCAACTTTGATTACCTCACTGTCGGCTGGAATATCTCTTTAAAGAAGTGGCAAAACTACATCAGGAGACTCAGAATATCTGCCTCTGTCAATAACATTGCTACCATCACCGGCTATTCCGGGCTGACGCCTATCATCAACAGTTACATCGTCAACAACACTTTAGGCGTAGACGATAAAAGGACTTATCCGATTTTCCGTTCATATACCCTCGGTCTTAGCATACAATTCTAAATAACCACAACTATGAAAAAATGGCACACAATATTCATCATAACCTTATGGCCGCTATTGGGCGGATGTTCGGACTTCTTGAAAGAAGAACCGCTTGATCAACTCCCCGAGGAAGACGCATATGACACACCTGTTAACGCATACCTCAACACAGTGGCCACTTTATATAATTATGTGGGCGGATACGAAGACAGCCAAGGATTGCAAGGCACCTGCCGCGGCATTTACGACCTCAACACACTGACCACAGACGAAGCCATGTTACCTACAAGAGGAGGCGACTGGTATGATGGCGGACTTTGGCAAGGACTTTTCCTACACAAATGGGGTATCACGAATGATGTTATCACTGCCACGTGGGAATACCTTTACAAAGTTATCGTTCTAAGCAACAAATCTCTTGAACGTTTAAACGAACTGCAAGGAAACAGCACTACCCCACAAATATTCACGCCCTACATTGCCGAAGTAAAAGCCTTCAGAGCCATGTATTATTATTATCTGCTTGACTTGTTCGGACGAGTGCCTCTTGTCATGTCTTCTTCGACTCCCATCAATAATGTGCGTCAATCCGAACGCAAGGACATTTTCGATTTTGTAGTCAAAGAACTTCAAACGGCACTACCAAACCTCAGTACGGAACGAAGCAATTTCAAAGGCGATTATTATGGCCGCATCACACGGCCTGTGGCATTTTTCCTCCTTGCAAAACTCTATTTAAACGTGGAGGTCTATACCGATAATGATTGGACTGACGGCATCCGACCTGATGGAAATAAACACTGGCTGCTCATGGAGAACGAAAAGTTCAACGCATGGCAAGCCGTCATGGCTTATTGCGACTCCATTACCAAATACGGCTACGATCTTACCCAACACATGTCTGACAACTTTACCGTCTACAACGAAACATCAGTGGAAAACATCTTCACCATACCTACAGACAAATACACTATCCAAAACCAAATGCAATACACTTTCCGCTCACGCCACTACAACCATGCCAAAGCATACGGACTGGGAGGGGAAAACGGGACCGGTGCCACACTTGAAACACTTAAAACATTCGCATACGGCACCGATACGGTCGACAACCGTTTTGATGAAACATTCTATGCGGGTGTCGTCCTCGACCTAAACGGTGACACCATACGCCTCGACAATGGTACAGTCCTCGAATACCTGCCGTGGAACATCAAACTCGACGTCTCGTTCCAACCTTACGAAAAAACGGCAGGAGCAAGAATGAAAAAATACGAAGTAGACAAGAAAGGCTTGAAAGACGGCAAATTGTCGGACAACGACATTGTTTTGTTCCGTTACGCCGACGTATTGCTGATGAAAAGTGAAGCAAAAGTACGTAACGGAGAGAATGGCGACAACGAGCTCAATTCCGTGCGCAGCCGTTCCGGCATGCCATTCCGCCCGGCAACGTTGCACAACATATTAGAAGAAAGAAAATTGGAACTGATGTGGGAAGGCTGGCGACGGCAAGACATGATAAGGTTCGGCACATATATCCAATCTTACACAGATCGTCCCCAATTAGAAAAAGAATCAAGCGGATATACGACAGTATTCCCTATACCGGACAAGGCCAGAGCCCTGAATCCCCAATTAGACCAAAATCCGGGCTACTAAGCTACCGACAAAAGGAAATAGAACAAAAGTACAACTTTCACCGGATGACAACTTTTTCAGACATAGTGCCTTGACGGAATATATAAATTCCTTTCTGCAACAAATATCTGATATCATTTTTCATTCCTTCTGCTATACACTGACCTGAAAGGTTATAAACCTGGATTGTCGTTTCCTGCTCAAACGGTTCTTCAATACCGTCAGCTGGAAATACTATTTCGTAATTCATCCATTGAGAATCTTCATACTCATCAGACACCGCACAAACCTTACAAACCACCTTGTTTATCCCAGATGGCAGTCCCTCAATAGAGAAACGATTCGTAAATACAGAGTCAATGGTTTCCAACAAGACACTTTCTCTTTCTTCCGAAACGTCATAAACCATTACACGGTAAGCCTCTGCATGTTCAACGGTATCCCATCTCAGGACAAAACCGTCAGCAGTAATTCTTTCAACCGTCGCAGTTGTCGAATCAGGTATATCCAATACGCCGCGAGCCATAAATTTACAAACGATATTCCCATCCGGCGTCTCACGAATCTGTGTAATCGGCTTTCCCATAAAACCGCCGGAAAAAACAGTTGCAGCAGGAATGGAATAATCGGTCAGTGCCGTATTACCCGTATTGCCAGGATAAGGCTGGCCATTCAGCGCGTTAAGCAATTCCTCCACGCTTTGAGCATTATATTGTCCGACATACAAATTGTTGGCCGGGATGATGGACATCCGCTGATGGTCTGTCACAGCATTCACTCTATTCGCCGACCATACATTCTCATCATAATCCACATGGACAGCCAACATACCACTGCCAAGCGTACACAAACCGACATCCCAACCAACCGCTTGCCGATTCTCTATAATATAATATTCGGCAGGATTGGCAGAATTAACGATTTTATATCCACATCCACCAGCCTCCAAGGGTCTAAGAGTTAGCGTACTACTCCCATCAAGTTCCTCAATAGGCCGCCATTGCAGAAACTCACGCTCATAAGCCGTCAAACCGCATGGCACATAGCCATTTTTACAAAAATTTCCACAATCCATCAACGACCAATAACTCATGCCTAACCCTACATAATTTGTGTCATACATGTCCGGCATGCCAAGTGCATGCATTATTTCGTGACACATCGTACCGATTCCGTCCACAACTTTTTCACCGCTTTCGATGATTAGTTCATTACAACAGCCCATCACGGCGACCTCTATGCCGTTGATAACCATTGGACTGAGCATTTCCTTAGGCCAAATGGTATTGGGATCAGCTCCGCTCACATTCTCTCCCGTTCCGGCATATATGAAAAAAGCCAAATCCACTGTACCATCACCATCGTTATCAAAACGACTCCAGTCTACAGCTGTTCCCTCCATAGCCAACTGTAATGCTTCCTCACAAAACTCACTAAAGTTGACATCTTTCCTGTTACCCGAATTTTGCCCGTAATATGCCATGGGTTTGCAGAGTGTTACCGGCCCGAACACTTCAAACTCGGGTAAAAAAACACTGTCACTTTGTTGGGCAAAATAATCGCGTACGGCACCGGCACTACCCGCACCTGTATAAAGCTGACCATCCCTTGTCCCATTGCAGAACAAATCATAAAAAGCGTTACAAGCTTCATCTGTTTCAGCTACAGACATGTGAAGGTCATTGAAATTCACAAGAATAACCGGTATCTTCGGACTCCCCAAAGGTTTGATGGGTGCAGTCTCAACGGAACCGATACCGCTCAGCCGTACGTTAGCCAGCAAATCTGAAGGCCGATATTCCGTTTTGACATACAAACTGTCACTGTCGTCCGCCAATTCGACAACAAATCCGTCCTCACTCAAATAAAAACTGCGATGTTCATCACCACAAAACCGTACCCTCATCATCTCTCCATCAATCATCCGCACCGTCAACATCCGTTGGCGCGCAGGTACCGTCCATGAAGGCATGACCAAACAGAATAAGAAAACTACTGTATAAAAATATCTCATAGGTTAATTTCTTGCACCGGCAAAATTAATTATTTTATTCTTATAAAAGAACAATAAGATAAGAATTTGCAATCTATACATATACTTGCCAATAACCATATCGCACTTTTCCGTTTGTCACTTTTTATTTGTATTTTTGCACCGGCAAAAGTCATGTCAAGGTATAGTTCACAGGATATAGTTTTTATAGGTATATGAAAAAGAGTCTGATAGCGCTGGCATTCGGGACATTAGCGTTGGGTATAGCTGAATTTTCAATGATGGGCATATTGCCCACTGTTGCGGCTGATTTAGGAATCTCCATCACGGTAGCCGGCCACCTTATTTCTGCTTATGCTTTAGGCGTATGTTTTGGTGCGCCGGTACTCATCTTAGCACGCAAGATGGCACTCAAGCGCATCTTGCTCATATTAGTATCACTCATCATCGCAGGAAACCTTTGTGCAGCAGCAGCCCCCAATTATTGGGTTCTGCTTGCCGGGCGTTTCATCTCTGGGCTACCCCATGGTGCCTATTTCGGAGTAGCTTCCATCGTAGCATCCAAATTAGCAGCAAAAGGGAAAAGTTCCGAAGCCGTCTCTATCATGATTGCCGGCATGACAATCGCAAACCTGTTTGGTGTTCCGCTCGGAACCTCGTTAAGCCACACCATCTCGTGGCGTACCACATTCCTGCTTGTAGCTGTATGGGGCATCATCGTCCTGTACTACATTTGGAGGTGGGTACCTGCCGTAAGCGGTTTAAAAGACACGGGGTTCAAAGGCCAATTCCGTTTTCTGCGCAAGCCCGCTCCTTGGCTCATACTCGGCGCCACGGCATTGGGTAACGGAGGCGTGTTTTGCTGGTACAGCTATGTCAGTCCATTGCTTGTCAATGTTTCAGGATTCCAAGAAGCCAGTCTCACGGCGTTGATGATGCTTGCCGGATTTGGGATGGTGGCAGGCAATCTTGCCAGTGGCCGTCTGTCCGACCGCTACACACCGGGACGGGTGGGAACAATCGTACAAGGATGCCTTTGCCTTATCCTGCTCGCCATCTATTTTACTGCCGAGAACCCATGGCTCTCGGCAGCACTTATGACCCTATGCACAGCCGGACTTTTTGCAGTCTCCAGCCCCGAACAGTTACTCATCATCCGAGTGGCACCCGGAGGCGAAATGTTGGGCGGCGCATGCGTACAAATCGCTTTTAATCTTGGCAACGCCGTAGGGGCCTACGTGGGAGGCATTGCCGTCACACATAGTTACGAAGCGACAGCACTGGCAGGTGTCCCATTCGCATTAGTCGGCTTCCTGCTGTTTTTGCGTTTTTACCGGCACCATCAAGATAGATTCGCCTTATAAGACATTTAGCGGTTATCACATAAGTCCTATTTGCCATTGCAATCATGCAATGGCAAATCTGTAATTCAGGTACAAATATCTGTAATCCGTCCACAGCGACAACACAACCAATACGTTATCTTTGTAAAACCAAAAGGAACAATACTATATAAAAGCAAAACAGACATGAAACTCAACGAATTTATAGAATATGTAAAAACGGGACAAGCACTTAATTCGGAAGAAATACACCGTTTTATGAACGACATGAGCGAAAGTGCCCGTCAAATCACATTTCGCCTGAACAACGCCTATCATACCCCTGAAGAAGTGCGGACACTACTATCCGAATTGTTCGGTTATCGCGTGCCTTCATCCCTTCGTGTTTTTCCACCTTTTTATTCAGACTTCGGCAGAAACATCCATGTGGGCGAGAATGTCTTCATCAATGCCTGTTGCCATTTTCAGGATCACGGCGGCGTCACCATAGGCGACGGTTGCCAGATAGGACACAATGTCGTATTTGCGACCCTTAATCATGGTCTGAAAGCAGAAGACCGTCAGACGACTTATCCCGCACCCATCCGGTTGGGGCGAAATGTGTGGATAGGGTCAAACAGTACAATCTTGCAAGGAGTTACAATAGGAGACAATGCTGTTGTCGCAGCCGGAGCAGTAGTGACACATGATGTACTCCCAGACACCGTCGTAGGAGGCGTACCTGCGCGGCTCATACGCTCTCTGTCTAAATAAATCCGTAATAAACAGAAAAACAAATTATAGGACAGCATGAAAAAACAGATCTTCATATTCTTAACTTATATCTTCATTATCATGACAAACATTCAAGCACAAGATTTACAAAAAACCTTTGCTGCCAGTGAAAAAGTGACAACCCAGCGTGTATATTTCAAAAATCGTTTCGGCATTATGCTGGCAGCCGACTTATATTGCCCCAAGGACGCTACGAAACCGTTACCGGCCATAGCCGTTTGCGGCCCATTCGGAGCTGTCAAGGAACAGTCTTCCGGACTGTATGCCCAGACCATGGCCGAACGTGGTTTTCTCACCATTGCATTTGACCCTTCGTACACTGGTGAAAGCGGCGGGGAACCGCGATATGTGGCTTCGCCTGACATTAATACCGAAGATTTCTGTGCAGCCGTCGACTACCTGTCAATTCATCCCGACGTTGATCCCGAACGTATCGGTATCATCGGAATCTGTGGATGGGGCGGTATGGCCCTTAACGCTGCCGCTATAGATACACGCATCAAAGCAACTGTAACCGTCACAATGTATGACATGAGTCGCGTTACAGCCAACGGATATTTTGACGCTATGGATGCGAACGCACGCTATGAACTGCGTAAAAAACTAAATGAACAGCGTACTGACGACGCACGTACCGGCCATTACGCAACAGCAGGAGGAGTCATAGACCCGTTACCGGCCGACGCACCACAATTCGTTAAGGACTATTATGATTACTACAAAACACCGCGTGGCTACCATTCCCGCTCGCTCAATTCAAACAATGGCTGGAACATAACCTCTTCCCTTTCATTCCTCAACACACCATTACTGACCTACAGTGACGAGATTCGCAGCGCCGTACTCGTCATACACGGCGAAAAAGCCCACTCACGTTATTTTTCTGAAGATGCGTTCAAAAAACTGAAAGGTAACAACAAAGAATTACTCATTATACCAGGTGCAAGCCACGTCGACCTCTACGACAATAAAGCCGGCGTCATCCCATACAACAAAATAGAAGATTTTATGCACAAGAACTTCCAATAAAATCATTTTGTATTTTACAGCAAAATACTTATCTTTGAAAAGCCTTTAAGCCACTAATTGTGCCTTGAAGGCTTTCAATAGTAAAATGCGTTTACAAACGTTATATAACAAACAACCACACTACTACCACAAAACAATATGCTTAGAAGAATCAGAATAACATTGGCCCTTGTGTTCTTCACGCTCATCACATTGCTTTTTCTTGATTTCACAGGAACAATACACGCATGGTTCGGATGGATGGCTAAAATACAGTTCCTGCCTGCCATTCTGGCTCTTAATATTGGAATCATACTGTTCCTCATAGCAATAACATTTATCTTCGGGCGCGTCTATTGTTCCGTCATTTGTCCGTTAGGCGTCATGCAAGACATTGTTTCCTGGTTCGGCGGACATCCGAAGAAACGGCGTTACCGCTTCAACTATTCTCCGGAAAAACGTTGGTTACGCTATGGCGTTTTGGCAGTCTTTCTCATCGCCACGGTTGCAGGTATAGGCTCGCTGACGGCTTTGCTGGCACCATATAGCGCCTACGGCCGAATGGCACAAAACCTGCTGGCACCGCTTTACGGATGGGGAAATAACTTGCTCGCCGGTTTTGCAGAACGGGCTGAAAGCTATACTTTCTATGAAACGGACGTTTGGCTGAAAAGTTTGCCGACATTCCTCATTGCCTTGTTCAGTTTCATCATCATCAGCGTGCTGGCGCTGCGTGGCGGGCGTACATATTGCAACACGATATGCCCCGTGGGAACTATACTCAGTTTTATTGCCCGCTGGTCGTGGTTGAAACCGGTCATCGACCATACGAAATGTAACCAGTGCGGACTTTGCTCGCGTCAATGCAAGGCCGCCTGTATCGATATAAAAAACCAAACAATAGATTACAGCCGCTGTGTTACCTGCATGGACTGTATGGAGACCTGCAAACATCACGCCATCAGCTATCGGCATCCGGCAAAAAGCTCTGTTTCCGCTCCGACCGGCCAACAAGAGCCAGACCAGTCACGCCGCAGTTTCCTGACCGCCACAGCTCTGATAACGGCAACCACGGCAATAAAAGCGCAAGAAATGAAAGTGGACGGCGGATTAGCCACCATTGAAGACAAAAAAATCCCTAACAGACAAACAGCCATCCTGCCGCCGGGCAGCGAAAGTGCGCGCCACTTTGCCCAACGCTGCACAGCCTGCCAGTTGTGCGTATCGGTGTGCCCGAATGGCGTCTTGCGTCCTTCTACAGACCTGCTGAAACTGATGCAGCCTGAAATGAGTTATGAACGAGGGTACTGCCGACCTGAATGTACAAAATGCTCGGAAGTCTGTCCGACGGGGGCCATACGGCTGGTAGACCGCGCAGAGAAATCGTCCATACAGATAGGACATGCCGTATGGGTGAAAGCCAACTGCGTACCACTCACCGACAACGTAGAATGCGGCAACTGCGCACGCCACTGCCCTACCGGCGCCATCACCATGATACCTTCTGATGCCGCCAATCCACAATCGCTAAAGATACCGGCCGTCGACACGGAACGCTGCATCGGTTGCGGCGCGTGTGAAAACTTGTGCCCGTCGCGCCCATTCAGTGCCATCTATGTGGAAGGACATGAACGTCACCGCATTATCTGAGTAAACGAAGAGTCTGAAACCCATCTTATCAAACCTTACACCAAATTAAGATATGAACGAAAATCACCATAAAGACATCTCACGCCGCGAGTTCTTCAAAATCGTGGGCATCAGTACAGCTGCCACAACAGCCGTACTGGCAGGATGCAAGCCCAAAAGCGTTGCAGGCGGCGATTTACAGGCACAGGGCGAAATTCCGACAGACAAAATGACCATGCGCGAAAATCCAAAGACAAAAGAAAAAGTGTCCCTTCTCGGATATGGTTGCATGCGCTGGCCCACTCTCCCCGCACATGAGAAAGGCGGTAATGTCATCGACCAGGAAGCCGTCAATGAACTCATCGACTATGCCATGGCACACGGCGTTAACTACTACGACACATCGCCTGTTTATGTACAAGGCTGGTCAGAACGGTCTACCGGCAACGCCCTCAAGCGCCACCCACGTGACAAATTCTTCATCGCCACGAAACTCTCGAACTTCTCGAATTACACCCGCGAAAATTCCATCGCCATGTACCGACGCTCTTTCAGCGAACTTCAGGTAGACTATATTGACTACTACCTGTTGCACTCCATCGGCAACGGCGGTATAGAAACATTCCACAAACGTTACGTCGAGAACGGGATGATTGATTTCCTGATGGCCGAACGCGAGGCTGGACACATCCGTAACCTCGGTTTCTCGTTTCACGGCACGAAAGAAGTCTTCGATGAAGTACTTGCCATGCACGACAAAGTACACTGGGACTTTGTACAGATTCAACTCAACTATGTAGACTGGCAATATGCTTCGGGTATGAACGTCAACGCCGATTATTTATATGCAGAACTCGAAAAGCGGCACATACCAGCCGTCATTATGGAACCGCTGCTCGGCGGACGTCTGTCGAAACTGCCGGAACATCTGATCGCACGCCTGAAACAAAGGGCGCCCGAAGCCAGTGTCGCCTCGTGGGCCTTCCGTTTTGCCGGTTCTTTCCCAGGCGTACTGACCGTCCTGAGCGGCATGACATATATGGAGCATTTGCAGGACAACCTGCGTACCTACTCGCCATTGCAACCGCTCACCGATGCCGACAGGGAGTTCCTGCAACAAACGGCCGACCTTATGAAACAATATCCCACAATACCATGCAACGACTGCAAATATTGCATGCCATGCCCTTACGGTATTGACATACCGGCCGTACTCATCCATTATAACAAATGTGTCAACGAAAGCAACCTGCCCACATCCCAGGAACATGGGAATTACCGTGAAGCCCGCCGCGCATTCCTCATCGGCTATGATCGGAGCGTACCGCGGTTACGACAGGCCAGCCATTGCATCGGTTGCGACCAATGCGTATCCCACTGTCCACAAAGCATTGACATTCCCAAGGAACTGCATCGCATAGACCGTTACGCGGAACGACTCAAACAGGGAACATTATGATGCTGGAACTTGTCAAACATCTGCACGAAGGGCACCACACGCTCGTGGTCAGTAATCACGGAGAGATGCGCGCATTCAACCGCCGCGGCGTGACAGACCTTCTGGAACTGCTCTGCCGGGAACCGCAATTTCTCGCCGGCGCACTCATTGCAGATAAGGTCGTCGGCAAAGCCGCCGCGTCGCTTATGATTAAAGGCCGTATCGCGCAACTGCATACCGACATTATCAGCCGCCCCGCTCTCGAACTGTTCAAAAGCGAAGGCTTTGAACAGATTATCGCCTACGAAACAATCGTCCCGCACGTTGAAAACAGAACGCATGACGGATGGTGTCCGCTCGAACGTCTCTGCTTCGACAAGACGTCAATCGACGAGATGGTCTGCGCCATACGGAATTTTGTAGAAAAGACATCCGCACACCTTTCAGCCGGTACATAAACGAGATACGTGTAAAACATCAAAAAACAATCCATACAAACAGCATAAGAAACAAATTAAGAAAAAACAATGGAAACAAACGTTAAACTCTATTCACTTCCTTACAACAATGTGAAAACCTATCTTGCCGCATTGTTATTCATAGCCGGTAACATCGCCCTGCCACAACTGTTCCACTTAATACCACAAGGGGGGACAACTTGGCTTCCGATTTATTTCTTTACCCTCATCGGAGCCTACAAATATGGGTGGCGCACGGGACTTCTTACCGCCATCGCTTCGCCGCTTGTCAACTCATGGCTCTTCGGTATGCCGCCCGTACCGGCATTGCCTGCCATTCTTCTCAAGTCAACGCTTTTGGCAATCATGGCAGGTATGGCTGCAAACCGCTACCATAAAGTCAGCATTGGTCTGATGGTTGCGGTTGTTCTCGGATATCAGGTTGTCGGGACGCTCGGCGAATGGATCATGAAAGGCAGTTTCTATCTCGCCGCACAAGACTTCCGCATCGGCATTCCGGGTATGCTCCTGCAAATATTCGGAGGTTATTTCTTCATTAAATATTTAATCCGGAAATAACTATGTTTGGAATAGGCACACAAGAAATCATACTGATTGTACTCGTCGTACTCATTTTCTTCGGCGGGAAAAAGATTCCCGAGTTAATGAAAGGATTAGGCAAAGGCGTGCGCAGTTTCAAGGAAGGCATGAACGGTTCTGACAACGACAGTAATACCGGAAACAGCGGAACGGACACAAGTATCAGCAATAACGCCCGGAAAGACGAAACAAAAGCTGACGATACACGCCAATGAGCGACAGACAGGATCCACAGATACACCCTGCCACCGGCCATAAGCCGGTGGCAGGGCAAACTGTATCGGATACGACAATGACATTCTGGGACCATCTTGACGTTCTCAGAGATGTGCTTTTACGCATGGCTATTGTCATTATCGTGTGTTCAATAGCCGCTTTCTGTTTCAAAGACATACTTTTTGCTTTTATTCTCGCTCCCAAAAACGACTCTTTTGTCATCTACAGCCTACTCAACCGTCTATCGGAACAACTCGGCGGTACACCGGCTGAACATTTCACCGTGCAACTCATCAACACCGGGTTGGCCGAACAGTTCAAAATACACGTCAAAGCCGCCCTCTACGCCGGCCTGCTCATCGCTTCGCCCTACTGCCTTTGCCTATTGTTCCGCTTCATCGCTCCTGCACTTTACAACCGTGAACGATACTACACACTCCGCGCCACCATTGTCGGTTATACCATGTTTCTTATCGGTGCCGCACTGTGTTATTTCCTCATTTTTCCTCTCACCGTGCGTTTTCTCGGTACATACCAGGTCAGTACAGACGTGGAAAACATGATTACCCTGCAATCCTACATCGACACTCTCATCATCATGACCTTTCTCATGGGCATCCTTTTTGAGCTACCGGTAGTCTGTTGGGTTCTCAGCCGCCTCGGAATATTATCTGCCTCTTTCATGCGCCGATACCGCAAGCACGCCATTGTTGTAATCCTTATCATTGCAGCCATCATCACCCCCACCTCCGACGCCTTTACTCTTTGCCTTGTCGCCCTCCCCATCTGCCTGCTTTATGAAATAAGCATTCTTGTAGTTCGCTCAAAAGGGTAAAATTCCAGGACACTTCATTCACAAAGTACAGAATACCACAAGTATTATGGAGGGAAAAAACTCGCCCACTTACAAAAGCACCAAACACAAAGATATCCAATCAGTTACTGAAATTCCGTTTTTATAGAAACATGTATCAACTGATGCCTTGCCACAGCGTGCGGTCGCAACAAAATTTGCGACCTGTCGCTTCTACAAGGCGACCGCTTGCTTTTTTTGCTGCGAGCGGTCGCTTTTTAAGGGACTGTTACAAATTGTCAGAACATGTCAAACATCCATACAAAAACGGATATTAAGTAAATTGCGCAGTTTTGTATTAATGTACAGCCTCGAGGAAGTGATTATGTTATATCATCTTCATATGCCATGATATATTTTAAGGACATTTACTGAATATCCCTATCTTAGACTTTAATGTGAACTCTCCCTGCAAAACTTCCACCAGTGCGATGTTCATCTCCTTGCATGAATCCAGATAAAGCTCAACAGCTTCCTTCATGTTCTTCTCGATTTCCTTCACGTCGTTTCCGACGGTAATCACCGGAGCGCCATCAATGTAAGCACTCAGATTTTTTCCAGCATTTTCAACTATTACCTCAACATTTCTCATATCAAACGCCAAGCACAATATTTGCATCAATATTCAGTTTCTGGCTAATTTCTCGGGCAATCTTTAAGGTTGGTTCACATTTACCGGAAAGATAATCACTTAAACGCGAAGGACTTACTCCAATCAATTTAGCCAACGATTTTTGGTTAAGCCCCATTTCATACATACGGAGTTTGAGAACATCAACAAGTGAGGGCTCTCCCAATGCAAAATGTTCTTCCGAATAATCAGCAACAAGGTTAGAAAGCAGTTCCAACTCTATGCTGTTCGGGTCATCAAGAGGAGTTTCATCTGTCACCAGTGGAAGCAGCTCTTCTACTCTTTTTACAGCCCAGTCGTATTGAGCTTTAGTTTCTATCTTTGTCATAAGTTTAAATTTTAGAGCAGTCAACTATTTTATCATATTCTGCATGAGTGCCAATAAAACGAATATAAACGAATTTTATAGTGAATTTTATCACAACAATCAGCCTGTAATTGTTTCCTTTAATATTGAAAACATAATGTTGGTTGCCAACACTATCAACACTATTAAATGTTTTCTTTACATCAGCAAAACAAGTCCATTCGCTTCTCTTGACTATGGTAGTCCATTCTTGCAAAGCGACCTTTGCATCAGGATGCGCTTCTGCATATTCTTTTATAGCCTGTTCTGTAAATATTCTCATCGGATTCACTCAATTATCATATTGCAAAGATAAGAACAGAATTCTATTTTTCAAAAACTAATTCTAAAAAATATAATAAAAATAGCAATACCACGAAAGATATTGCTATAAATAAGTTTATAGACTTTTATTTGAAGTTTTAAATGTGAAATAATATGGCAGAAGCAAAGAAAATCACAGCCGTGAATATCAAGAAACTTTGGTATGGCGAGACAAGTGCTATCACAGAAGATTTGACCGGACAAGCTTTGCATACTCTTTTGCAGGGTGAAACCTTGAAAGAGGTAAAGAATATCCATCAGGACACGTGGACGCTTGAAGAAGCGGAGGCAAGCCGAACCAACTACAAGAACCAGCTCACAGGTCAGACCTATCGCAGTGATAAGGATATGGGTGATGTAACAGTAAACTTTACGATTGGCGAGTACGACTATCCGACAAAGAAAGACCTCATGGGAGGTGATGTCATCAACACGGACAAAGGTTGGAAGCGTGCAAGAGGTAAGGTGAACATCGAAAAACTAATTGTGGCCCAGACCGATGACGATCAGTATTGCGTAATTCCCCGCGCTGATATTGGCGCCCGTGAAGCTACTACCGACAAAGCGATTGGCATTCCTGTTAGTGCAGTTGAATTGGAACCGAAAGACTCCGCTATCGCTCCGGAATACTGGTTTGACTCAGAAGAGGTAACAGCTGGTGTTTAATGCCTATCCAAAAGGTATAGATTGTATTCCATAACAGGGGTGGGCTTTATGGCTTCACCCCTTAATTTTTATCAGAATGAATCAAGGAGCGAAAATAGTATCAGAATCCATTATCGGAAGTGATTTCAGAACTGTAATAGTTAACGGGAAGAGCTACACGGTCTATCCGCCTACCATTCATAAATTGTCGGGGGCTATATCATATCTGTCTGACGTGAAAGACGCTGAAAGCATGAGGGAAATCCTGCTCTCTTTAGGAGAAAGTGAGGCTTATAGCAAGGCCCTTTCCTGGCTGATTGATGGTGACGAAAGTTTGAGCGAAGAACTGGCAAAAGGAACATACGAAGAGAATGTGAACGCATTGGATGAAGCACTCTCTATGATTGACTCAAAGGTTTTTCTCAAAGCTGTCAGCTTGGCGAGGAACGTAAGTCTGCTGGCAGCGAAACCGAGGTAGTAGGAAATGATACTCTTTTGGGACAGATTGCATCGTTCATGGAAAATCTGCATCTGTCATACCGGGAAGTGGTCTATGAGATACCATACAGGAACTTAGTATTAATGCAGCGTGACAAGCTCCATACAGTTACCGGAACCAAAGTTACTAAAATGAAAGGTAAAGATATGGCTTCACGCAGAAGAAGAAATAAAAAATAAATATGGCTACACTATCAGAGATTTTATATATTTGTCTAACAATTAAATTTTAAAGCCGAGTCAGAAGAAAAAGTTTAGACGATTTAGCCGCTCAAAGATGGCGGTTGGCTCAGAGCAATATATCTGATGCCAGAATGAGAAGAGTAAATACAGCATATCACAGGTATGCACGTAATATTCATTCCCGTGTAGGAAATATGGGACAATTTACAGACGAGCAATATGCACGTAAGTTTAGTACACGTACATATATGGGGCTTAATGGCGGATAATTTAGCATTGTTAAAAGTTTCAGCCCCGAACCATAAGGAACGGGGCTGGAATGGTTATAATTAGTAAATTTTATTGTAGAGATTTTAGGCAATCCAAGAATCTTGCGCTGTTATCATCATTTGCTCTACTTTTGATAGACGGATTCTTTGTAGTCATTGTTTCTCCGTCCAGTATAATATTTATATTATCACCCTTCTTGATAACTCCTAATGATACTATATATAATCTTGCATTTGAAGATGAATCATAGAACGAAGATTCAGGAGGAAGCATTTTAAATGAAACTTGAACTTTGGAACATGATTCTTGAACTTTTATAGCTTCTGATTTTCCGCCTCCGTACGGAATATCATTTATATTATGTTGCCCAATATTATTCCCATTTTCGTCAAATTCAAATGCAACGACTTCATACATCGTACCGTCCAAGTATTCGTCTAAACTTGTTTCATATTTTTCGGAGTTGTTGATAATAGTAAATGTAGAAACAGATGGCTCATCATCATTTGAACAAGCCGACAACATAAACAACGCAGCCAATACAGGCAGCATAAATAATACTTTCTTCATTTTCATTCTTTTATTTGGTTAAACATGAGTACAAAAGTAAAAATTATTTTGCAATACAAGTATCCATTCCTCCATATTTGTTGATAAATATTAAAATTTAGCTTTGATTTTTTCTACAATCCTCTCCAGCTCCGCTATTGTCGTGGCTTTGTAGTAATCTCCTTTGTGCTGGATAAGGGCGGTAAGTTCTTGCTGATTGATATTTTATTATTTTTTCTTCTTTTTAGAAGTTAATTTCTTAATGTCATTATCAAGCTCTTTTATGCTGTTCAAATGTTCCAGTTTTTTCTGAGCATCTTTGTATTTTACATATTCCTCAGTACCTTTCTTTACAGCAAGTTCATGAGAAATACTTCCAGCACACTCTAATATTGTCTTTTCGTTCATCGTCAATATTAGCCGTAATTTTTCTATCCAATCTTTCATATACATTGGCTTATGTTGTGTGGCTTGCGACTCTGCATAAGCAAGATACTGTTCCACTATAAGTTTCAGTACTTTTATTTCTTCTTCACTCAGGTAGTTCTTACCTGTAAGCGCATCCACTTTGGTCACTTTGCCCGGTTTGCTCGTAGACGTAAGCCCCATCATAGGTAATGTTGCGTTTGCCCGGTAATAAACAAGCTCCGCAGCAGTCTTTCCGCTTACAGCCCAAAGCAGCTTATTCTGTACTTCTTTATAAAAAGCCAATGTCATTTCATCTGATGGGTCATAATCTATGCTTGTAGCGTAGATGTCTTTCACTTGCTGATAGAATACTTTTTCAGATAACCTGATTTCACGTATGCGTTCAAGTAATTCCTTGAAATAGTTCATGGATGAACCTGTGGTGAAACGTTCATCGTTCAACGTGAACCCCTTGATGATGTATTCTCGTAACCGTTGTGTCGCCCAAATTCGGAATTGTGTGCCTTGCTTGGATTTCACACGGTAACCGACTGAAATAATCACGTCAAGATTATAGAAATTGGTCGGTTTGGTGGAAAAATCGGAATTTCCGATTTTTCTTATGGTGTCTGTCTCGGAAAGTTCCCCTTCTGCATAAACGTTCAGTATATGCTCGTTAATCGTAGAGCGTGATTTTCCAAATAAAGTGCTCATTTGGTCGATTGTGAGCCATACGGTTTCATCTTCAAATAGCACATCGACTTTGATATTTCCATCCTCTGACTTGTATATTACTATTTCGCTCTTTCCCATGTTATTTTCTCAATTTTTATTTATCTTCCACTGGCAGTGTTGCGGCATATTCTTTCAATGCTTGCTCACTATCGAATGTGAATGTTTCTCCGTTCCTACGCACGAACGCTATAAAATCTCTTTCCGCTTCAAACAATGCCGATATAGGGACATCAAGGGTAACAGCTATTTTTTCAAGTAATGGTAATGAAGTATTTCCATTTGATGCACGGCTTAATGTTACCTCTGAAACACCTAAATTTTCGGCAAGTTCCTTTTGTGTTGTACTGCGCATTTGGCAAACTTCTTTAATTCTTAGTTTCATATACGTTTAATGTTAATCGTTACTTTGATGCAAATATACGAGAAAATAACATTAGACGGTAATATCAAATGTTAAATTTACGTTTAGTGATAATTTTTTCTGCTTTTTATTTGGCAGTAATTATCATTTACTGTATATTTGCGCCATAAAATTAAAGTTAAACGATAACACTACTGTCCCGTAAAAGTGGATAAATAGTTCTTTGAAATTATTGAAATATAGTCAATTACACGTTTTTTTGAAATGAAACGGACTTGATTTTGCAACTTTGCAGTCTAATACAAATGGCTGCTATGTTCCAAGACAAAT
>CASGAM010000028.1 GCA_949299545.1 uncultured Prevotellaceae bacterium | reverse complement strand
GGAATTTCTCTAACCGACAAAACACATCTCTGTGACTTGTTTGACAAATCGAATTTCAAAAATATCAAAGACCGATATGATTCAAGTGAACCGAATTTATTTAATTTTTAAACTTGTCCATTTTTAGTGGACAGTAGTGATAGATAATATAAACAGGTGACAGGACGGATACAGATTCATTTTCTTGTTTGGCTGTCAATATAGGAAACAGATATCAATAATAATATAATTTTCCATGTAATTATATTTTTGACCTTGTGATTATTTCCGTATTTTCAATGCTGCATAAACCGTATAAATACCTGTAGTATTTAAGTGACTGAGTTTGAAAAAGCATTATCTTTGCACTACGCAATCAGGAAACGAAAGTTTGCGCCCGAAAAAGTGAAGATTATGGAAGAGCAGCATAACAATGATTATTTTACCGGTGTATTGCCTTGCGGTTTGCGTATCGTCTGCACTCCGTCGGCAACGGATGTGGCTTACTGTGGGATAGCGGTGGATGCCGGTACGCGCGACGAGTATGACGATGAAAGCGGTTTGGCGCATTTTTGCGAGCATCTGACGTTTAAGGGGACGCACCGCCGGCGAGCCTGGCATATATTGAACCGAATGGAGGCCGTCGGTGGTGACCTGAATGCTTATACGGGTAAGGAGGAGACCGTTTATTACGCGGCTTTCCTGAAAGAACATATCGGACGTGCCATTGATTTGCTGGCGGACATCGTCTTTGGCAGTGTCTATCCGCAGCCGGAAATGAACAAGGAGGTGGAGGTGGTCATCGACGAGATAGAGAGTTACAATGATTCACCGGCGGAATTGATTTTTGATGATTTCGAAAGAATGGTTTTCAATGGTCATCCGCTCGGACGTAACATCCTCGGTGAGGCAGACCGGCTGCGGCAGTTTACGAGCGTCGACGTACAACGTTTCGCCGGGCGCCATTATCGGCCTGAGAATGCCGTTTTGTTTGTTTACGGCCGTGTGGAACCGTCGCAAGTCATGAAGGAGGCGGAGCGGGCGTTGAAACGGGTCGGCGTGTCGTTGCTTGAGGATGCCCCGCTGAAGCGTGTTTTGCTTGAAGATAATGCAGGTTGTGGGAGCAGTAACACAAATGTGCGTGGTCCGCTTCCCGATTATTGTCCGCAACAACTTGTCATTGAGAAGGATACACATCAGGCACATGTCATGATCGGTTGCCGTGCATACAGCGCACGCGACCCCCGCCATATTGCCCTCTATCTGCTGAATAATATTTTGGGAGGTCCGGGTATGAACTCACGCCTGAACCTAAGTCTCCGTGAGAAAAACGGGTTGGTTTACAACGTCGAGAGCAACATGACCTGTTATACCGATACGGGAATATGGAGCATTTATTTTGGCTGCGATGTGCATGACGTGCCGCGTTGCCGCCGTTTAGTGTCTGCCGAACTGAAGAAACTCGTTGCAGCCCCGTTGAGTGAAACGGCTTTGGCCGCGGCCAAGCGGCAGATTAAAGGCCAAATCGGTATCTCGTGTGATAATTTCGAGAGCATGGCGCTGGCTATGGGCAAGACATTTTTGCATTATAACCGGCCGCGCGACATAGAACGGTTATTCCGGAAGATTGATGCGCTTACAGCCGCCGAATTGCAACAGACAGCCGCGGAACTTTTCTGTCCGGATAATCTTACCACGCTGATATATAAATGATGCCACCAGTTGGATGAACATCTTTTACTCAGCTCAAAGTATTCATTTTGAAAGAGATGAACATACTTCCTCATTAAGTTTCCTGATACGTTCCTGGTCTATCTTTATTACCTTTCTGTCGTAAGTCATCAGGCCGTTGACTTCTATCTCGACATCTGTAGTCTGGGTATATACGGCAGCTGAAAAACCTTTTGGAATCAAATCCTGTAATATCCGGATGTATTTTTCATATTCGTCAGTCACTTCCTTTTCCGAATTAAACTTAACATATCCCCAGTTGCGTTCCGGTTCCCAAAGATGGTCTTTCAAAACTAAGCCTATACCTCCATATTCGCCCAAAACAGTTATCCTGTCAGGATCGTAAAGGTACAGTTCGGGTGCCGGATAATTGTGTAAGTCTAAAATATCACCACATTTGTAGTGGTTTCCACCGCTTGCGGGATTGACTATCCGCGTGGGGTCATAAGCCTTTGTCCAAGTGCTTATTTCAGGCGTTTTGAACTGCCCCCATGCTTCATTGAACGGGACCCATGTGCAAATGCAGGGGTAAGAATATAATTCGTCGATGATTTCTTTCCATTCCTTACGGTAGCAGGCTTCAGACTCTTCACTGCGTATCATTTCTTCACCGTTGAAATAGTTACGGTTCTGCCATTGCGGACTGTTGTCACCGCTTGGCATGTCTTGCCATACGATGATTCCCATTCTATCACAATATGTGTACCAACGTGCAGGTTCTACTTTGATGTGTTTGCGAATCATATTAAATCCGAAATCCTTTGTTTTCTGTATGTCATAGGCAAGTGCTTCATCTGTAGGCGCCGTATAGAGTCCGTCAGGCCACCAACCTTGATCCAAAGGCCCGAACTGAAAGAGTGGCCGGTTGTTCAATGCCATTCGCATGATTCCGGAGGCGTCACGCATGCTTGAAAATTTACGCATGGCAGCGTAACTTTCCACCCGGTCTTTTTGTTTACCGTCACGCCATATACTGACGCGCAAATCATACAGGTAGGGATTATCCGGACTCCATAATTTGATATCTTCAGGCATTTTTATTTCTATGTTTTTTCCACCCGTGCCGTCCTTGCTTGCTATCAATTTATTTTTGTCAAACACTTCCACTTTTATGATGTCGGATGCAAGAAGGTTTTCTGTTTCGGGAAGAACGCTTAAGATCTTCTGATCAATGTCAGGTGTGATTTTTAAGCGGGTGATGTGCGTTTTACTAACCGGTTCCAGCCATACTGTCTGCCAGATACCGGTCACGGGAGTGTACCATATACCATCAGGATGTGACACCTGTTTGCCGCGAGGCTGGTACCCTTTGTCTGTCGGATCCCATACTTTTACAGTCAATGTGTTCGCCCCTTTCGTTTTCAGCGCATCTGTTATGTCAAAATGGAAGGGCGTGAAACCACCTGTATGTTGCCCTATTTTAACGTCGTTGACCCATACTTCTGCTTTCCAATCAACGGCACCGAAATGCAGCAACAGGCGTTCGTCCTTTTTAATCTTATCTATTGTAAAGGTTCGACGATAAACGAGTTCCTCTTCTGGGCTTACACGCCTCGCAACTCCTGATAGGGATGATTCTATTGCAAAAGGTACAAGAATATGCCCTTGAGAAACAATCCTGGCCGGTTCGTTGCGTTTAATAATACTATATTCCCATAATCCGTTAAGATTTTGCCAACGCTCGCGTACCATAATGGGTCTGGGATATTCAGGCAGAACATTATCCGGATTAACTTTTGAAGCCCATTCTGTTTTGATTTTGTTACCGACAGGTTGCCATTGCCCGCATATTGTTGTAGTGAATGATAAAAAAACCAAGCATGTTGTGATGAGTTTTTTCATAAATAGGTGGTTTAAGTAGTTACTATATAATGGCATTTATGGACATATGCCGAAATTTACGATATTTTTTATTTTTCCAAAAATACAAATAATCGCTCATATTCGTGCCAAATCTGCAAACATAGATGTTATAAATAATATGTTGATTTATATTTTCATTTAATTCAGCTTCAATTGCCGTCCGGTTTTTCAATTTCTGTAAATGGAGAATCATGCCAAATAAATTTGTCCGGATCATCCGGAGATGCAGGATCGAATGGTGGACAAGGTTTTAAGTGAACGGCCAGTGCCGGAATAGTTTTTTTCACTCCCTCGATAACACATTTGGCTATTTCGTACGCTCCATAGGGATTGAAATGGGTGTTATCTTTAAGAGCATCCGTTTGTCGGGGGTAGGTACCTGCCGGATAGTGTACAAAGGCTTTTTTGGATTGCTCCATACCCAAAGCTTCATAAAGGGTACGTGTCATTGCATGAAGATCTATAAGCGGAATGTCTTCTTTTGCGGCCAGCCATTTCATCGCTTCAGGATAGTCTTCGTGGGTGTCGCGTATATGTCCGTTTTTGTCAAATGAACGACGTTGAGTGGGTGTAACCAAAACGGGATAGGCGCCGCGCAAACGAGCTTCGTCAATGAATATTTTCAGGTTTGTCATATAGGAGTAGTATGCTCCTGTTCCGGGACCTTTCTGTTTCTGGTCGTTATGTCCGAATTCTATGAAAAGGTAGTCGCCTGCTTTCATTTGTGAAAGAATCTTTTCCAGCCGTAGCGCCGCAATAAATGTGTTGGCGCATTCTCCGCTTTCGGCATAATTGGCGATGGAAACTTTATCGTTGAAGAAACAAGGTATCATCTGGCCCCAGCTGGCCCATGGCTCATTGTCCTGATCTACCACGGTACTGTTCCCGCAAAGGAAAACAGTGATGACAGATGTGTCTGCCGGTTCTATGGTGATGCTTTCACAAGCCGGTCGGTCACCGTTAAATTCCAACGTAAGTTTGTCGTCCCAATTCAGTTTTGTCCTTTCCCTTTGTTTGATATGTACTGATTTTCCGTCAGAAATATAAGGGGTTCGTTTATTAACGATGAATGTTTGCTCTGTAAATTCATCTTTTGCCGTTGTTTGTTTGTCAATATAGAGCCGTCTTGATTCGCCTCTGACAGTTGTCATTGCAGGATATTTGCTACTGCCGAGCTTGACGGTTACCTTGTAATTCCCATCGGGTACACGAACGGAAAAGAAGAAGGGTGTTCGGCCACTTTCCGTAGGGCTGGCTACTAAATCATAACCATATTCCGAAGATACTTCGAACCGTGGAGCATCCGATAGTATATATGTTTTTTTCTGAGCCTGTGTCGGGACGTCGGCAATCATAATTGTTAGAATGGCCAATAGTATTTTTTTCATTCTATAGTAGTATTTGTTCTTATCAGATGGTTTTTCCTTGTAGATGCTCACCATAACGAATTCTTGCTGCAAGTTGATGGTGGACGAGTATATAAGCGGGAATAAGGAAAAGATCGGCTGCCAGCCAAGCAGATGGGTCACCATAACAAACTCCGGTAAAACCTAAGAGTGGTACGAGTATGATGCTTACCAATACGCGGTCGACCATTTCGAAGACCCCGGAGAGCATGGCCAGTTTGCTGAATCCCAATCCTTGGATGCTATAGCGTAATAAGCATAAGAGTCCGAGCGGGATGTAATAGGTAGAAGATATTCTCAGGAACTCTTCCGCTTTGTCCAAGATTTCTATTTCGTTTGCATCGACAAAAAGCATGGCGAGGTTACGGGAGAAGAAATATAGTATGATGAGGCAGAATGCACAGTAGACACAGACCATGCCGAGGCTGGCTCGCAATCCTAAGTTTACACGTTGCAGTTTGCCGGCACCCAAATTTTGGCCGCAGTAAGTTGCCATTGCAATACCCATGTTTTCGAGTGGGCAGATGAAGAACATTTTTATGCGCATGCCGGCCGTGAAAGCGGCCACACATACAGTTCCCAATGCATTGTTGGCGCTTTGCAGCATAATGCTGCCTATGGCTGTGATGGAGAATTACAGTCCCATCGGAACACCCATGTCGAGTAACCTGAGCGCATGTTTTTTACTCCAGTTCTTTTCGGTTTTTTCCATTCGCAGAATACCAAACTGTTTGAACATATAATAAAAGCAAAGCAAGGCGGAGGCTGCCTGCGAAATGACGGTAGCGATGGCGGCTCCTGCCACGCCTGTATGGAGGATTAGGATAAAGAACAAATCGAGCAGGATATTGAGAACGGCTGAGAGCAACAAAAAATAGAAAGGCGTTTTACTATCGCCCATTGCCCTGATGAGACTTGCCAAAAGGTTATACAGGAATGTGAAAGGGATACCGATGAATGTAAATAACAAATAAAGGTAAGCGCTGTGCAAAATATCGGCCGGCGTCTGCATCATTATAAGAATCTTCTCGCATAATAAGGAGGTCGCTGTAGCAAGGAGAATAGATATAAGAGCCGAAAGCCATAAGCTATTGGTTACATAGCGGCGCATCTCACTATAATTGCGAGTGCCGAAGGCTTGTGCAACCGGAATACCGAAGCCGCTGCAACACCCCGTGCAGAAACCTATGATGAGAAAGATGACAGAAGTGCTGGCGCCAACCGCAGCTAAATCGTTTATGCCGAGGAAACGGCCTACTATGGCGGCATCGATAAGGCTGTAAGTCTGTTGTAAAAGACTGCCTAAAACCAGCGGTAAAGAGAAATTGAAGATTAAGCGGAGGGGAGACCCCTCCGTCATTTCCTTGATCATTTATTTCACTTCGATTAATTCATAAGCCCTTGTACCGATACCTATCTTTTCGGCGTGGCGCAGGCCGGCTTCCCAGTTCGTGTCGGGATGGATAATATGGAATTTGTCATTGTCGTCTTCATGTTCATGCCGATGTTCGGTCAACATGTTGGGCAGATTGATGGCCGGCGCTTTGTTTACCATGTCCACGCAGGCCTGGTCAAGTGCCACCGGGTCGAAAGACGCAAGCATGCCCAAATCGGGGATGATGGCAGCATCGTTGTGATTCCAGCAGTCGCATTCCGGTGATACATTAACAATAAAGCTGATATGGAAGTTGGGCTTGTCTTTTAAAACAGCTTTAGTATATTCGGCTATTTTGTAGTTAAGGTTTTCTGAGGTATCATATTCGCTCACGACCGCAGCTCCGTGTTGGCAGAGCGCTGCGCATTGTCCGCAGCCAACGCATTTCGTATAATCGATGACGGCTTTGTGTCGGTCGTTCAATGTCAGTGCCTGATGGTTGCAATGCTTCACACAAATGTTGCAACCTTTGCAGTTGTCTTCAACAATTTTCGGTTGTGAAGCGGAGTGAAGTTCCAATTTTCCGGCGATGCTGGCCGAACCCATACCGAGGTTTTTAAGCGTGCCGCCGAATCCGCTCATTTCATGGCCTTTGAAGTGTGTCATGGAAATAATGATGTCTGCATCGGCTATGGCGCTACCTATTTTGGGGGCCTTGCAATATTCTGCGTCCTCAAGTGGGATTTCCCGACATTCAGTACCTTTCAGGCCATCGGCAATAATGACCTGACAATGGGTGGCAATAGGGTTATAACCATTTTCCATGGCACTTTGCAGGTGGTCGACTGCGTTGTCTCGGCCGCCGGAATACAGCGTGTTCGCATCTGTAAGGAAAACTTTGGCGCCAAGGCCTTTTAACAGTTTCACAATGCGCGCGGCATAATTAGGGCGCAGATAGGCCATGTTTCCCGGTTCGCCGAAATGTATTTTAATGGCTGTGAACTGGTCTTTAAAATCAATCTTTTCTATACCGGCGCGTTTGACCATTCTTTCTAATTTGTCCAACTGGTTGCTGTTGGGTGTTGTGCGCAGGTTGGTGAAATATACTTTTGAAGGTTCCATTGTTGCTTGAAAAATATGAGTAAACATGAAGACATCCGGTCATTTTCGGGAAGGCCGGTTATCTCCGGAATTTTTATTTCTGGTCGTAGGCGTGTTTGGGATAGTCGGTGGTGTAATGCAGGCCGCGACTTTCCTTGCGCTCAATAGCTTGGCGGGTGATAAGGTAGCCGACATTTATCATGTTACGCAGTTCGCAGATGTCTTTGGTTGCTTTCACGCGTTTGAAAAGTTCTTCTGTTTCTTCGTACAGCAGGTCCAAACGTGTCCATGCTCGTTTCAGGCGTAAATCGCTGCGTACGATGCCGACATAGTTGCTCATGATTTGTCCTACCTCGCGCATGTCTTGTGCGATAAGCACTTTTTCTTCATTGGTCATTGTGCCTTCATCGTTCCACTCTGGTACTTTTTCATTGAAGCCATATTCATTTATGACGCTGAGGCTGTGCTTGGCTGCCGCATCAGCATATACGACGGCTTCAATGAGAGAATTGCTGGCTAAACGGTTCCCGCCATGCAGTCCGGTACATGAACATTCACCTACTGCATAAAGTCGTTTGATGCTGGATTCGCCGTTGAGGTCAACCTTTATACCGCCACACATATAATGGGCGCAGGGAACGACTGGGATGTATTGTTTGGTGATGTCTATGCCGATGCTCAGACATTTCGCATAGATATTGGGGAAATGATGTTTTGTTTCTTCCGCGTTTTTATGAGTGACATCCAGGCATACATGGTCTATGCCATGGATTTTCATTTCCTTGTCGATAGCGCGTGCTACAATGTCACGAGGGGCAAGACTGAGCCGTTTGTCGTATTTTTGCATGAATTCCTCGCCATTGGGAAGGCGGAGTATACCGCCGTAGCCACGCATGGCCTCAGTGATGAGATAGGCAGGATGAGTCTCGGCCGGATTGAAAAGAGCCGTTGGATGGAACTGTACGAACTCCATGCCTTGCACCGTACCTTTGGCGCGGTATACCATGGCAATGCCGTCACCCGTAGCAATGTTAGGATTGGTTGTCGTGGCATAAACAGCACCTGTCCCGCCCGTAGCCATAAGAGTGACTTTTGAAAGGAATGTGTCAATCTTCTTGGTGTCAGGGTCAAGTATATAAGCACCATAACACTCGATATCCGGTGTACGGCGTGTCACTTCGATACCGAGGTGGTGTTGTGTGATGATTTCAACGGCAAAATGATTCTCTAGGATGGTGATATTGGGTTCATGCCGTACGGCTTCCATCAATCCGCGTTGGATTTCAAAGCCGGTGTCGTCAGCATGATGTAGGATGCGGAATTCGGAATGTCCGCCTTCCCGGTGCAGGTCAAATTCTCCCGTTTCAGTTTTGTCGAAGTTTACGCCCCATTCCAAAAGGTCTTTGATACCTTGTGGGGCATTCTTGACAACCTGCTCGACGGCTGCCGGATCGCTGATATAGTCACCTGCGATCATGGTGTCCTTGATATGTTTGTTGAAGTTGTCAATCTTGAGGTTTGTTACCGAAGCAATGCCGCCTTGCGCTTTAGCGGTATTGGCCTCGTCTAATGTGGTTTTACATACTATGGCTACTTTGCCTTTGCCTGCACGCGCTACTTTCAGTGCGTAACTCATTCCGGCAACTCCGGAACCAATAACTAAAAAGTCAAATTTGCGTATCATGCTGCTTTTAATGAATGTCTTGTGCAAAACTACTCAAAAACTGCGTTACTTGTGTAGCTATTAATCAAAAAAAATGTATCTTTAGCCAAATTTAAAACGTTATGACCCGTACATTTCATGCTAAATTAGATAAAAAGACGTTGTTGTTTTGTTTGTTGCCGAGTACTATAATGGCTGTTTATTTCTTTTGGATCAAATGGCCTTTGCCTGCGTTTGTTTTTATGGTTTTTATGGTGATAATCGTTGAGCGGCTTATACATACGGTTTACGTAGTGACCGATGATGGCAGATTAATTATCTCGAAAGGGCGATTTTCACGGTCAGTGGTTATCAATCTGTCGGATATAAAGTCGGTAGAACCGGTGAAAACGTCTGCTATTTTCCCTTTTAGGCGTAATGATGTGGTCGGCATAACTTTGAAAGATGGCGCCATCCGTCTTGTATCTCCTTTTCCGGCTGATGAGTTTTGCCATTTCGTAATGAAACAGTTTAGAAAAGAGGAGAAGGAAATATGAAATTGATTTTTGCAATAAGGCTGTTGTTCATATCGGTGCTTTTCCTGTTTTTTTTGCCCACTGCCAGTATCGCAGGAGAAAGAGAATATGTTGAACCTTTTGATAGTGTATGGGCATCAACCGTTAAGGTGGAATTAAGTTCAATGCTTGCAGATGAGTGGTTTGAAAAGACTCAGATCGGGATGTGCGTTTATGATTTGACGGCCGATTCAATGGTTTTTTCGTTCAATGCCCATCAACGTATGCGGCCAGCATCTACCATGAAATTGCTTACAGCTATAACTGCTTTGGAAGAGCTTGGCGGTGGTTTTCAGTTTAGTACGCGACTGTATCATACAGGTTATGTATCAGATAGCATTTTATATGGTGATGTGTATGTTGTCGGTGGCTTTGATCCATGTTTTGGTCGTGATGACATGCAGGCTTTTGTTACAGCCATTTTGTCTTTAGCGATAGATTCCGTTGCTGGTGGCATTTATGCAGATGTCTCTATGAAAGATACCTTACAATGGGGGTATGGTTGGTGTTGGGATGATGAAATGCCGATACTTACCCCTTTGTTATATATGGAAAAGGATTGTTTTTTGGAGGTGATGACAGGTTGCTTGCGTGATGCCGGTATTAGTGTGGCGACCACCGGTTCTCGCTGTTGCCCTGTAGGAGCCGTATGGCTTTGTTCGCGTACCCATGCAATAGATCAAATCCTTATGCCGATGATGAAAAAAAGTGATAATTTGTATGCAGAAGCTGTTTTTTACCAGTTAGCTGCGTTGGACGGAATCCCATTTGCTTCCTATAAGGAAGCGGAAGTGATTATCGTGAAGTTGGCCGATAGTCTTGGTATAACACGGGAGGAGTATGACGTTGCCGATGGAAGTGGCGTATCCTTATACAATTATTTGACGCCAGCTGTTGAGATTGCGTTTTTGCGATATGCTTACAAGCACCAAGATATTTTCAGATACTTATATAATGCCTTACCTATTGCGGGGCGAGATGGAACCTTGAAAAACAGGATGAAGCATGGTTCCGCGAGTAAAAATGTTCGTGCTAAGACAGGTACACTTACGGGGGTTGCAAGTTTAGCTGGATATTTGACAGCGAGCAATGGCCACCGTATGGCATTTTGCATTATCAACCAAGGAGTGGATGATGCACGGAAAGCGCGTGCTTTTCAGGATAGTGTTTGTGAATATCTCTGCCGCTGACCTCAGAAAATTTATTTTTTAATTTTAAATGCAGAAAAAAACTGTTATTACTGAAATTTTGCCTATCTTTGCAGTGGATTTATGATTTTCTGAAAAAGTAGCGCAAAATGGGCTTCAAAAGAAATATATTGTGGATTGGACTGATGGTATTTATAACCGTCATGTTCGCCTTTTGTTTCTTGAAAGCGGGCTCACAGATGAAAGAAGGCATATATAAACATGTAGATGTAGTCGGGCTTTCGATTAGTCAAGAAGATTTTGCAGCACATACAGAGAATATTGAAACAAAGCGGCCTTATTATTTCTTTTCTTCGATGTTTGTGCCACCGTGTATTGCTGTTTGTGTTACAAATGCGGATTCAACAAAAGAATATTTCTACAGAACATCTATTCAAGGTATTCATTATTATTATTCTGCAAATTTTGTAATGCCAAAGGATAAATATGTCTCTCAACGATTTGTTTCTTTGGCAAATAACAACGTGTCAAGTCGGTTTTGTAAGTGGCAAATATGAATACCGTTAGAAATGGTTTTATTTGTTTCTGAGTGTTGCGGAACTTTTAGGAGATTTGTTTATCCTGAAATGTTCTATTATTAATAGTTGTTTAATAAAATAATAATGACGGATTTTATAATCTTATCTGTCGTCCTTTTGGCAGCAATCGTGCTGGTGGGGGCGGCATTAGCCGTAGCGCATATAGTGGCGCCGCGTAGCTATAACAAGCAAAAAGGTGAACCTTATGAATGTGGTATGCCTTCGCGTGGCGGAGCATGGATGCAATTCAAGGTTGGTTATTATTTGTATGCCATTTTGTTTCTTATGTTCGACATTGAAACGGTTTTTCTGTTCCCGTGGGCTGTACATGTAGGTAAGATGGGGGCTGCTTATGGCATGTTGAGTATCGGTTTGTTTATGGCTGTACTGGTATTAGGTTTGGCCTATGCTTGGCGGAAAGGAGCTTTGGAATGGAAATAAAGAAGCGTGCTGCTCTTTCTAATATGAAATGGGAAGAGATGAATGACAACAGCGAACTGTTAAAGTTTGCGGAAGAACTGAATGCCACGGGAGCTGGGGTTGTTGTCGGGTGGGCAGACCGCCTGATTGATTGGGCACGCAGCAATTCATTATGGTCATTGACTTTTGGAACAAGTTGTTGTGCGATAGAATTTATGGCTTTGGGAGCTGCCCGGTATGATATGGCGCGTTTTGGATTTGAGGTGACAAGAAATTCACCCCGGCAGGCTGATATGATTATGGTGCTTGGCACCATAACAAAAAAGATGGCACCGGTATTGAAACGTTTATACGATCAAATGGCAGAACCGAAATATGTTGTGGCTGTAGGTGGCTGTACTATTTCGGGCGGACCGTTTAAAGGGTCGTATCATGTGGTAGACGGCATTGACAAGATTGTTCCGGTGGATGTCTATATTCCCGGTTGTCCGCCTCGTCCTGAAGCCTTTTTCTATGGAATGATGCAGTTGCAAAGGAAAGTGAAAATGGAACCTTTTATAGCCAAGAAAATAAAGAAAGCAGGGAAGGAGGAGAAAAATGGCTGAGGAAAATAATCGTCTGGTGACATGCTGTCCGCAGGATGTATTGAAAAAAGTTTGTCCTGATGCGAAGGTGGAAGGAATGGATGCGGACGGTAATATGGTTACTGGTGCAGCTGCAGAAACCGTTTGGTTAGTACCTTGTGATGAGATTGAAAGTATTTCCCAGGTTTTGAAAGAGAAAGCAGGGATGGACTTCCTGCGTGACTTGATGGGTACTGACGAAGGTGAAGGCAGGACAGGTGTTTATTATTTCATGGAAAGAACCTCTGACGGTGTAAATATAATTTTAAAGGCGGTGGCACAAGAATGGATGCCGTCCGTGACGGCAGTTTGGCAAGCTGCTTTGTTGAAAGAACGCGAGGTTTACGATTTTTTTGGACTGAAATTTTTAAATCATCCTGATATGCGCAGGTTATTTTTGAGAGAAGACTGGCATGGCTGGCCTTTACGAAAAGATTATATACCTGACGAAAGGGATGATGCCCCCGGCAATGAAAAGAATACAGATGTGACGGTCTGTTTCCGAAAGAAACCGAATGGTGATGTGGAGGCTGAACATAATGTTTTGTTTGAGGATGGAGACTTTGTGGTTAACATAGGACCGCAGCACCCTTCTACGCATGGCGTACTCCGAATGCGGACTGCCATTGAAGGAGAAACGGTTAAGAAGGTTGACCCTATATTGGGTTACATTCACAGGGGAATTGAAAAGTTGTCCGAAAAACGGGATTACCGTCAGGCTTTAGCCATGACTGACCGTTTGGATTATTTGAGTGCCCATCATAACCGGCATGCCTTGTGTCTTTGTGTGGAAAAAGCCGCAGGAATAGAAGTTCCTGAGCGTGCGCAGTGTATCAGGACCATGATGGATGAGTTGCAACGCATTAATTCTCATTTGTTGTTTTATTCTTGTCTTGCAATGGATATGGGTGCGCTCACACCATTTTTTTATGGTTTCAGGGAACGTGAAATGATACTTGAAATCCTTGAGGAAACAACAGGCGGGAGGCTCATCCAGAATTATTATAAATATGGAGGCGTACAAGCTGATATCCAACCGGATTTTCTGGAAAAAGTAAGAGCTTTTACGAAAAGGATGCGCGACGTCATTAAAGATTATGACAATATTCTTACCAAAAATGTCATTGCGCAGAACCGCCTGATGTCTGTCGGTTTTTTGTCGAAGGAAGACGCTATAAGTATCGGTACGACAGGTGGCACCGGTCGGGCAACGGGTTGGGCCAACGATGTCAGGAAACGGCATCCTTATGCATGGTATGATCGTGTTGATTTCAAAGAAGTTGTATATTCTCATGGTGACAGTTTCGATCGCTATAAGGTACGTATGGATGAAATCCTCGTATCATGCGACATCTTGGATCAATTGGCAGATATGATGCCGGAGGGTGCATTTTGTGCGAAAACACCGGCCATTATCAAGTTGCCGGCTGGTGTTTATACGGCTGCTGTCGAAGCCAGTCGCGGTGAGTTTGGGGTCTGCATCGTAAGTGATGGTGGCAAGTCTCCTGTCCGTATACATTTCCGTTCTACAGGCTTGCCGTTGGTTCAGGCAATGGATACGGTTTGTCGTGGCGGGAAGATTGCAGATTTGGTAGCGATTGGCGGAACGCTTGATTTTGTCATACCTGATATTGACCGTTAAAAATGGAGTTAAAGAAGAACTTATGGATTGGATGACGGATTATTACAGTGTTGCGCCGCTGTTATCAAAGGTGCATGAAACGCTTCGTACTGCAATGGGCGAGAAGGCAACGTTGGCGCTTGAAGGCGTGGCACTTGTCATTGGCCTTATTTTGGTATATGCCGTATTGGCAATTGTCTTGATATACATGGAGAGGCGCGTTTGTGCTGCTTTCCAATGCCGTATCGGCCCCAACCGTGTTGGTGGAAAAGGAGGTTTGCTGCAGGTGCCTGCTGATGTGGTAAAAATCTTGACTAAAGAAATTATCAGGTTGAACCGTGCAGACCATCTGTTGTATGAGTTGGCACCTTTCTTCGTGATAGCCGGTTCGTTTATCAGTTTTGCTTGTTTGCCGTGGCATAAAGGCGCCCCGTTGCTGGATTACGAGGTTGGCATCATGTTGGTTTTGGCAGCCTCCGGATTGGGCGTTTTAGGGATTCTGATGGCCGGTTGGAGCAGTAACAGCAAGTATGCAGTGATTGGTGCCATGCGAAGTGGCGCCATGATGATCAGCTATGAGTTGTCAATGGGCATTGTAGTCATAGCAGTCGTAGCGTTAAGCGGTACGATGAGTATTTCCGGTATTGTGGAGAGCCAGGAACATTTATGGAATCTTTTCAGGGGACATATATTGACTGTAATTGCTTTCTTCATTTACTTAATATCGGGGAATGCCGAGGCTAACCGAGGTCCCTTTGACTTGGCTGAAGCCGAACAGGAACTGACGGCCGGATATCATACGGAATATTCCGGTATGCACTTCGGCTTCTTTTATTTAGCGGAATATTTGAATCTCTTCATAACGGCGGGTATCTCGACAACCCTTTTCCTTGGAGGATGGATGCCGTTGCATATCCCCGGTCTTGAAAGCCTGAATATGGTACTGGATGCCATTCCCGGTGTGATCTGGTTCGTAGGAAAGACTTTTGCGGTTGTGTTCCTGTTGATGTGGATTAGATGGTCTTTCCCCCGATTGCGAATCGACCAGGTGCAAACCCTTGAGTGGAAATATCTCATGCCTCTGTCTCTGGTGTTGATGATGGCTACGGTGGTTTGCAAAGTTTACGGCTGGGTATTTTAGCCGGAAGGTAAAGAATGAAACGTCGCGTACGCAGACATATGTTGTCGGCAGCCGTGGCAAAACTGATGGGAAATTATTAGTTAACGAAAGAAAAAGATGAACGGTAGTTTAAAAAAATATATTAGAAGATATTTGAGAGGTACCAAAAGCCTTTTTACCGGCATGCGCACATCCATGGATGTGATGTTGCAGAAGGATGTTACGGAAGAGTATCCTGAAAACCGGCATACGACGCTGAAGGTCCCTCAGAGACATAGGGCAAGGTTACAGATGATGACAGATGATGAAGGCCGCTTGAAATGTATAGCCTGTGGATTGTGCCAAACGGCTTGCCCTAACGGGACAATCAATATAGAGTCTGAATGGATGGTAACCGAAGATGGTAAAAAGAAGCGTCGCCTGTTGGCTTATCATTATGATTTGGGGTCTTGCATATTTTGTGGTTTGTGTGTGGACATTTGTCCGCATGGCGCTATCGCATTCAACAACCATTTTGAAAATGCAGTATTTAACAGAGAACATCTCAAACTGCGTTTAGATTTGCCGGATAAAGAAGTATGGGCGGAGAATGGTATAAGAATCTCAAATGGAGAGGAAAGCTGAGCCGTTTGTGGCGTAGCTGTTGGTTCCAACCTTTAGAATGGGAGTAGTGAATAATAAGGATATAATAAAAGAAAGATAAATATATGGATATAACGTTTCAACAGGTCGTATTCTTTGTCGTCTCGCTGCTGATGGTTGCAGGTGCAGTGGCCGCAGTCACGGCACGGCGTATATTAAGGGCTGTTACGGCACTTCTCGTCGTCTTGTTTGGTACGGCCGCATTCTATTTCATGTTGGGATATACCTTTTTGGGAACTGTCCAGATTACGGTCTATGCAGGTGGTATCGTCATACTGTACGTATTTTCTATTCTGTTGACCCGCTCCGAACTGAGTGTAAGGGCAAGGCTTTCCAAGAGTAAATTGGTTGCTGTGCTGGTAACGTCGCTGACAGGTTTGGCGCTTGTCCTATGGCTGTTGTTCACGGCAGGCTTCAGTATGACGGCTTTGCCCGAAGGATATGAGCTTTCTCCACAATTAATTGGCGAAGCGCTCGTCGGACCTGGCAAATACCAGTTCGTGTTGCCTTTTGAAGTCATCAGTGTGTTGTTGCTCGCTTGTATTATTGGCGCGGTGATGATAGCACGTAAACGTTGACAGTATTTATAAGATAAAGATTACTCATCCTAACTTAAGGTAAAACATAAAGCCGAAAAAACAATGTTCAGACCGGCTAAATGGAGAAACTTGTAGATTAAATAAATCGGAGAAAATAATATGGAACTGAATCTGTTATATTACCTTGTACCCGGAACGGTCATGATGTTTTGCGGTGTCTATGGCTTTTTCACGCGCCGTAGTCTGTTGGCGGTATTGCTCTCTGTTGAGTTGATGCTGAATGCGGTCAATATAAATTTTGCCGTTTTCAACCGTTTCCTTTTTCCGGATGCGCTCGAAGGACATTTCTTTTCGCTTTTCGGCATTGCCATTTCTGCTGCCGAGACAGCAGTTGCCATTGCCATCATGATAAATGTTTACCGTAATCTGAACGGCATCAATACTGATGACATACGGAAATTGAAAGGTTGATTTTAATTAGAAATATATATATCTTATGGAATACACGCTTTATATCTTGTTATTGCCGGCCTTGAGTTTTTTGTTGTTGGCGCTTGCCGGCATGAAGATGGGGCACAGAACGGCCGGTCTCATAGGCACTCTGTCGCTTGCGATTGTTGCAGTCTTGTCGTGGTGGGCAGCTGCCGAATATTTCACGATGCCGCGGCAGGCCGACGGCACTTTGGCTGCTCTCAGACCCTACAATGTGGAGTGGTTGCCTTTTACCGATACGCTGCATATTGACATGGGCATACTTGTCGACCCTTTGTCCGTACTCATGTTGGTGGTTGTCAGCACGGTTTCTTTAATGGTCCATATTTACTCTTTCGGTTACATGAAAGGAGAACGGGGATTCCAACGTTATTATGCGTTTTTAAGCCTGTTTACTTTTGCCATGTTAGGGCTGGTTGTGGCAACCAATATTTTCCAGATGTATGTGTTTTGGGAGCTTGTAGGCGTTTCGTCCTATCTGCTTATCGGTTTTTATTATACCAAACCCGAAGCTATTGCTGCGTCGAAAAAGGCTTTTATTGTGACGCGCTTTGCCGACTTAGGTTTTCTTATCGGTATTCTGATATATGGTTATGTATTGGGTACATACGATTTCTCTCCTTCGGAACAGTCCTTGATGCAGGGCGGACTTATGATGCCGGCAGCTTTAGGGCTGATGTTTGTAGGTGGGGCCGGTAAGAGCGCCATGTTCCCCCTTCACATTTGGCTTCCTGACGCCATGGAGGGCCCGACGCCGGTATCAGCGCTTATCCATGCCGCGACAATGGTTGTAGCCGGTGTGTATCAGGTTGCACGCCTGTTTCCGATATATATCGGTTTTGCCCCGCAAACTCTTCACATGATAGTCGCTGTTGGTGCTTTTACTGCATTCTATGCGGCCACTGTGGCTTGTGTGCAAACCGACATCAAGCGTGTATTGGCTTTTTCCACCATCTCGCAGATCGGTTTTATGATGGTAGCTTTAGGAGTCTGTACGTCTGCCGACCCGCACGAGGGAGGTTTGGGATATATGGCTTCTATGTACCATTTGTTTACGCACGCCATGTTCAAAGCCTTGCTGTTCCTCGGCGCCGGCAGTATTATCCATGCCGTACACAGTAATGAGATGAGTACGATGGGCGGACTGCACAAATACATGCCCGTGACGCACATTACCTTCCTGATTGCCTGTTTGGCCATTGCCGGGATTCCACCGTTTTCCGGTTTCTTTTCAAAAGACGAGATACTGGCGGCCTGCTTCCGCTACAGTGATGTTGTGGGTTGGGTGATGACGGTTATTGCCGGTATGACGGCTTTTTACATGTTCCGCCTGTACTATGGCATTTTTTGGGGAAAGGAAAACAAGGCATTGCACGAGGCTCATCGTCCGCACGAGAGTCCGTTTGTCATGACCTTCCCTCTGTTGTTTCTGGCTTTGGTGACATGTGTTGCCGGTTTCATTCCTTTCGGACACTTTGTTTCTTCCGACGGAACGATTTATGATATTCACATCGAGCCGTCCGTTGCGGCAGTAAGTATTATTGTTGCAGTCGTTGCAATCCTGTTGGCTACCGGTATGTATTTCCGGGAAAGGCAGCCGGTTGCAGTCATGTTGCAGCGACGTTTTCCCCGGCTTCATGAAGCAGCCTACCGTCGTTTCTATATGGACGAGGTTTGGCTTTTCGTGACCAAGCGCATTATCTTCCGTTGGGTTTCCCGTCCGCTGGCATGGTTTGACCGACACGTCATAGACCAGTTCTTCAATTTCACGGCCTGGGGCGCCAATGCGACGGCGGAAGAGATTCAGCCAATGCAAAGCGGAAACATACAGAGCTATACCATTTGGTTTTTTGTCGGAATCATTGGCATTGCACTGTTCATGTTGGCGTTTTAGGCATACGGGCAGTTCCTTTAGCGGATGACTGACGGTTTTGAACGATAGATTGACAAGTATATGGTTTAGATAAAATAACGTATGAACGTATGAATATATTAAGTCTTTTTGTATTGATTCCATTGCTGATGTTACTGGCCTTGTGGTTGGCACGCGGCGTTAAAGGTGTCAGGGGCGTGATGGTTGTTGGCGCTTCGGCTTTGTTGGCTTTAGCCGTATGGCTAACATTCGCTTATCTGCAATGGCGTCGGGGTGGTGCCGGTGAAGAGATGTTTCTCACCGACAGCCTGATGTGGTATGCTCCGCTTCACATTTGTTATGCCGTGGGAGTGGACGGCATTTCTGTTGTTATGCTGTTGTTGAGCGCCATTATTGTATTTACAGGCACTTTTGCATCATGGCGCTTGCAACCCATGACTAAGGAGTATTTCCTGTGGTTTACTTTGTTGAGCCTTGGCGTATTAGGTTTCTTTATTTCCACCGACTTGTTTACCATGTTCATGTTTTACGAGGTGGCACTGATTCCGATGTATTTGCTTATCGGTGTGTGGGGCAGTGGACGGAAAGAATACGCCGCCATGAAACTGACCTTGATGCTGATGGGCGGTTCGGCATTCCTGCTGATAGGCATTTTGGGTATTTATTATGGTGCCGGTGCGGAAACCATGAATGTGTTGGAGCTTGCAAAAGCACATATTCCTGCTGAAGTCCAGCATATATTTTTCCCATTGGTGTTTTTGGGCTTTGGGGTGCTTGGCGCTTTGTTCCCTTTTCATACGTGGAGCCCGGATGGCCACGCTTCGGCTCCGACAGCCGTCAGTATGTTGCATGCCGGTGTGTTGATGAAGCTCGGCGGTTACGGTTGTTTCCGCGTCGCAATGTATTTAATGCCGGAAGGTGCTGCCATGTGGGGAGATGTCTTCTTGATACTGACGACCATCTCAGTCGTGTACGGAGCTTTCAGCGCTGTTGTGCAAACGGACTTGAAATATATCAATGCTTATTCGTCCGTGAGCCACTGCGGACTGGTTTTGTTTGCTCTGTTGATGATGACCCGTGTGAGTTGCACCGGAGCTATTTTGCAGATGCTGAGTCACGGATTGATGACGGCCTTGTTCTTTGCGCTGATAGGTATGATATATGGCCGTACCCATACACGCGACATACGTCAGTTGCGCGGTTTGATGAAAATCATGCCATTCCTTGCCGTGGGCTATGTCGTGGCCGGTTTGGCCAATCTCGGTTTGCCGGGTTTGAGTGGTTTTGTTGCTGAAATGACCGTGTTTGTCGGTTCGTTTGAAAACGCTGATGTTTTCCATCGTACATGTACCATTATCGCCACAACGAGCATCGTCATTACGGCCGTTTATATCTTGAGAGTGGTGGGACGGATTCTTTATGGGACTTGCACCAATGAGGCTCATTTGAAGCTGACGGATGCCACGTGGGATGAGCGTGTGGCAGTGATATGCCTGATAGCAGCCGTGGCAGGACTCGGGCTGGCGCCTTGGTGGGTGAGTGACATGATTAATGTGAGCGTAGATCCCATTGTATCGCGTGTGGCTTCATTGCTCACCTTTAATGATGGGGTTTCTGTCGTTTGCAGCGATTTATCACGGATGATGGCTGAGTGGGCAGGATGTGCCGGTGCCATGCTTTAAATTTCAACGAAAAAACAGTAAGACGATGAATAATAATATATTTGCAGTTTTATCCTTGCATGCCGAGTTATGGTTGATGATGGTGATATTGGTGGTGCTGTTGGCCGACCTTTTCATGGGTTCCCTTCGCAAATGCTGGCTACATCCGTTGGTTTGCGTCTTAATGGCTGCGCAGGTCATTATAAATCTGACTCCCGATACCCGTATGCTTTTTGGGGGCATGTACATCAACACGCCGTTTATGTCAATCGTGAAGTCCGTCCTGTCTGCCGGTACATTGCTGGTATTCTTGCAGAGCGACCGTTGGCTGAGCCGGCCGGATACGCATTTCAAGCGCGGTGAGTTCTATGTGCTTACCCTTTGTACGTTGTTAGGCATGTTCTTCATGCTGACAGCCGGCCATTTCCTGTTGTTCTATTTGGGGTTGGAGTTGGCCAGCATCCCGATGGCGTGCATCGTTGCGTTGGACAAGTATCGCCACGACAGTGCAGAGGCCGGTGCGAAGTTCATCCTGAGTTCCATGTTCTCTTCTGCTTTCCTGCTTTATGGGCTGTCATTCTTGTATGGCAGTTGTGGAACCTTGTACATGGCAGACGTGTCCGGTCTTTTGTCCGACAGTGCGATGGCTAAGTTTGCTTTGGCCTTGTTCATTGCCGGTATCGCCTTTAAGATGAGCCTTGTTCCGTTCCATTTGTGGACTGCGGATGTTTATCAGGGCGCGCCAACGACGGTGACCGCCTATCTGAGCGTCATTTCCAAGGGGGCGGCGGCAGTGGCGCTGGCCGGTATCCTGTATCATGTGTTTGGAGCTTATGTCAGTGACTGGGGATACGCGTTGTCTGCATTGGTCATGCTGACCATCACGGTCGGCAACCTGATGGCCTTATTGCAAAACGACATGAAGCGTTTTATGGCTTTCAGCAGTATTTCGCAGGCCGGTTACCTACTTCTGGGAGTCATGACAAATTCGCCGCAGGGAATAGCTTCCGTGGTCTTCTACCTGATAATTTATATTGTGGCAAACATCGGCGTGTTTTCCGTTATCGGTGCTTTGGAGGAGGAAAACGGCGGAAACGCTTTACAGCGTGAGGATTATCGGGGGCTGTACCGTACGAATCCCCGTCTGGCATTTTTCATGACTCTTTGCCTGTTTTCTTTGGCCGGTATTCCGCCTTTTGCAGGCTTCTTTTCCAAGTTCTTTATCTTCTCGGCTGCGGCCGGCGCCGGCTGGTGGATAACCGTTTTTGTCGCATTGGTCAATACGGTGGTTTCGCTTTACTACTACCTCATGGTTGTTAAGGCAATGTACATAGAAACCCCCGACGAGGGTAAATCTCCGCTTCCGGCTTTCAGGGTGGGTGGTACCTCCCGTATCTGTATGTGGCTGTGTTTCGCGGGTGTTTGTGTGCTGGGACTGTTGAGTGTCATTTACGAAGGCTTGTTCCATTGGGCTACCGGATTCTGCGCGGGATAATGTCATCTTTTTGTCATAAAGGAGACAAACTTGCCAAAGTGATTGCTAACAGCTGTGCCTGAGTCGTGTGTTCTTCCAGACACAATGTTTAATCGAACAGGCTCTTCAACCCTTCGCAGTCTTCTATTGACAAGTAAGACAGTGCGTTACGTGTGAAAGTCTTTTTGATTTCATCTTATATGCCGGCCTGTTTCTCAGGTATCTGGATTTACAAAGCCAGGAATTAAATTTGCGACCTGTCGCCTCGTAGAAGCGACAGGTCGCAAATTTTGTTTCTACCGCTTGCATTTTTCGTTCTCACCGCTGCCGTTTTTTCCACTTACAAAAGGTCGTTTTCATAGTGTTTTTTCGAGTGGGTTATGTGTCGTTTTGTCGGGATTTTTTATATGTCGCGTTGCTTTCCTTAAAACGGTGTTCGGGCATATATATAAAAAAGACGTGCCGGTATAATCGCTGGCACGTCTTGTGTTTTTTATTTGTCGGTTTGGGTTATACCAGACTCATGGTGTCTTTAGCTATCATCAGTTCTTCGTCAGTCGGGATCACACAGACGGTCACTTTGCTTTCCGGTGTGGAGATGACGGCTTCGTCGCCACGTACCGTAGCGTTTTTGGCTTTGTCAAGAGACACACCCATGTATTCCAATCCTTCGCAGACCGCTTCGCGGCAATCAGCCTGGTTTTCACCGACACCGCCGGTGAAGAGGATGATGTCTACTCCGCCCATGGCTGCCGCATAGGCGCCGATGTATTTTTTGATGCGGTAGAAGTACATTTGCAGTGCCAGTTGGCAACGCTTGTTGCCGTCGTGGGCTGCGGCAGTGACTTCGCGCATATCTGAAGACACACCGGTAATGCCGGCTACACCGGATTTCTTATTCAGCAGATTGGACATTTCCGTGGGGGTGAGTCCTTCTTTTTCCATGATGAACGTGATGGCGCCACCGTCGACGTCACCGGAGCGTGTACCCATCATGAGACCTTCGAGCGGTGTCAGACCCATGGAAGTGTCGATGCACTTGCCGTCTTTCACGGCCGAGATGGAACCGCCGTTGCCGACATGGCAGGTGATGATGCGTTTACCCTCAGGGCTGACGCCCAAATATTCGCATACGCGCTGTGAAACGTAGCGGTGGGAAGTGCCGTGGAAACCATAACGGCGGATGCCGTATTTTTCGTACATTTCGTATGGAAGGGCGTACATGTACGCGTAGTCGGGCATGGTCTGGTGGAAAGCGGTGTCGAATACGCCCACTTGTGGTATTTTCGGTAAGAGAGCTGACACTGCATTTACGCCTTTCAGGTTGGCCGGGTTGTGCAGTGGAGCCAGGTCGTTGCAAGCCTCGAAAGCGGCCAGCACTTCCGGTGTCAGCAATACGCTCTTGTTGAACTTCTCGCCGCCGTGTACCATGCGATGTCCTACGGCGCCCAGTTCGTCCAATGACTTGATGGCGCCTAACTGAGCGTCGGTCAGTATCTTGAAAATAAATTCCACACCGGCCGTATGCTCTTTGATGTCTTGTTCGATGATTTTCTTTTCACCGTTGGGGAGGGTCATTTTGAGGAATGAGCCGGGAAGGCCGATTTTTTCAATGCCGCCCTGTGCCATGACAGAGTGGTCGTCCATGTTGTAAAGTTTGTATTTGATGGACGAGCTGCCACAATTCAATACTAATATTTTCATAAAAGTCAGTCTTTACGGGATAAGGTTACTTTTGTTCTTTTGCAGCAATGGCCTGGTTGGCTGTTACGGCTATCATTGTGTAGACGTCCTCAATGGAGCAGCCGCGTGACAGGTCGTTAACCGGGCGTGCGATGCCTTGGAGGATAGGGCCGATGGCCTCGGCGTGGCCTAAACGCTGAACGAGCTTGTATGAGATGTTGCCTACTTCGAGGTTGGGAACGACAAGCACGTTGGCATGGCCAGCTATCACAGAACCCGGTGCTTTGCTTTCGCCGACGCTTGGAACCAAAGCGGCATCGGCTTGCAGTTCGCCGTCGATACTCAGGCCGGGGGCAAGTTCGCGGGCGATGCGGGTGGCTTCCACGACCTTGTCTACCACTTCATGTTTGGCGGAGCCTTTCGTTGAGAAGCTTAGCATGGCTACTTTCGGATCAAGTCCGGCAACGGCTTTGGCCGTGCGGGCTGTGCTGACGGCGATCTGTGCCAACTGGTTGGCATCGGGAACGGGAGTTACGGCAACATCGCCCATGACGAGTACTCCGTTCTTGCCGTAGTTGGGAGCTTTGGTCAGCAGGAGCATGGCGCCTGATACACAAGTGATGCCCGGAGCTGTCTTGATAATCTGAAGCGCAGGGCGGAGTACGTTACCCGTAGTATTCCGTGCGCCTGCCAGTTGTCCGTCTGCGTCGCCGGCCTTAATCATCAGGCAGCCCAGGTAGAGAGGGTCTGTCACTTTCTTGTGCGCTTCTTCTTCAGTCATGCCTTTGCTTTTGCGCAACTCGAAAAGAAGGTTGGCATATTCTTCCATTTTGGGATTGTTGTCCGGGTCAATGATGGTGGCCTTTGAAATATTACCTAATCCCCATTTCTTTGCGGCTGCGTTGATTTCATCAGGGTTACCTAACAGAATAAGGTCTGCCACTTCATCCGTCAGAATTTGGTTGGCGGCTTTGAGGGTACGTTCTTCCGTACCTTCGGGAAGAACGATGCGCTGTTTGTTGGCTTGCGCGCGAGATACAATCTCTTTAATTAAGTCCATACGAAATTATTGTTTTTGATAACTGTACTTAGCAAATTCAATGTTTTTGCAAAATTACTCAATTTTGACTAAAACAGCGTATGTTTTGTATTTTATTTTTTTATAAACAGACTTTTACGGGTGTATCCGTTCCTGATGAGTTATGTAGAAGTTGATGTGTCGGGTGGTATAGTCGGAGCCTGTTGCCAGTGGCGTGGTGCAGGAATCGAATGGTTGTTTTTTGTAGTCCGGTAATTTTGTACAATGTCGGAATTGTGTAATTTTGCTGTTGGTAAGTTGAAACGTTTTTTGAGTGAAATGCGATTCGGCATGTTATGATATTTAAAAAGATTTTTTATGGCACTTTGCTTTCATCAGTTGACATTGGCTGACAAGTCGTTGGTAGAGCGATATACGCTTCATTCTTCACGCATGAACTGTGATCTTTCTTTCGTGAATCTTTATGCCTGGCAGACGCTTTACCAGACTGAAGTTGCGGAGTGGGGTGGATTCTTGTTTTTCAGATTTCAGACAGACGGCCATTTGGCTTATCTTTGTCCGGTGGGCAATGGCGATAGGGCAATGGCGCTGGGCGAATTGAAAGAAGATGCTTGCGCTCACGGACATCCGCTTCTCATCTTAGGTTTATGTGAGGACTGGTTACCGGTGGTGGAACGGATGGAAGCCGGACGTTTTCGTTTGGATGAGAACCGGGACCATGCTGATTATATTTATTCTCGTGAGGCGCTTGCAAACCTCGCGGGGAAGAAATTGCAGTCTAAGCGTAATCATGTGAATGCTTTTTTCAGGAATTATCCTGATGCGCGATTTGAACCGTTGGAGAAAAAGCATGTAACTGGGTGTCTTGAACTGGCTCGTGAATGGGCGGCCTCGCGGACGGGGCGCGGTGAACAACGTGCGGTAGCGGCTGAATTATGTGCAATAGAACGTGCGTTGGGCAAGACGGAGGAATTAGGATTGATGGGTGGCGTACTGGTGGCAGGCGGGAAGATTGTTGCCTTTACTTACGGAGGGACTGTAAATGATGAAACTTTCGATGTTTGTGTCGAGAAGGCCGATCTGCGCTATGAAGGGGCTTATGCGGCTATCAACCGGTCGTTTGCTGCTTATCTGCCGGAGCGGTTCCGTTATATCAACCGGGAGGAGGATTTAGGAATCGAAGGATTGCGTAAAGCCAAGCTCTCGTACCGTCCGTTGGAATTGCTGAAGAAGTATGCTTTCTGGTCGGCTTGCGGCATACAAAGGAAAGATAAGGAAACAGACGAACAGGCGTTGAATTTAAAATGGCAGGTCAGGGCGCTTTGGAAACTTTGTTTCAATGACAGTAATGCTTTTATTCAGTTGTATTTTGATAAGAAATACAGGAATGACAGTACAGACATTGTTTTGTGTCAGGGGCGTGTGGTGTCTGCACTTCAACGTTTGCCTTACAGCATGTCTTATTATGGTTTGACAGTACCTGTGGCATATCTGTCAGGACTTTGCACACATCCTGAGTATAGAGGTAACGGGCTGATGAGTTCCCTCATCAGGCAGGCTCATCGTAAGATGTATGAGGTTGGTTGTTGGTTTAGTTTGTTGATACCGGCCGATGAAAGTCTGGTAAGTTATTACGCTCGTTTTGGTTATGCCAAAGGCCAAAGGCTGGCACTTGAAAGTCGGAGTAATGGCTTGTGTGATGCCAAGACGGATGATAGTATTCATTATACCATATATAATAGTAAAAATGGTTTGCCGGAGGAGGTCATTGTGCGTTATTTTGCTGAACGGTTGGGGCGCATGCAAGGAGCTGTTGTACATTCTTCGGAAGATATGGACGTCGTGTTTGAGACTCTTTTCCTGGAGGGTGGGGTTGTTGTTACGGCTGAATGTTGCGGCGAGGTTGTCGGTGTTGCAATAGCAGTGCGAGGACCCGGACTGGAAACCATGACAATTATAGAGTCGCAGGCTGAATCTATTGCTGTTGAACAGTTTTTATGCCGTAAGGCGGCTGAGGCGTTGAATGTTCCGGCTGATGGTATGGTAATACCTTATGTTTCAACTTATGATGTTCAGATGCGGATTATTCGAATACCGGAGGTTTTGAAGGCAGTTGCAGCCGCTCATCCGGATATGGCTTGTTCTCTCCGGCTTGTTGGAGACGACGCCATTCCTGAAAATAATGGAATATATAGGCTTGAAGGTGGGGACTGCCGTTTTGGGGGTGTACCTGATTGCTGTGCTGAAAGTGTTTGTGTTGACAGGATTATGGATGTGGTGCAACTTTCGAAATGGGTTTTTGATGACGGTGGGCCCTATTTGAGCATGATGTTAAATTAAAGACTATGTATCTTTACTGCTGATTATGTTATATTTTAAGGGCGTTCTTTATGTTTCATCCTCTGTCAGGATACGTTCCAGTTCTTCAGCTGACAGCCGGAGCTTGAAAGAACCTTTGTAGGCGATGGAGATGTTGCCTGTTTCTTCGGAGACAATGACAGAGAGGGCGTCTGTTTCTTGTGATATTCCCATGGCAGCACGATGTCTTAATCCTAATTCTTTCGGGATTTCCATGCTGTGTGAAACCGGCAGGATGCAGCCTGCGGCTTTGATACGCTTTTTGCTGATGATCATGGCGCCGTCGTGCAAGGGACTGTTCTTGAAAAAGATGTTCTCAATGAGGCGTTGATTGATATTTGCGTCGATGAGTTCGCCGGAGCGTACGATGTCGTTCAGGGGCAGACTTTTTTCAATAACGATAAGTGCCCCTACTTTCTGTTTGCTCATGCTCATGCAAGCCATGACGATTGGCATAATATCATCTTTCCCCTTTTGGTTATGGCGCTTGTTGCCCCGGATGAGGCGGAGCAGGCTTTTTACTTTCCTGTGTGTGCCGATGGTGAAAAAGAAATTGCGTATTTCTTCTTGGAATAGGATAATGAGTGCCAGCGCACCTACGCTTACCAACTGATCCAGAATGGAACCGAGCAGTTTCATCTCTAAGATTTGTGAGACGAAAAGCCAAAAGACTACAAACACTAATACACCGAAGAAAATATTCAGTGAGCGCGATTCTTTCATCACCTTGTAACTGTAGTAAAGAATTACGGCTACGAGAAAGATATCAATAAAGTCTTTTATTCCGAAGTCTAATGGCATGGTGGATTGTTTTTATTCTTGTTGGTTCATGGCTTGGTATATTTTGATGGCCTCAGTACAGGCTTTTACGTCGTGTACGCGCAGAATATGGACTCCTTTCATCAATGCGATGGTGTTGATCACTGTCGTGCCGTTGAGCGCTTCGTCAGGAGTAATGCCAAGTAGATTGTATATCATCGATTTTCTAGATACACCGGCCAGTAGCGGACATCCGAGCAGTTTGAAGTCTTCTAAATGAGCCAGCAGTTCGTAATTGTGTGCCAGAGTTTTTCCGAAACCGAAACCGGGATCAATGATGAGATCACATACGCCCAGCGAGTGTAATTTTTCTATTTTGTCTGCAAAATACTGTATCACTTCTACGCGTAGGTTATCATACTGTGGGGCTTGCTGCATTGTTTGTGGAGTGCCTTGCATGTGTGTCAGAATGTAAGGTACGTTGAGGCGTGCGACGGTTTCAAACATATGGCAGTCCATGTTTCCTGCCGAGATGTCGTTGATAATGGCTACTCCGTATTCTTCTACGCACATGGCGGCGACGTCTGCACGAAATGTGTCTACCGACACAATGGCATTAGGAACTTCCCGCATGATGATGGAAAGTCCAGTCCTGAGACGTCTCATTTCTTCCTGTTCGTCTACATCTGTCGCGTCAGGGCGTGAAGAGTATGCGCCAATGTCGATAATGTCTCCTCCTTCATGCAGGATGTCAAATGCACGTCTGATTATTTCCTTTTCGGTTTGTTTGCGGCTGCTGGCATAAAAAGAGTCGGGTGTGATATTGAGTATTCCCATTACTCTTGGGGGGGACAAACTCATGAGCGTATCATTAGTACGGATGCTGTAAGGGGTGTTTATTTCATCATTCATCAGTTGGCGTATGTTGTGTTCGTTCATGCACGTTACGGACTTAGGCGTAGCTGTATGGCCGTTATTCCGTTGTGCAACATATTTTAATTTACGCAAATGTAAGCAGAAATATTCGGTTTTTCGTAGTTTTGATTTATATTTGTGCTTATAAAATATGATAACAATGGAATTGCAAGTATTATATGAGTTATTCCGGCAACATCCGGTAGTTACAACTGATAGCCGAGACTGCCCGGAAGGTGCTATCTTTTTTGCCTTGAAGGGAACTTCGTTTAACGGTAATTTATTTGCGGCAACTGCGCTCGCAAAAGGATGCTCTTATGCGGTGGTGGACGATCGTGAAGTTGTCCCCCCAAATGACAGCCGCTACATACTTGTTGATAGTGTGATTGAGACGCTTCAAGCATTGGCAAACTTCCATAGACAGAACTTTGACATACCGGTTCTGCAAGTGACGGGTACAAATGGCAAGACGACTACTAAAGAACTTATTGCCGCCGTTTTGTCTATGAAACATGAAGTCCTTTTTACGCAAGGTAATCTTAATAATCATATCGGTGTGCCTTTAACCCTTCTTCGATTGACAGAACATCATACCATCGCTGTTATCGAGACAGGTGCCAACCATCCCGGAGAGATACGCACACTTGCAGAGATTGTAGATCCTGATTTTGGTCTTATAACAAATGTTGGAAAGGCGCATCTTGAAGGTTTTGGCTCTTTTGAGGGGGTTATCAGTACAAAAGGTGAATTATATGATTATCTGCGGACGAAACATGCCACGGTTTTTATTGACCATGATAATTCATATTTGACAACGATGGCTGGCGGATTGCATCAGGTAGCTTATGGTGATCCGTGTGACGAGAAAATTGCTGTTGAAGGAGAACTTGTAGATTGTAATCCTTTTCTTTGTTTGCAATGGAGACATGACAAAGGTGAATGGCAGCAGATCCGTACGTCGCTAATCGGAGCTTATAATCTTAAGAATGTACTTGCCGCTATTGCTGTGGGACGGACGTTCGGAGTGCCGGATGACCTTATTAATAAGGCCATAGCGGCGTATGAACCTAAAAATAGTCGCTCTCAACTTATGCAGACTACAGTTAATAAACTTATTGTTGATGCTTATAATGCCAATCCGACCAGCATGCGTGCAGCTCTTGATAACTTCCTTCAGTTCAAAGCTGACCGTAAAATGGTCATTCTTGGGGATATGAAAGAACTTGGAGAAGGATCATGGCAGGAACATCAACATTTAGTTGATTGGCTTGTGGAAGCAGGTTTTAATCATGTATGGCTTGTGGGCGAGGAATTTAAAACAACTCAGCATCCTTTTCGCACATTTGATGATGTGGAACAGGTGAAAGACGCTCTTCAAATTAAAAAGCCCTCTGGTTACTGTATTCTTATAAAAGGCAGCAATAGTACCAAACTTTATGAACTGCCTGCATATTTATAGAATAATGACAGTGTGAACAGTCGGTCTTTGAATATGTATTTTCGTCAGAAAGATGTTAGACGCAAAAATGTATTATTTTAGCCTGTTCTGTTATTATATGATAAACTCTTGTTTATTAGCGTGGTAATAGTTTTTTATTATCTTTTCTTAATTTCTTCCCAAAAAAAGTTGTGATATAATTTGGTTGATTGGTGTAAAGTTAGTACTTTTGCACTCGCTTTCGGGGATGATTGATATTCCCGAGTTATAGAAGAAGGAGTTCATTGAAAAGATTTCATAGACACAAAGACGTAGTACAAGAGCGTGCGGTCCTGTTTATATAGGGCTGTACGG
>CASGAM010000027.1 GCA_949299545.1 uncultured Prevotellaceae bacterium | reverse complement strand
AGAGCATCGAGTGTGTGGAATATCCTGAACTTGGTATGGAAGCTATCTGGAAGATTGAAGTTGAAGATTTCCCTGCATTTATCCTCGTTGATAACAAAGGAAACGATTTCTTCAAGCAGATTAAGCCACGTTGCGCAGGGAACTGCAAATAATATTTTAGTTGACGAGTTAACAAGTTAACGAGTTGACAAGAATTCGCCGGATTGCAAGTCCGGCGTTTCTTTTATCTAAATTAAGAGTTTTTATGTTTTTAAGTTCTTAAGTTGGTTGATGCTTACAAACTAAAAACTAAAAAACTCACAAACTCAAAACTCATGAATATCATTCGATTTATTAAGAATTGGACTTTGCCGATAGCCATGGCGCTTGGGGTCGTCCTTTACTTCGTTTACGTCAATATCCCTTTCCTTGAGCCTACCAAGCCATTTGTGGAACATGCCGTCGCCGTAATACAGCCGCTGCTTGTTTTCCTGATGCTTTTCCTCACTTTCTGCAAGGTTGACGTGAGTGAACTCAAGCCTTGCAAATGGCATTGGATTCTACTGCTCGTACAAAGCCTGAGCTTTGTACTCATGGCCGTATTGCTGTACATCTTTCCCGACATGCCGCCGCGGATATTGGTCGAGGGAGCCATGGTATGTCTCATATGTCCCACTGCCACAGCCGCTGCTGTCGTTACGGGGAAATTGGGAGGCAGCGCCGCTCATATCACCTCATATACCATACTTATAAACCTTGTCACGGCCTTCCTCGTCCCGCTTGTCGTGCCGGTGATACATCCCCAGGAGGGTATAGGCTTTGCGTCATCGTTTCTGATGATTCTTGGCAAGGTTTTCCCTCTGCTGCTTTGCCCGTTCATATTTGCCGTGCTGTTGCGTTATCTGTCGCCTAAGTTGCATGCCATGATAGGGAGATACCACGGTCTGTCGTTCTATCTGTGGGCCGTGGCTCTTACGCTTGCCATAGCTGTCACTGTCAAGAGTATCGTGCATAGCGACGTCTCCGTATGGTATCAGGCCGGTCTGGCTTTGGTTTCGCTGCTGGCCTGTGCCTTTCAGTTCTATGTGGGCAAGAAGTGGGGGAGTAAATATAGCGACACCATCAGTGCCGGCCAGGCTCTGGGACAGAAGAACACCGTCCTTGCCATATGGATGGGATATACGTTCTTTACTCCTGTCACGGCTGTCGCGGCAGGCTTTTACAGCGTATGGCAAAACGTGTTCAATTCGTACCAGCTCTACCTCAGGCGCAAAGAAGAGGCGGGGCTTGGATAAAACCAACGGCTGCACTCGTGGAAATCCTCCACTGATGCAGCCGTTTATGTCAATAGGCTATCAGGGTGTTTATGCTTTGCTGTCCATTATGCCCATTTGTGGAATCTCCTGTGGCACGTAGTCGCCCTGGAAGAAGCGGCTCGCACGCAGCAGATGGCGCCATACGCTCACCAGCTCCTGTGTCTCCTGCAATATGTTCAGATACACCATCGCCGCTTTCAGGCTATGGCTGTCCGCTTCCTGCATCTTGTTCATTTGTTGTTTGCGAAGCGCCGAAATCTTGTTCTTCAAGTCATCGCCTTTCTTCAGTATGTCATCGGCCTCGGCATAATTATTAGTCAGGATTGCCCCGCGCGTACGTTCCATCAGTTGGCACAATTCTTCCCTGATGGGCAGGAATTCGGTAACGTCCTCTTTTGAAATAGGGTTGAAGTTGTTGTCCACATGTTCCTTGCATGGCTCGCATATACGCTTGAGGCAGTACAGCATTTCCTCGCAGCTGTTGGTGCCAAGGTGGAACCAGGTGTTCTTTTCTATGGCTATGGTTATCGGGATACGCCTTAATCCAAGGATTTCCTTACGGCGGCGTTTCTTGAGAAGTTTGCGCTGTTCGTCCGTTTCGTTAAGAGCTTTCCTTAGCATTCTCAAGTCTTCGTTGATAAACCCGTCTGTCATTTTGACGTAAGCGTTCTCGCTGAAGTCTATATAGCCGGTAAGGGTTTCTTTCACATGTTCTCGCAGCAGTGCGAGTGTCTCGTTTTTGTCCTTGCTTGCCATCATGCGTTTGAACAAGTCGTCTTGTTTTTCGGCTTTTACCTTTTTGCTGTACATTATGTTGCTGCGTACCAGGAGGAATACCGCCAAGGCGATGAAGGCTACCATGCCTACTATGTTTGTGTAGAACATTATGACTGTTACGATTGCACATGCCGTGAAGGCGACGAATGCTGTTATGAACCATCCGCCAATTACCGAAAGCATGCCTGTGATACGGTAAACCGCGCTTTCGCGTCCCCATGCTCGGTCTGACAAAGACGTACCCATGGCTACGATAAATGTAATATATGTAGTCGAAAGCGGAAGTTTCATCGTGGTCCCTATTATGATGAGCAGGCCTGAAAGGACAAGGTTCACGGATGCGCGTATGAGGTCGAACGCGGCGCCGTTTTCCAGTATTGCCTCGTCCTTGTTGAAGCGGCTGTTTATCCAGCTTCTCACATTGGCCGGGATGACTTTTACGAGGAAATCGTTAATGCTTGTTGCCCGGCGCACGATTGTGCGTGCAAGGCCTGACGAACCGAACATTTCGTCTCCTTCTTCCTGGCGTGCCAGGTCAACGGAAGTCTTTATTACGTTTTGCGCTTTCTTTGATGTTGCCAGCGCATATACCATTATTATGCCTGAAGCTATGAGGAATATGATAGGTGTCTTGGCGGACGACATAAGCGATTCCATCATGAAACCATAAACTCCGGCGCCGTTAGAGTTGGCAACGAAATCCGTGTAAGCCGAATATCCGGCCAAAGGCACACCGATGAAGTTTACCAGGTCGTTGCCGGCGAATGCCAAGGCGAGCGAGAACGTGCCAAGCAATACTATTATTTTCAGCACATTGACCTTGCACCAGTGAAGGATTTGCATCAGGATGGTGAAGAATGCGAAACATCCTGCCACCAAGGCTGTGGTGTTGGCATCTATCCATCCCATTATTTCCGGAGTGATGAACGGTGCGGATTTGAGTCCCTTTATTAAGATGAAGTATGAGAGTGCCGTGACTGCAATGCCTCCGAATATGCCAATAGTCCATGAAAGGTTCTTTTTATAGTTGAAACTGAAGATGAGGCGGGAGATGTATTGCACGAATGTTCCGGCTATGAAAGCTATGGCTACGGAAAGGAATATGCCTAAGATTACCGATAAGGCCTTTTCCGTGTTCAGCAGGTCGCCGAAACCGAGCCCCGTCTCGTCGGACATCAGTTTCAATACGGCAAGCACGAACGTTCCGCCAAGCAGCTCGAAAACCATTGACACCGTGGTGGAGGTTGGCAGCCCTAATGTGTTGAACACGTCCAGCAGGACGACGTCCGTGACCATGACGGCCAGCAGTATGCACATTATTTCGTAGAAACTGAAGTTGTCGGGCTGGAATATGCCGTGGCGGGCTATATCCATCATGCCGTTGCTTAACACGGCTCCCGCGAATATGCCTGTTGCGGCCACGATAATGATTGTCTTGAACTTTGCCACTTTGGCTCCGACGGCGGAGTTCATGAAGTTTACGGCGTCATTGCTGACACCGACCATCAGGTCGAACACGGCCAGCATGAACAGGAATATCACAATTCCTAAATAAATAGTTTCCATAAAAAATAAATTAGCTTAGGTTTTTCGGTGCAAAGGTCGGAAATAAATTCTAAATATGTGTTACAAACATGTTACAAATACGTTACTCGGCGATGAATGTCGTATGCTTTTTCATGAACGTCGCCATGGTGTGGCCTGAAGTTCCTGGTAGAGCCGTATGCTTGCCGTAAAGAAGCCAAGCTACAGGAAATAAAGTTGTAAATGTCTCGTCAAATTCTATAAATACAACTTATGTTTTTATAAATATAAGTTGTAGATACAAAAATACAAGTTGTATGTAGTGTACTAAATAAGTTGACACAAATTGTAGAGTCAAGTGGCAAGTGCAAAATTAGCAAATACTTTTATAAAACTCGATTTTGGGGGTTGAAAACCCTAGTTTTTTACGCGGTCTATCATTAATTTGATATTGTACTTTGTTCAGTTCCGCTTGAGACACCTGTCT
>CASGAM010000026.1 GCA_949299545.1 uncultured Prevotellaceae bacterium | reverse complement strand
GTATTATCTCCTATACTCGTAACACCCTCGGGAATGGCAATGGTAGTCAGACTGCTGCAGTTATAGAAAGTATTTTCTCCTATACTCGTAACACCCTCGGGAATGGCAATGGTAGTCAGACTGCTGCAGTTATAGAAAGTATTTTCTCCTATACTCGTCACGCTTTTGGGGATAGTAATAAAGGCCAGGCTGCTGCAACCGTAAAAAACACCGACTTCTATACTCTTCATGCCTTCAGGAATGGCAATGGAAAGCAGGCTGGTGCAACCATAAAAGGCATTGTCTCCTATGCTCGCCACGCTTTCAGGGATGGTGATAGAGGTCATGTTGCTGCAATCTCTGAAAGCATTGTCTCCTATGCTCGTCACACCTTCAGGGATGGCAATGGAGGTAAGACTGCTGCAACCATAGAAAGTCCTATCTTCTATACTCGTCACGCCTTCGGGAATGGATACGGAGGTAAGGCTGCTGCATAGCACGAAAGCATTCTCTCCTATACTCTTCATGCCTTCAGGAATGGCAATGGAGGTAAGACTGCTGCAACCATAGAAAGTCCTATCTTCTATACTCGTCACGCCTTCGGGAATGGATACGGAGGTAAGGCTGCTGCAGTTATAGAAAGCATTCTCTCCTATACTCTTCATGCCTTCAGGAATGGCAATGGAAGGCAGGCTGCTGCAACCGTAAAAGGCATTGTCTCCTATGCTCGCCACACCTTCGGGGATGGATACAGAAGTAAGACTGCTGCAACCGTCAAAAGCACCGCTTCCTATGCTCGCCACGCCTTCGGGGATGGCAATGGAGGTCAGGCCACTACAACTTCTGAAAGTATTGTCTCCTATACTCGTCACACCTTCGGGGATGGATACGGAAGTAAGACTGCTGCAACCGTCAAAAGCACCGCTTCCTATGCTCGCCACGCCTTCGGGGATGGCAATGGAGGTCAGACTGCTGCAACCGCCAAAAGCATTGTACCCTATACTCGTCACGCCTTCGGGAATGGTGATGGAATTCAGGCTGCTGCAACCACAAAAGGCATAGTCTCCTATACTCGCCACGCTTTCAGGGATAGATACGGAAGTCAGGCTACTGCAGTTATAGAAAACACTGCCTCCTATACTTGTCACGCTTTCAGGGATGATGATAGAAGTCAGACTCCAACACCAGTTGAAAGCCCCTTCTCCTATACTCGTCACGCCTTCGGGAATGGATACGGAAGTCAGGTTCCAGCAAGCACCGAAAGCACAGTCTCCTATACTCGTCACGCCTTCAGGAATAGACACAGAGGTCAGGCCACTGCAACCTCTGAAAGCATAGTCTCCTATACTCGTCACGCTTTCAGGAATAGACACAGAGGTCAGGCGACTGCAAGAATTGAAAGCATGGTCTCCTATACTCGTCACGCTTTCAGGGATGACGATGGAAGTCAGGCTATTGCAGATAAAGAAAACACTGTCTCCTATACTTGTCACGCCTTCGGGAATGGTGATGGAGGTCAGGCTGCCACAACCACCGAAAGCACCGTCTCCTATACTCGTCATACCTTCCGGAATGGTGATGGAGGTCAGACTGTAGCAAGAACTGAAAGCATGGTCTCCTATACTCGTCACGCTTTCAGGGATAGATACGGAGGTCAGGCTCCAGCAAGAACAGAAAGCATGGTCTCCTATACTCGTCACACCTTCAGGGATGACGATGGAAGTCAGGCTATTGCAGAAAAAGAAAACACTGTCTCCTATACTTGTCACGCCTTCGGGAATGGTGATGGAGGTCAGGCTGCCGCACTCCAAAAAAGCACTGTTTCCTATACTCGTCACGCCTTCGGGAATAGACACAGAGGTCAGGCTACTGCAACCGCTGAAAGCACCGTTTCTTATACTCGTCACGCCTTGTTCTATCAGCACTATCTTGATGTAGCTTTTATTAGACTCCCAAGGAATGGGCCCGGAATCGTACATTTCCCCGGTTCCTCTGATGATCAGTGTGTCGGAGTTGACAAGAGTCCAGGTGAGGTTGTCACCGCAGGTGCCGGAGGCGATGGTCTCGGCTTTTACCGGATGGATGATGCCTGCCAGACATAGGAGTACAGCTCCCAGTAAAGTAAATGTTCTTTTCATTGTCTTGTTTTTAATGGTTTATTAATTCAATTTTTAATTTCTTGCTTTGGACAGCAATCCCCCATTTTACCGCCAACAACAAGACATCACGACACAAAGTTAGTTAATTTGTTTTACCTCGCAAAAGAACAAGTAATTATTTACATTAAAAAAGAGACAACTCGCTTCTGTTCTATTAGCCGGACTTTAAATTGCGCTGCAAACACACAATTTGAGTATAACGGAAGATGTTGTGCATGTTCGACAACTATCTATAACATATTAAGGAGCTGTTTAAATCGCCTACGGGAATTATTATTAACATACATAAAGAATTTCCTTACCCGTTAAAACGGGAACGGCCAATGTCTGCGGAACAAGCGAAATATCACGACAAGAACCGCAGTAGCCTGCAACGACTTTGCACTGTTCTCCCGAAATTTCACCGCCACTCCGCAAACAGCGCAAACATCTACCTACCAGTACTTTACAGGCAATAACCTTGCAAAATTCATCTTTACGATACATATCAAAAAAAGCGAGCGGTCGCAGCAAAAATTACAAGCGGTCGCAGCAAAAATTGCAAGCGGTCGCAGTGGAATTTACAAGCGGTCGCCTTACGGGCGTTTTTTTATCGCCCCCTGAAAAGGTATTAAATTACGACAAAACCACTCTACTATACAGGAAAGACACCTTCCGTTGATGGAGGATTAAAACGGCCGTCCATTATCCGGAAATACAGTGCAGGGCGGGAGGCACAATGCCATGCACGGCTCTGTTGAAGTTCCCCTAATCAAATAATTCCGGAAACCGACCGACACTTTCAAGGCATTTTGTTTCTCATAAGGCAAATATAATTGTAAATTTGCCCTATCATTTATTGAGCAAACATCGTTAATGAAAGAAAACATAACAGAAAGAGTAGCCGGATTACGGCAGTATATGCAGCAAAACGGACTGGCTGCATTCATTTTTCCAAGCACCGACCCGCACCATAGCGAGTACCCTCCCGAACATTGGAAAGCGCGCGAGTGGATTTCAGGTTTCAACGGTTCCGCGGGAACAGCCGTCGTAACCTTAAACGACGCTGCACTATGGACAGACTCCCGCTATTTTCTGGCTGCCGCGTCGCAATTAGAAGGCACCCCCTTCCGACTGATGAAAGAATGCGTCCCCGGTACGCCAAGCATCGTACAATGGCTGACAGAAGTCCTTTCGACAGGCAGCACGATAGGCATCGACGGCTGGTGCAGCAGTGCCGACGAGGTGAATACGACAGAACAAGGGTTGGAACAAAACGGACTACACCTGAAACTGGCAGCAAACCCGGCCGATACCCTGTGGGATGGCCGGCCGGCACTGCCCGACCATCCCGTGCGAATCCAGCCATTGGCCTACACCGGCCGCAGCGTGACAGAGAAACTGTCGCTCATCCGACAAGCGATGGCCACCAACAAAGCCGACGGGCTGATACTGGCAGCTCTTGACGAAATAGCCTGGACATTAAACCTGCGCGGCTCGGACGTCCATTGTACGCCTGTTTTCGTTGCCTACGCACTCATCACAAACGACCGTTGCGTTTTGTACATCGACAAGCAGAAGCTCACGGCCGCGGTCTGCGAACATCTGGAGGCTGCCGGCGTAACGGCACGTGATTATCGGGAAATAAGCCGCGACCTGGAACAATTCTGCGGACAGCGGATGCTCCTCGACCGGAAAAACATCAACTGCGCGCTGGTCCGTTGCCTGCCGCCGGATTGTCGCATCACGGACGCACCGTCGCCCGTTGCCATGCTGAAGGCCGTAAAGAACCAGGCCGAAGTGGAAGGCTACCGCCGCGCCATGCTGCGCGACGGCATCGCAATGGTCAAATTCCTGAAATGGCTCAAGCCGGCCGTACAAGCGGGGGGACAGACAGAGCTCAGCGTCAGCAGGAAATTAGAAGAGCTGCGACGCGAACAGCCGTTGTTTCTTGAGAACAGTTTCGACACCATAGCCGGCTATGCCGAACACGGCGCCATCGTGCATTACGAACCGACGCCGGAAACCGACCTGCCTTTGCGTCCGGAAGGGTTGCTGCTCCTCGACTCGGGCGGACAATATGAAGACGGAACAACGGACATCACCCGTACCATCGCCCTCGGACCGGTCAGAGAAGAGGCGCGCCACGACTATACATTAGTATTGAAAGGACACATCTGCCTTGCGCGCGTCAAGTTTCCACAAGGCAGCAGCGGCACCCAACTCGACATCTGCGCCCGCTATGCCATGTGGCAGGAAGGCATCAATTACCTGCACGGCACGGGACATGGCGTCGGCTCCTGCCTCTGCGTTCATGAAGGGCCGCACCAACTCCGGATGAATTACATGCCGGCACCATTGCTCCCTTACATGACACTGACCAACGAGCCGGGTATCTATAAAACCGGCAAACACGGTGTCCGCACCGAAAACACCCAGCTCATCATTCCCTGCTGCGAGAGGGAATTCGGCCCGTTCCTGCAATTCGAGCCGCTCACGCTCTGCCCCATCGACCTGTCACCGATAGACCGCTCAATGCTGAACGACGAGGAAGTTTCATGGCTGAACAATTACCATCGGACAGTTTACGAAAAACTGGCACCGCATCTGGACGAAGCACACCGGGAGTGGCTGGCCGAAGCAACAAAACCATATATTTAACAAACAATCAAGCTAAGAATCATGGCACTTATCAAATCTCTTATGAATATGGTTCCCAAATTCGGGAAACATTGTTATTTCTCTGAAGGCGCAGCCATCATCGGCGATGTCACCATGGGCGACGACTGCACGGTGTGGTTCAACGCCGTTATCCGCGGCGACGTACACTTCATCAAAATAGGCAACCGCGTCAACATACAGGACGGTTCCTGTCTGCATACCCTCTACGGCAAAGCCCCTATCATCATCGGCGACGATGTGACGGTAGGTCATAACGTCACCTTACACGGATGTGAAATAAAAAGCGGCGCACTGATCGGCATGGGCTCAACCATTCTCGACCATGCTGTCATCGGGCAGGGCGCTATCGTCGCAGCCGGCGCTTTGGTACTGAAAAACACGGTTATCGGCGACGGAGAACTATGGGGCGGTGTCCCGGCCAAGTTCATCAAAAAAGTTGACCCGGAACAGGCCAAAGAACTCAACCAAGGCTACGCGCAACACTACATCATGTATTCAGACTGGTACAGGGAGGCAGACAGCAACCCGGCCAACAGCCATTATTGCTGTACATCCGAAGAATATGACGCCGCTCTCGAAACGTCCCGTCAATGAAAAAGTTTCCGGCAGGCATCATCGACATAAAATCAATACAAAAACAAGGTAATACCGCATTTTTTCGTATCTTTGCCATTTAAGACAATCTACAGCAATAAAATGAAATGAACGTCATAGATCTGATAAGCAACCATAAGGGGACTGCCTTTTCTTTTGAAGTCCTTCCACCGCTGAAAGGAACGGGTATCGACAAACTGTTCCACACCATAGACACGCTCCGTGAGTTTGAACCGTTGTATATCAACATCACCAACCACCGGAGCGAGTATGTCTACAAAGACTTGGGCAACGGCATGATGCAACGCTCGCGCCAACGCCGGCGCCCCGGAACCGTAGCCGTGGCAGCCGCCATTCAGCAACATTACGGAATCCATGTCGTGCCCCACATGCTTTGCAGCGGTTTCACACGCGAAGACACGGAATATCTGTTGCTTGACCTCCAGTTCCTGGGCATCAGCGACCTGCTGGTGTTGCGGGGCGACAAGGCAAAGGAAGACGCCAGCTTCATGCCTACAGGCGACGGCTACTCCCACGCCACGGAGCTGATAGGCCATATCAACCAGTTCAACAACGGTTTCTTCATCGACGGCTCGCCGGTCAAGAACCCAGGAACGCCGTTCACCTACGGTGTTGCCTGCTATCCGGAAAAACATGAGGAGGCGCCCAATCTGTCTTTTGACATATCGGTGCTTAAAGCAAAGGCGGACATGGGGGCACAATATGCCGTCACACAGCTGTTCTATGACAACAGGAAGTACTTTGATTTCATAGAGAAAACACAGCAGGCGGGCATCAACATTCCCATTATCCCGGGCATCAAACCGCTGGCAAAGCTCTCACAATTCACGGTCGTGCCGAAAACGTTCCACTGCGACCTGCCACAGGAGCTGGCATCGGAGATACAAAAATGCAAAACGGACGAAGACATCAAGCAGGTGGGCATAGAATGGAGCGTCGCACAGTGCAAGGAACTTATCGCGCACGGTGTACCGAGCATCCATTTCTATACGGTTTCCGCCGTAGAAAGTATTAAGGAAATTGCAAAACGCATCTATTGAAATGAAACACACCATAGTCGGCCAGGAAGAACTGCAAACGCTTTTAGTCCGCGAAATAAACCGCGGGCAAATGCCTCATGCGATTTTGTTCAATGGTTCCATCGGCTATGGCGCTCTGGCATTGGCCGTCAATTACGCCCGCAACCTGTTGTGCCCGAACGCACACGACAATGCCGGTGAATATTGTGGTGCCTGCCCTTCCTGCAAGATGACAGGCGATTTTGTTCACCCTGACCTGCATTTCGTGTTCCCGATACTCCACAGCGCCAACGACATCTCGGACGACAGCATCAAGATCTGGCGCAAACGGATGCAAGACGGGCTCTACTTTGACTTCTCGGACTGGAGCGAAATGTTAAAGGCCAAAGGCAATACGCAACCTTGCATTTATGCAAAAGAAAGCGACAGCATCCAGCGCAAGATGAATCTGAAGCCGGCCATCTCGGACCACAAGGTCATGATTATCTGCTGGCCGGAAAAAATGACCGCCGAATGTGCAAACAAACTGTTGAAACTCATTGAAGAGCCGCCGGCCAACTCGCATTTCCTTTTCGTCAGCGACGCACCGCATCTTATCCTGTCCACTTTGTACAGCCGGATGCAGCGTGTCGACGTCAAGCCTTTAACCGCCGACAGCATCGCCGGTTATCTCGAAAGCGAGTTGCACATCAGCGGTGCCGAGGCTTCACATATAGCCGGGCGTGCGGGAGGCAACTTGACAAAGGCCATAAAAATGGCAAGAAACGACGATGAAAAAACGGCCGGTTACTTAGAACAGTTTATTACCCTGATGCGTGCTTCATGGCGCAGGGACATGAAATCAATACGCCAATGGAGCCTGAACCTGTCAGACTGGAAACGCGATTCACAGTTGGAGTTCGTAGACTATTGTCTTCAACTCATCCGTGAAAACTTCATATATAACTTTCATATCAACAGCCTCATCAGCATGACAAAAAGCGAAGAGGATTTTGCCATCAGGTTTGCGCCGTTTGTCAACGAGCGCAACATCCTTTCTTTGGCTGAAACGTTGGAAACCTGCCACAGAGACCTTTCAAGGCAAGGCAACCCTAAGATCATTTTCTTCGACATGGCATTGCAAATCTCGGTGCTGATAAGGAAATAACACTTTAAAAGAAAAAAGCAATGGACAATACATTCAAGAACGGCTGTCCCGGACACGGGTTGTGTGCAAAAGGTTGCGCTCAATCAGACAAGCCCCTGACAGTCTACGACTATCTGGCAGACCTGCCTTTCGACGAGGTGGCCAATGACCTGGTCGAGGTGCAGTTCAAAAACACCCGAAAAGGATATTACCACAACTCCAACCATTTGCCACTCGAGAAAGGCGACATCGTTGCCGTCGAGGCCTCGCCAGGACACGACATCGGTGTCGTGACGCTAACCGGTCGTCTGGTGGAACTTCAAGTCAAAAAAGCCGGACTCAAAAGTGATGAGGACATCAAACGCATTTACCGTAAAGCCCGGCCTACGGACATGGAAAAATACGAAGAAGCACGCAGCAAGGAACATGACACCATGATACGCTCCCGCCAGATAGCGCAAGAGCTGGGACTGGAAATGAAAATCGGAGATGTCGAATACCAGGGAGACGGCGGAAAGGCGATTTTCTACTACATTGCCGACGGACGCGTCGATTTCCGGCAACTCATCAAGATATTGGCAGAGACATTCCGCGTAAGAATAGAAATGAAACAAATCGGGGCCCGTCAAGAAGCCGGCCGCATCGGGGGAATCGGCCCCTGCGGACGCATACTTTGCTGCGCTGCGTGGATGAAAAATTTCGTATCCGTATCAACCGGCTCCGCACGCCTGCAGGACCTGTCGCCCAATCCGCAAAAACTTGCAGGACAATGCGCCAAACTGAAATGTTGCCTCAACTTTGAAGCTGATTCTTATATTGAAGCGACAAAGAAATTGCCCAGCAAGGAAATATCGCTCCACACACAAGATGCCGAATACTTCTACTTCAAAGCCGACATTCTGAAAGGCGAAATTACCTACTCTACGGATAAACATATCGCGTCAAACCTCATCACCTTACCGGCATCCCAGGTATTTGAAATTATTGCTATGAACCGCCGCGGCGAGAAACCTGCACAACTCACACAAAGCGGCAACACAAGCAAACATGTGGATCTGGCCCAGCAGGAAAGCCTTACGCGTTTTGACAAGAAAAAGAAAAACAAAAAGAAAAACAACAAGCCTGCACAGCAGTCAGCCGATTCCACAGCCCCAACGCAGGAAGCATCTAAAACAGACAAAAAGGAAACAGCCAATAATACCAACAAACAAGTAGCAAAAGAAAAAGGGAAAAGAGAAAACGCCAAAAAGCCTCAAAAGACTGAAGAACAGATCAGCACACAGGAAAACACAAACCGCCAACGCAAAGACAGAAAGAACAACGCAAAGCCGAACCGCCAACGCCCGGACAAGAACAAGACGGTCTCCGAAAACGGAGGAAAAGGCAATGAAAGGAAAAATACAGTTAACAACAATAATGCGCAGGAACTTTAACAATATTGTCCTGACAATCTTCGCAGCCACAAGTTTCATGCTCACCGGCTGCGAAGACAGGACTATTGTCCACACATACATACCCACACCAATCGACGGCTGGGAAAGAAACGAACCGGTAACGTTCAGCATCGACACGGTAAAACACGATGCAGACTATTCGGCAGAAATCTACGTGCGCACTACAACCGCTTATCCTTACGATGAATTATGGCTGATCGTAACAAGCCATTTTGAACATCCGCCACTCCATCGGCAGGATACGTTGAAATGCAACACCGGCAAAACCCAAGAAATCAAAAGCCCTTCTGGACTTCTCATACATGACCATTCCATACCGCTTTCACCTATCCCACTCAAACAGGGACAAAGTGGAACGGTTACTATCAGACACTATATGAACAAATACGAAATACAGGGGGTCAGCGACATTGGATTAAGATTAAAGGCTAACAGCCTATAGACATGAAACTAACCAAAACCATGGTCAAAATCTCCTTATCCTATTCCGACCAGCGTCTATCCTCAGGAATATAAACAACAGGATGGTAAATCCCCACAAAGACGAACCGCCATAACTGAAAAAAGGCAAAGGAATTCCGATGACCGGCGTCAACCCCAATACCATCCCTACATTAATAAACAAATGAAAGAGGAAGATACTCATGACACAATAACCGTAAACCCGCCCAAACGTGTAAGGCTGACGTTCAGACAAATAAATCAATCTTAGGATCAGAACCAAAAACAACAACAACACGACACTTGCTCCCCAAAAACCTTCTTCTTCACCGACCGTACAAAAGATAAAGTCTGTATCCTGTTCGGGTACATACCTGAGTTTGGTTTGAGTCCCATTCAGAAACCCTTTCCCCATCAAGCCACCAGAACCAATTGCAATCTTTGCCTGATTTACATTATACCCGGCACCGGCCAAGTCTTCTTCCAGTCCAAGAAGCACATTAATACGAACCCGCTGATGGTCGTCCAAGACCTGATTCAGTACAAAATCCACAGAATAAAAAAACATCAGCGAACCTAAAGCAAAACCCGCAATATAAAGATAACTCTTCAATCGGTCGCGCAAGAACAGATAAACCAAATAGGCTACCATCGCCACACAAACAGCCAGTACCACCCATGACATGTCGAAAGGTATGACAAATACGGAAAATAAAACCGCAACGGCAATAATTCCCAGGCCGTAACCCAATATACGACGGACCAAAGAAGAATTGCTGCAATAAACATTTACCATACCAAGCGAAAAAAAGAATATAAGCAGGAAAACAGTAAATTCACCCACGCTCGTTGGCGTATGTCCAACCATCACATCTTCAAAACGGACTCCGACCACAAAATAAACCACAGCAGAAACTCCGGCAAAAAGAATAGATCCGGGCATGCCTTCACGGTATAACATTAAGAAAAAAGACAAATAGACCAGCGCCGACCCGGTTTCCTTTTGCAGGATAATCAAAATAATCGGCACCATGATGATGGCCAACGTCGGCAGAAAATGTTTCCAACGCGTTATTTGATAGCCATAAGCTGACATAAATTTGGCCAATGCCAGCGCCGTGGCACATTTGGCAAACTCCGCCGCCTGGAAACTGAACGGACCGATCTTTATCCAGGAATATGATCCTTTGATATCACGGGCCAAGAATGGCGTAATAAACAGGAGAACCAACATAAAAGCGTATATAAGGTAGGCCAACGTATCATAAATACGGTCGTCTAACATCATAATGACAAATCCCAACAACAATGACGTGCCGATCCATATTATCTGCATGCCCGAGCGAGCTTCAAAAGAGAAAATGTCTCCCTGCTGGCTGAAATCATAACTGGCGCCGCACACGCTGACCCAGCCGAAGGCCAACAAACAAATATACACGCTGATGGTCAGCCAATCGACCGAACGCCAAACACTGGTTTCATTCCTGCTATCTCTCCTGCTCTCCATATTCAATATGCCTGTTTTGAAACTCTTCTGCTTTCTTTTCACTCTGCTCAGAAAGTTTCCCGTTAAGATATTGTTCAATCATTAAGGCACCGATAGGCACACCGAACGTTGCGCCCCATTTCCCATTCTCCACATATACCGAAACTGCAATTTTCGGATTGTTCATCGGCGCGAAACCCATAAACACAGAATGGTCTTGACCTTTGTTTTCCGCTGTTCCCGTTTTTCCACACACATCAAGTCCCGGCAGGTTTGCTCCCCGACACGTACCATGTAAGACTGCGCTACGCATGCCTTGCACAACCAATTCGTAATTCTCGGGCGATACCATCGTGTAACGTCTTTGTGTGTACTGCGCATCCAAAGCCTCGCCTTCGATTTCTTTCACGACATGAGGAGTAATGAAATATCCCCTGTTGGCAATCGTAGCACAAAGATTGGCAATCTGTAGTGGCGTAAGATTAACCTCACCTTGCCCTATGGCAATGCTGATAACCGTCAAGCCATTCCACGACCCTCTGTAAGCCTTGTCATAATATGGGGCATTGGGAATCATTCCTCGTTTCTCTCCCGGCAAGTCAATCCCAAGTTTATAGCCGAATCCCATAGACACCATATAATCCTTCCAACGCGTCATGGCATCTTGGACGGTAGGATACTTTTCCCGGTTTGAAAACATATAATAAAGCCCCCAACAGAAATAAGCATTGCAGGATGTACTGATGGCAGGTATTAAAGCTATGGGCGCCGGATGAGCATGACATCCCACGTGCAAACCTCGATAGCGGAATCCCATGGAACAAGGATACAATGTCTTCGTCGTAATAATACCTTCTTGGAGAAATGTCAACGCCTGAGAAGTCTTAAAGGTTGACCCCGGCGGATACTGTCCCATGATGGAGCGGTTGAGTAAAGGCTTCATTGGGTCGCGACTAAGCGCAAGATGATTATGCCCCCTTTGGCGGCCTATCATCATACGCGGATCGTATGTAGGTGATGATACCATACACAACACCTCACCAGTTGAGGGTTCTATCGCTACAATACTACCGATTTTACCTTCCATGAGCCGTTCTCCCAACGCCTGCAAGTCGGCATCAATGCCCAACGTAAGATTCTTGCCGGGAACGGTCTGTGTGTCGTGAAGCCCATTCTGGTAGCGACCTTTGATACGGCCGTGTGCATCACGCAAAAGCACTTGGATACCTTTCTCTCCGCGCAGCTGTTTTTCATAAGCACGTTCTATACCCAACTTTCCTATATAATCACCACCGTTATAATAATCATCAGCCTCAACATCAGCTGGCGAAACCTCGCCCACATCACCTAACACATGTGCCGCATGACTAGTCTTATACTGACGTATGGAACGCCGTTGTACATAAAAACCCGGAAAACGAAACAGTTTCTCCTGAAAGGCACAAAACTCCTCACTCGACAGTTGACCCATGAAAAGCTGCTGGGTATATGGTGAATAACCACGATTCCTTGAACGGTCTTTTATTTCAGACATACGTTTCTCGTAAAACTCTTTCGTGATGCCGAGACTCTGACACAAATCCAGCGTGTCAACTCCTTTCTGCTCCATCATGACCACCATTACATCATATGCCGGCTGGTTATAAACCATCAGTTTCCCATTCCTGTCAGAAATAGTACCACGGGCAGGATACTGTATTTGTTTGAGCAAGGCATTGGAATCTGCATTCTTCTTATAATCGTCGCTCATAATCTGTAACGCAAAAAGCCGCAGAATATACACGAGAACAATGGCGACAGCAATCCCGCCAATCACAAATTTCCGTTTCTCAAGCTCGTAATTCGGCATATTTTCTCATTTGTGTTGCTGCGCAGTAACAATATTTATACGTGACAAAGCCCATATAACAACAAAAGTCAACAAACTGCTGCTGCCCCATGCGTAAAACATGTATAAAGGATGATGAAATGAGAACATCTCAAGAATAATATATACGGCGTGATGAATCAGCACGAGCGTAAAAGCATAACGAAGGCCAGAAGATTCGGACAGTGGCAACACCCAACGTCTTTCCTCTAATGCCTCACGCGTAGCAAATAGCGTCATCAGACGTGGGGCCAGCATAGCTGCAAACGTCATCGAAGCTGCGCCAAGGCCAGGCAGTTCAGAAAAGGCATCAGCACATAGTCCCGTAACAAAGCCCCACAACAACCAACTGTTACGTGACATATTCTGTGGCAACAGGCAAAGGATATAAACATAAACGACCGGCTTGCCTCCTCCCCAAAAGCACAGGTGATTGAAGAACAACACCTGCAACGCAACCAACACAACCACCCATAACAAATGGCGAAAAAAGTCTTGTATCCTCATTACAATTCTCGTTTTATTCCCCGACTATTGCTTTCTCCAAACTGTCAATCTCCATTCGTGCCGGACAGTCTATTACATAGACATCATCCAATTTTGCAAAATCCGTACTCAGATTAACTTCCAACGTATAAGAAAGCCCATCTTCCGAATTATTGATACGGCTAACCCTCCCCACAAAGATACCCGGCGGAAAAACTGCCGAAAAGCCACTCGTCTCCACAGGCATTCCAACTCTCAGCTTTGCATGTCTCGGTATGTCTTCAAGGCGGGCATATAACGGATGCTCCCCACTCCAATGCAAATAACCAAAATAATCTGTATCGCGAAGCCGGCAACTAACAGCAGTTTTACGATTGAGAAGAGACATTACAATGGCATAATTAGCCGACGTTTGGTAAACCACACCTACGATACCCGTTCCACAAACGACTCCCATTTCCGGCTTTATGCCGTCTGCATATCCCTTATTGATGGTCAGGTAATTGTTACGGGCGCCCACTGTCGCATTAACAATCCGCGCTGGTATGATATTAAAATCCACATATCGTTCTTTGAAGAGCGAATCTGAAACATCCGCCCTCAATTTACTGCGCAACTGCTCTATCCTTTGTTGAAGAACAATATTATATCGTGCCAACTCCCTGTTTTTCTCTTCCAACGCGAGATAGGATCGGACATAGGAAACTCCCTCGAGGACCTTTCCCGACACCGACGATACGGCCGTAAAAATAACGCTTTTATGATAGACGTTGAACCTATATAACAAGAATAGGCTTCCGCCAAAAAGCATCGCAAAGAGAAGCCAGTGGCTGAACCTATTCAAGAAATTCCAAAGATTATGCACGGATATGCCCTCTTTATATCGTTTTCTGTTATTTATGCTTACATCAAGAACGAGAAATTATTCACATTTTTAAGCGCGATGCCTGTTCCCTTTGCTACACTGTGTAATGGGTCGTCTGCAATATGGAACGGAATATTGATTTTATCAGTCAGGCGCTTGTCAAGCCCTCTCAACAATGCCCCTCCACCTGTCAGATAAATGCCATTATGCACAATATCAGCATATAATTCGGGAGGTGTATTCTCCAATGCGCTTAAAACAGCCGTTTCAATACGTGCAATGGATTTCTCCATGCAATGTGCAACTTCTTGATAACAAACCGGCACTTCCATCGGTAAAGCCGTAATACGGTTGGGACCATGTACAATATAATCTTCCGGCGCATCCTCACCCAATTCTGTCAATGCAGCACCTACATGTATTTTGATACGCTCGGCCATACGCTCACTTACTTTTACATTATGCTGCCGGCTCATATATTCCTGTATATCTGCCGTCAAATCATCACCTGCGATACGAATGGAATTGTTTGACACAATGCCACCAAGCGAGATGACTGCTATCTCGGTAGAACCACCACCTATATCCACAATCATGTTGCCTTGTGGCGCTTCAACGTCAACACCTATGCCAATAGCAGCCGCCATTGGTTCATAAATAAGATAAACCTCACGACCTCCGGCATGTTCTGCCGAATCACGTACTGCGCGTAACTCTACCTCGGTAGATCCAGAAGGCACGCCGATAACCATTCTCAGCGACGGTGTGAACAAACGGCTGCCGCGATGAACCATCTTGATCAGTCCACGCATCATCTGTTCGCATGCATAGAAATCCGCTATCACGCCTTCGCGCAACGGACGCACCGTGCGGATGTTATCATGAGTCTTTTCATACATCAATTTTGCCCTCTCACCTACGGCTATCATTTTATCCGTACGGCGATCCAGTGCCACCACCGAAGGTTCGTCAACGACTATTTTCCCATCGCTCGTAATGATGGTATTGGCAGTCCCCAAATCCATCGCTATTTCCTGAGTAAAAGAGAAGAATCCCATTATTTTAGTTTTTTCTACCCGTTAAAAAGTACCGCTTAATTATTTCCCCACAAAATAAGCGTGGATGGCTGTATCGTAATGACTGCTGACACCAAAAGCCCGTGTCGCGAACCACTTACGATCATCCAGCGTTGTCTGAGCACCGTTTTTATCCAAAATATTCTGTAAGGCCGCATATTCAGCTTTACTTGGCACGATTACAACATCATTGAAATTCTTCGCAGCCGCACGAATCAAAGAAATGCCGCCTATATCAATTTTCTCAATAATGTCAGCCTCTGAAGCCCCACTTGCCACAGTCTGCTCAAAAGGATATAAATCTACAACCACAAGATCGATTTCAGGTATCTCATACTTGGCCATTTGCTCGCGGTCACCTTCCAAAGCTCGGCGTCCAAGAATACCACCAAAGATTTTCGGATGCAAAGTTTTTACACGTCCACCAAGGATTGAAGGATAAGAGGTCAATTCTTCAACGGCCTGACATGGATACCCCAAACTCTCAATGAAAGCCTGCGTGCCGCCTGTAGACAGGAACTTCACACCATCTTTGTGCAAAGAAGCCAACAACTGTTCCAACCCGTCTTTATGAAATACAGAGATTAACGCTGTCTTGATTCTCTTTGATTCTACCATATTTTTATCTTTTTTAATTAATCAGGCTGCAAAGATAAACATTTTATGCCACATACTCCTTATTAAAAAAGAAAAAACATGCTAAAGAGACAGAAAAACAGCCAGTAGTAATTAGTCATTGTGTAATAGCGAGAAAATGTAAGGGAAAAGCTACTGAAGGTTCCCAAAAACCATCGACAAAAAATCAGCCCGACAAGAAAGTTCAGCGGATATTCCCGGTTGGCGAGAAACGCCGCAATACAATAAAAAAAGAGGCTGTAATACCAGCCTCCTAATCTTAATAAAGTAGCGGGACCCGGGATTGAACCGGGGACCTCATGATTATGAATCATGCGCTCTAACCAGCTGAGCTATCCCGCCATGTTCTTGTTTGCGGTTGCAAAGGTATAGATAATATCAATATCATCCAAACTTTTTGAGGAATATTTTTAAAGAAGGTTTCAATTTTTACTTCAAAAAAATCCCTTCATCAAATTAATATTACCATATCCACCTGTATATTCAAAAATCACTTTAAAGTCATATGTCAGAAAAATATAAATCCGGAAATCTTATATTTCATAAAAACATATAAAAAAAATTCTGTCACTAAGCAATTTTATGCTACCTTTGCCATTTGAACGAACGGACAACAGAATGAAAGTATTCAAGAAAATAGATATATTTGTCTTCAAAGCCTATTTTTTACTTTTCCTCGGCACATTCTTCATCTGCCTTTTCGTATTTATCATGCAGTTCATGTGGCGATGGATAGATGATTTGATCGGCAAAGGTTTAACACTTGATATTCTTGCCCGCTTCTTCTATTATTCAAGCCTCACTTTGGTACCTACAGCACTACCCCTCGCTATCCTTTTAGCTTCACTCATCACATTTGGGAATCTTGGCGAACGTTTTGAATTGCTTGCCATGAAAGCAGCCGGCATTCCGCTGACACGCATCCTGCAACCGGTATTCCTTTTCTCCGTTGCCATTTGCATCGGCTCATTCTATTTCCAAAATGTCACCGGCCCCGATGCTACAAAAAAATTCTATACTTTAGCATTCTCCATGCAACAGAAATCACCCGAGTTAGAAATACCTGAAGGTATCTTCTACAGTGAGATTCCCGGCTTCAATATCTTTGTGGAAGAAAAGGACAAGAAGACAGGTATGCTCTATGGGGTTATGATTTATAGCAATACGGAAGGTTATGAGGATGCTCAAATCGTATTAGCTGATTCAGCCCGCATCCAAACATCAGCAGATAAAAAACATTTGGTACTAACACTACACTCCGGAGAACGTTTCCGCAATATGCAGTCACAAGGCGGCATGATGAAACGCACCAACGTTCCTTACATGAGAGAAACCTTCGTAAAAGAAGTCGACTTAATACCGTTCGACGCGAATTTTAACATGATGGACGCATCGCTTCTTAGTGGCAACGCTCAGACAAAAAGCATGAAAGACATAGAAATTGGTCTGGACTCTCTCGCCCATAGAAGTGACAGCATAGGCCGAACCCTTTTCGCGACAACGCGGCGCACGACATACAAAGCAGACCTGACATATACATCAAGTGAAGATTCCGCGCGACTTGCCACAAAAGCTACCACAATGCAAACCAATCTCGACTCTGTTTTTTTCAACCTAACGGACGACCAAAAAAAAGCAGCTATCCGGTCGGCAACTTTTAAAGCTCGCAACGCCTCGAACGATTACGAATTCAGAAGGGTCATTTCTGAAGAAACCGAAAAAAGCACGCGTGTACATACTGTAGAATGGCACAAAAAATTCACACTTTCGTTAGCCTGCATCTTTTTCTTTTTCATCGGCGCGCCATTGGGGGCCATCATCCGACGAGGAGGCTTAGGCATACCTGTTGTCATCTCGGTCATCATATTCATATTCTATTATATTATTAATGTATCCGGCGAAAAATTGGCAAAATCCGGCGAATGGATACCTTGGCTTGGAGTGTGGCTCAGCTCCATGGTACTTTGTCCAATTGGCATTTTCCTCACTTACAAAGCCAACAAAGACTCTGTTCTTTTCAATACAGAAGCATACATGAGTGCCATACGTAAGGTGTTAGGACTTAGGGTGTCACGAAATATTGTAAGGAAAGAAGTCATTATCAACGAACCTGACTATGTACTGGCTATCCAACAGCTTGCGACATTGGGAGAAGCATGGAAAAGCTATGCCCAACGCGTACGATTGCTTTCCCCTCCCAATTACTTACTCTTATTCTTTCGTAACAAAACGGATGACACAGTAGAAAAACTGAACGAAGAATATGAAGGACTCATCAAGATGCTGGCTAACAGCCGTGACCACGCATTATTGGGCGCTCTAAACAACCTACCGGTGATTTCCGCCCATGCTCATACCCGCCCATTCCATTCCTACAGATGGAACCTCGCCATCGGTATTTTCTTACCTGCCGGTCTATTTTTCCTATTTAGGATATGGCGTTATCGACTGAGGCTATACAACGATATCCAGCAAATACTGAAAAATTTCACATTTATAAAAGAGCGCATCAAAACGATAACAGAAAACAACTAACTATATGGAAACATTCAAACTCAATACAATAGAGGAAGCATTGGCCGACTTCAAGGAGGGTAAGTTCGTCATCGTTGTAGACGATGAAGACCGTGAAAACGAAGGAGACTTCATCACTGCCGCCGAAATGATAACCCCCGAAAAAGTTAATTTCATGCTGAGCGAAGGTAGAGGAGTACTGTGCGCTCCAATCACCATATCACGGAGTGAGGAACTTGACTTGCCCCACCAAGTAAGCAACAATACATCTATGTTGGGCACTCCCTTTACAGTCACGGTTGACAAATTGGAGGGATGTACCACCGGTGTCTCCGCTCACGACCGCGCAGCGACCATTCGCGCGCTGGCAGATCCATCATCCCGGCCAGAAACATTCGGACGACCAGGACATATCAATCCTCTGTACGCACAAGACAAAGGCGTGCTGCGCAGAGCTGGACATACAGAAGCTGCCGTAGACCTTGCACGCCTCTCTGGCCTGCAACCAGCAGCAGCATTGATTGAGATACTCAATCCCGACGGAACAATGGCACGCATGCCTCAATTAGAAGTTATTGCACGCAAGCATCAAATAAAGATGATAACCATCCGTGATCTGATAGCCTATAGACTCAAACGTGAATCAATGGTAGAAAAAGGGCCGGAAGTGGATATGCCTACCGCTTACGGACATTTCCGCGACATCACGTTCCGCCAAACCAGCAACGGTTTGGAACATGTGGCACTCATCAAAGGCACATGGGAACCAGATGAACCTATATTAGTGCGAGTACACTCATCATGCGTCACTGGCGACATATTCGGTAGCCAACGGTGCGACTGCGGCGCCCAACTTCACAAAGCCATGCGCATGATTGAAGAAGCCGGAAAAGGTGTATTGCTGTATATGAATCAGGAAGGGCGAGGAATCGGTCTGTTCAACAAGATGAAAGCATACAAGCTACAAGAAGAAGGACTTGACACTGTAGATGCGAATGTACATTTGGGATTCCTGCCCGACGAAAGAGAATATGGCGTAGGAGCGCAAATCCTTCACGAATTGGGCGTACATAAAATGCGCTTGATGACCAATAATCCTGTCAAACGCGTAGGACTGGAAGCCTATGGTTTAGAGATTGTCGAAAATGTCCCTATAGAAGTCCCAATAACCCCATACGATGAAAAATACATGAGAACTAAAAAAGAACGGATGGGACATAACTTACATTTCAATAAATAAACGAATTTAATAATCCTTTTGAAGACGGGAGTTACACAATGGCTGGTAAAATGCAATACAAAATTGGCAAAAAGAAAGTATATTATCTAAAAATAAAGAAAAATAGTAGTTTTTTTAGATAAAAAGCATTATTTTTGCAGCCAAAAACAACCAAACAATAAATAATAAGAAAAAAATGAATCAATTATCCGACCGTCTCAAAAGACTTTCACCATCTGCCACCCTGGCTATGTCTCAAAAAAGTAGCGAACTTAAAGCACAAGGAGTGGATGTCATCAACATGAGTGTAGGAGAACCAGACTTCAACACACCCGAACATATCAAAGCTGCAGCCATTAAGGCTGTAGAGGAAAACTATTCAAGATATTCGCCTGTTCCGGGTTATCCAGCACTTCGTGAAGCCATCGTTGCAAAACTTAAAAACGAAAACGGCTTGGATTATACACCAGCACAAATTCTTTGTTCAAATGGTGCCAAGCAATCTGTATGCAATGCCATCATGGCGCTGGTGAGTGCTGGTGACGAGGTAATTATTCCGGCACCTTATTGGGTAAGTTATCCTGAAATGGTTCTCTTAGCCGATGGCAAGCCTATTATCGTGGAGGCAGGTATCGAACAGGATTTCAAGATTACCCCGGCGCAATTGGAAGCTGCTATCACCCCAAAAACACGTGCCCTTATTCTTTGCTCACCCAGCAACCCGACAGGTTCTGTATATTCAAAAGCAGAATTGGAAGGTTTAGCTAATGTTTTAGCAAAACATGAAAATGTTATTGTCATTGCAGACGAAATTTACGAACATATAAACTACATCGGTAAACATAAAAGCATCGCCCAGTTCCCTGAAATCAAAGACCGTGTGGTTATTGTCAACGGCGTATCAAAGGCTTATGCCATGACGGGCTGGCGTATCGGATTCATTGCAGCTCCTGAGTGGATTGTAAAGGGATGCAACAAGCTTCAGGGACAGTACACCAGTGGACCATGCTCAGTATCACAAAAAGCCGCAGAAGCAGCTTACACCGGTTCACAAGAATGCGTTGAAGACATGCGCAAGGCTTTTGAACGCCGCAAGAACCTGATAGTAAAATTAGCCAGAGAAATTCCCGGCCTCGAAGTAAATGACCCACAGGGTGCATTCTATCTATTCCCTAAATGCAGTTCGTTTTACGGAAAGAAATTTGGCGATCGTGAAATAAACAATTCATCCGATTTGGCCATGTATCTACTCGAAGTAGGACATGTAGCAACCGTTGGAGGTGACGCTTTCGGTTCTCCGGAATGCTTCAGAATGAGTTATGCAACAAGTGATGAAAACATTATGGAAGCAATGCGACGCATCAAAGAAGCTTTAGCAAAGTTGAAATAACAACAAAGCAAAATCATCTTTATAATAAGAGGCTGTCTCAGGATGAACTTGAGATAGCCTCTCTTTTATAACTTTGAGAAATTGTATCAGACAGTCATTTTATAACAACCAAATGGACACCTTTAACCTCTACGTTGCCCTCCTGTACCTCCGAACTCTCTTGCGCCGCCAGCTCCCCTTACACCGCCGATTCTCTCTCTTCCACTATCGTTACTGCGATTATTTCCACCACCAAATACATTGAAACGATAAATAAAGTGCAACATACAATAACTGTAAATTCCTTCTGTACTTGTATCAGTGCGCGAGAAAGCACTTACGCTGCGGTTCACATTGCTCCTTTTGTTTAGGATGTCATACCATCTGAAACTCAAAACCGCAGCATTGCCTTTCAAAAAACGTTTTGACAACTGCATGTTCCAAATTAGTTCATCATTGTTCATAGCTGCATCACTATATCCACGCCGACTATTATTAGTAACATCTGTAGAGAATGTGAAATTCCACGGCAACTCTACTTGTGTACTACCACCATAACCAAAGTGATAAGTATCCATATTGGATGCTAATGTAGAAGAACTCCGCGAATGATTATAATTTATGGAGCCATTTAAAGCTATCTCGAGCCAATCATTACGAAATGAACCTCTCATATTCTCCCCTAACCTCAAATTACCTGTCTTATTCTTGACTGTTACCTGTTCATCTCGTTGATAAACAAAACCAACAGAATTAGTATAGTTGGTCGTTGTGTTGGCATCTACTCTGAACCGATCATCCGGTAATGCTGTATTAAAATTAAAGTTACCGGAAAGATTCCAGTTTCCATTAATATTCTCAGGCTTAGTTACACGTCCGCCCGTAATAGGGTCATACTCCGAACGACTACTTACCGCATTTTGCGTTGCTCTAAAATTAAGTCTAGCACCATAATTCTGCTGATGCTCCTGAATAAATTTATTATATTCCAGACTGATATTGTGTGTAAACGATGGTTTTAATTCAGCATTACCCAAACGTATACTAAGAGGGTTAGAATTATCAAGTGTATCAGGAATCAGATCTGTAATACTTGGCTGTCCAGTATTTCCACGATAAGTAAACCGCAATTGTTCCTGCCGGGAAAACCTGTAACGATAATTTATAGTTGGAGCCACATTAAAGACCGTACGACTGATATTGTACTCTCTTTTACCTTTAGCATATTCAACTATAGAAGTTTGAGGTTGAAGATTGATACCTGCTGTAAGATTGTATTTTGAGCGGTTAAACAGAACCTGCAACCGAATATCATGATTGAAATATTTATTCTCTACATACCTACATTGTTCAATATCCGGCTGGGCGTCTCCCCTCCAATTGTCATAATTTTCCAACCCGGCGCCTAAATTGCCTATCAACGGATCGAACAAAGAACTGACATCACGGTTATTATCCTGATAACGATAATTCAAATTATACGAGAACTGCAAAAATGTGCTGTCATTAATAGGTTCACTATAACTCACGTTAGCACCTATATTATAATTCTTATTTGGCGAATCATTATATTGTATTTTATGATATACAGAATCTTCTCCTGTAGAAGCCATTATCTGATAATAATCAATCTGTGAATATGAGCTACTGTTACTACTATTATCGCCAAAGCCTCCACTTACGTTAAAAGACACATTCCTTCCTCGTTTGGCAAGCCGTCTGTTATAAAGTAAAGAAGCACTGCCCGAGAACGATTGTCCTTGACTGCGATTCGCATTAATGTTGTGATTGACGCCAATTAAATCGGCCAAGCTTTCAAGTTGAGCCAACGGATCTGTGATACCTTCAATAGAGTATGGATCACCATTAAATGAAGCGGACTCATTGCTTGATTCAGAACTATTGGTACTAACTGAGAAATTGGGACGGAAGTTAATATGCGTCATTGTATCTGGACGCCATTCCAATCGGTAATCCACATTGACACGTAAAGAACGATTATTTGAGGCTGAACGTCTATTGGAGAAAGCGGCATCCTTATTCTCAAAAGATTCCGAGCTACTCCAAGAATTGGATCGACCCTGCGAGGTATTAATACGTACATTTCCGTTACTTTCCGTTTTATCGGTATTTATATTGAAATTAAAGCCGCCAGATTGATTGGCATTTCGTCCGTTTCCGCGCGTATTATTAGCATTACCAACAAGCGAAAAGCGCTGTTCTCCAGTAAAGCGATTAAGATTTACCCTGCCATCATAACGATTATAAGTTCCATAACCAGCATCCACATTACCAAACCAACCTTTCTTTTTATCCGGTTTCAGGCTCAGATCTATAACAGCCTGTTCATTACCATCATCAATACCTGTTATACGAGCGTTGTCACTTTTCTTCTCATAAGCCTTAATTTTTTCTACAATGTCAGCCGGCAGATTTTTTAACGTTATTTCTGTATCATTACCAAAAAACTCCTTACCATCCACCAATATCTGAGTGATTTCTTTTCCATTGAGTGTCACCTTTCCATCTTCAATCTCCACTCCCGGTAACTTTTTTAGGAGTTCCTCTACCACCGACCCCTCCGGAACCGTATAAGCGGAAGCATGATACATGGTAGTATCTTCTACGACTGATACCTTAGGAGCTTTCGCCGTAATCACTGTTTCTGCCAACCATTGTGACTGTTCACGCAAATGAATATCGGAAATCTTAAAGTTACCTGTCTTATCAGGAAGTTTCACATTCAAAGTCTGAGTTTCATACCCCATAAAAGACACTTTGACAGAATATGACTTTGCAGCCTCAACTCCGGCAATCACATATTTTCCATCAGGAGTTGTCGTAGCTCCTTTTACCATCTTTCCACTACCATCCATTAACTGTATAGTCGCCCCTATAAGAGGTTCGCCTGTTTGCTGTTCATATATCACGCCACGCAGAGTCATTTTATGTTTCACAGTATCAGCCGACGCTGTAAAAGCCATCATCATTTGAAAACCAGAAAAGAACAGTATCGTTAAAAGAACCAGACGTTTCATGCTATATTCATTAAGTATTAGTTAAGTAAGATGTTTTTTAGACGCCCTGCATCAATATAAGTTTAAACTAGCCACCACAATTTAATATATATTCATTAATATATCGTTTTGTTAACTCGCTAAGACATTCTTCTTTTCTAACAGATTGCTATATTTGTGTCTCAAAGAAAAATACACATGACTGAAATTATTATTATCCTTGTCCTCATTCTTTTTAACGGCATCTTTGCCATGTCTGAAATAGCAATCATCTCAGCACGCAAAACCAGTCTCACCAACGAAATGAAAAAAGGCAACAAGGCCGCAAAAACGGCAATCCATCTTGCCAACGAACCTGACCGCTTTCTTTCTACTATACAAATAGGTATCACACTCATCGGTATCCTAACCGGTATATATTCAGGCAAAACCCTGGCAATCAACCTTGGAGATATTCTTGAAGGTTGGGGAATCTCCGAACGATACAGCAATACACTTGCACAAGCATTCATCGTAGTCATTGTTACTTACCTGACTATCATTTTCGGTGAACTCGTCCCTAAGCGTATTGGCTTGAGCGCTGCCACAAAAATGTCTCTCATCATTGCACGCCCAATGAACTTGCTCTCACAGATTGCTTCACCGTTCGTATGGCTTTTAGCAAAAAGTACTTCATCCATATTCAGTTTATTAGGTATCAACAGTAACGAAAACAAAGTAACGGAAGAAGAAATAAAATCTGTTTTACAAGAAGGACGCGAAGAAGGTATAGTGCAACCTGTAGAACAAGATCTTGTACAAAGGGTCTTCCTGCTCGGCGACCTTAAAGTCAGTTCCATTATGACGCATAAAAGTGATGTCATTTGGTTAGATATCAAAATGAAAGCCGATGAGGTACGTGCTTCGCTCAACAAAAACATATACAATGTATACCCTGTAGCCGATGGTGATTTGGACAACATCAAAGGTATCATTTACCTGAAGGATCTAATCTTACATTTAGACGATACAGATTTTAACCTCGGCAACATTATACACGAAATGAAATTTATCCATGAAAACATGCCCGTATACAAAGCATTGGAACTGATGAAAAAACAAAAATTCACCAATGCAATGGTCTGCGATGAGTTTGGCGCCTGTCAAGGGATTGTCACTCTCAAAAACATACTTGACGGCCTTGTTGGAAGTGTCAACGAAGGCAATGAGGCCCCTGACATTATAAAAAGGAACGACAAAGAGGAATGGATTGTCGATGGTCAATGTCCATTTCACAACTTCCTATGTTACTTTAAGGCTGAAGATTTATGCAGCGAAACAGATTACAATACAGTTGCCGGTCTTCTGTTAGAAAAGCTACAACATATACCTGCATGTGGAGAACAGCTCCAATGGCATAATTTTAACATTAAAGTCATCAATATGGACGGTGCCCGCATTGACAAACTACTCGTTACACAACAAACGTCTCAAAATGATGACTTCTCTTCAGACACATAGCCGTCGTAGGAAATAGATTGTGCGTTACTTGGGGAAAGGAATATATTTGCATCCTCGTTTTCCCTGACAGTAATTTGAAAACGGCAATTAACAGCCCCGTTTTTAGCTGCAAAACTTATGATAAGTTCTCCATTGCGTTTTTCCTCAACAGTAAAGTTCTTGACAGGCGAAACAAATTGTAAGCCATTATCATTCAAAACAGGCTGATATACCCTACCCATATATGGTAGATAAACAAAAGCAGAATCGTTGCGCAAAGCGAGCGAATAACCATAGCTCACATATTTTGGCGAATAAGCATGCGGACACATGACTTCCACACGTATTTCAAAATCCCGAGGATTAAAAATACCGGTATTTTGTGCATAGACTTTATTGAATAAAACGCCAAACACACAACAAACAATTATGCTTGGAAAGAATTTAAAGCGCAACATGACAAAAGTATTTTACCATTCAAAATAATAACAAAGATATGGTAAAACACTTTCGTCTCATATATGATTATTAAGATTTAACGCAACTTATCAATTCTTCAGGAGTCACCAAACGCTGTTCGCCCTTAACCATATCTTTGAGCATTATCTTTCCTTCTTTCATCTCATCCTCGCCCACAATAGCCACAAACGGTATATTCCGAGCGTTAGCATAACTCATTTGTTTTTTCATCTTGGCACTGTCGGGAAATATCTCGCATCGTATGCCCGCCATACGTATTTTTGTCATGGCGGCAAGAGAAAAAGCGGCCTCTCGCTCCCCGAAATTCACAAACATCAAATCTGTTCCAACGCCAGTCTCTTCAGGATACAAATCAAGCTGATTCAACACATCAAAAATACGATCCGCCCCAAATGAAATACCTACGCCACTTAAACCCGGCATGCCGAATATTCCGGTAAGGTTGTCATAACGGCCTCCCCCTGTAATACTTCCAATCTCGACATCCAATGCCTTGACCTCAAAAATACAGCCTGTATAATAATTCAATCCTCGTGCCAACGTCAAATCCAACTCCACTTGATTCCGTAATGCCAATTTTTCCAATGTTTTCAACACAAAAAAGCATTCATCAATGCCTTTCAAGCCTATTTCACTTTCTGACAAGGTTTCACGCATAACTGCCAACTTTTCATCATTATTACCTTTCATGCAGATAATAGGCTGCAATTTATCGATGGCCTCTTGAGCTATGCCGCATGCTGCTAATTCGGTATTCACATTCTCAAGACCTATTTTATCTAATTTGTCTATAGCGACCGTAATATCCACGATCTTGTCTGCCGCGCCAATTATTTCCGCTATACCTGTTAAAATCTTGCGGTTATTCATCTTAATACAAACCCTGATGCCAAACTTTGAGAATACCGTATCGATAATTTGTATTAATTCCACCTCGTTAAGCAAAGAATCGCTTCCCACTACATCGGCGTCACATTGGTAAAACTCACGGTAACGTCCTTTCTGCGGACGGTCGGCACGCCATACCGGCTGAATCTGATAACGTTTAAACGGTAAAGTCAATTCATCACGGTGCTGCACGACATAACGTGCAAAAGGCACAGTCAAATCATACCGCAACCCTTTCTCACAGAACCTTGCTGCCAATTTATTTGTTTGTCCCTCTTGTAATTCATCAAATTCGACACCGGCCATGAAATTACCGGAATTTAAAATCTTAAAAAGGAGCTTATCTCCTTCTTCACCATATTTACCCATTAAGGTCGATAAGTTCTCCATCGCCGGGGTCTCTATTTGTTGAAATCCATATAGTGCGTAAACACTACGAATCGTATCGAAAATATAATTTCTTTTCGCCATTTCAACCGGTGAAAAGTCACGTGTTCCTTTCGGTATTCCTGGTTTTGATGCCATTGTCTTCACTTATTATTAATTATTTCTATAATGCAAAAGTACGAATAAAAAATGATAAACTGAAAAATGTAGCAAAGATTGGCATTAAGAGCCTTATCATAGCACCAAAAACGGAGTTTGATAAGGCTCTTTTTATACTTAGAACTTACAATTTGTACTTTTTCTTAGAAAATATAATTTACTTTCTGGTCACCCCCTTAAAATTTTATGCTTGGTTTTTAAACCTTTAATATTATTTTCTGTGGCGATGCATCTTGCGCGGTGATTTTATGGTTTTGCTGCTGATACCGGCCTGGATGTTCGATTCTGCCTGCTCTCCGTTGTAGTCGTAGTAAACGGTTGACTGATAACCGTTGTTAGTTTCAGTATAAGTGATAGAGGCTACAGATCCATTTGGATTGTAGGTAACATCAACGGTTTCTGACCAGCTATATTCATAAGTAATCTCGCCGTTTTCTTTTTCAACAGATTTTCTTGTAATCTTGGTAGGGATGTTTTTTGTATGTTTACCCAGCAAGCCTGCATACCACATGAAGTCGTACAGTTCGTAATCCATACCCTCAAAGAAAATGCCAGGATTTGGATTGTCTGCGGTGTTATCGTTATATTCAAACGTATAAGTTGTAGTCTCTGAGAATGTCATACCGTATTCACTTTCTTCATATTTGTTGACCATTTCTGTCAGGTTACCGTTCACCCATGTGAAAGTGGTAGGAGTAGTATAGCTATAACCGTCTTCTGTTGCGTAAGTGGTCATCTTTATAAGATGGCCGTCTCCATCGTATTCAAGATTGGCTTCTCCAGTGCTATTGTACGTATCATCGTAGTATACTTCTTCTATTTGGCCTTTTAAATAAGTAATGAAGCCATTGCTGTTGGTCTTTATATCGGTGAAGTTAGAGTTTTCACTTTCATATTCACTAATATAAGACATATTGATTTTAAGAGGGTTCTCTGTAATGACAAAATTAGTATTGCCGTCTGTTACACCATCTGTCATTTTTCCGTTGCTGTAATGAAAGGTAGAATTTTCGCCTCCTCTTATTGAGGTAACAAGATGTTCGATACCTAAAGATTCACTTACATTTGGAGTGCTGTTGGCTGATGTTCCGCTTCCACCATTGACTGATGTTCCGCTTCCATTTCCTTCGTCTCCGTTGTCATCGTCACCATTGTCGCATGCGGTAAAACCTACAGCGAGCATACAGCAAGCTGCCAAGAAAAAATACTTTTTCATAATCATAATTTTTTAAATTAGTTCGTTTTAATTTGCAAAAATACAATTTTTTTTCAAATCTCTGATTTTATTATCTATAATATAACAAGGCAGAAGTTAGCAAGAAACATTTTTTATTTATACTTTTGCATGACAAACACAGAATACAATCGTATGAAATTCTTTCAAAAAGACAACAGCATCGTTCCAGACAGACAACATATCGCCCCGAAAGAAACTGCAGATACAAATATCATAACAAGCAACCTGCCGGAAACACCGGAAATGGCTGCTGAACAATGGTTCCTGAAACATTATCAAACGTCCATGCCGGACGAATTAAAACGTTTGTTCCGGCATTTATCCTCATTGGAAACCAAAAAATTAAAAATCGGGGAACACATTTTAGACCAAGGCGAACAAGACAACATACAGAACCAACTTCGCCTGTCACAAACCAAGCTAAGGAATCTGAGCCAAGCCATTGAAAGTCTGAACGAACAGAAAAAATGGCTGTATAAGTACGAACAGCTCAATTCAGTTCTCAACAAATGCAAGCAAGCATACTTCCAAATAAACAAAGAATACAACATACGGTTGAATGACATACAATCTTTAGAGAGATTTGAAGACTACGAAGCAATACTCAGCAACTATGAACATATAAAGCTGTTTAAAGAGGATCATGAAAGGTTGCTATCAGAGTTAAATGCCACCCAAAAGGAAATAAATAATCTCCAAAAAGAATTTGACAAAGCCCGCACTGAATCGGAAAACAGGAAGAATCAATACTCTGAATGCCTGCAAAACCTGTTCCAACAGCAAAGCAGAATTGCAGAAGCACACCGTACAGAAGAAAGGATAGCCTACCTTGACGCCAGAATACAAGAAATACAAGATACGCTTTCTGATAGGAATACGCGTTTGAACGATTTGCAGCAAACAGCAAACGAGCAACTGAACGATTTAGAAAAAACACGCCACGTAGAATCGGAACTACGCTCGCAAATTCAAAACATGGGCCGGCTACAAAGAATGACCGAGAAAGGCGATGTACTGTTAGCCAAACTGCAATTCCTTCAGAATCAAAACAACAGAAAGGAGCAACTGAAAATACAGCTTGAGGATGCCATCAAAAAACAGACAGAACAAAACGAAAAACTTAATAAACTTTTCGTAAAATCACAAGAAATTGACGCACAAATCAATACCCTGCAAAGCGAGCTGGCCGTACATCAAAAAAGTATTGTCGGCATGAACAGCTACATGCTGCAACAACGCGCCATGGCACTAAAGAGTCAAAAAGAACAGTTGACCAATGCTGAGCGTTTATGGAAACAAATCACCAAAACATTCCTCTTAATTGAAGATAAAAAGCAAGAAGTCACACGCATACAACTTCATATAGAAAACCTTAAATCGAATATCAAACAACTGCAACCAGAAGTATCCGGTTTGGAAAAACAAAACGAAGAATTGAAATACGCCTATACGCTCAGTAAAAGCCAGGACGTCATGCAGATGAGAAAAGATTTGCGAGAAGGCGTAAACTGCAGTGTATGTGGTGCAACACATCACCCCTACCACGCCGACTCTTTCATAGAACAAAGCAAACTTATTGGAGAAATTAAAACCGAATTCAATCAAATAAACAACGAGTTAAAGAACAAAACATTTCTGCTTGACGAGCAAAAAAAAGAATTGGCCAAAGAAGAAGGGAAGCTGGAAATAGCCTGCCAAGCACTTATCATTTACAAAGAACTTCAGCAAGAAAATATCACAGGCTGGAAACAATTCAGTTCATTAGACCGTTCTTTGAACGAATGCACTACTAATGCCAATTATGAAGCCCGACTCATTATGATTCGGCAATTAGTTGAAAAAACCGGCATTGACGCAGAAAAGGCCCAAAAAGACCTGGATAACTTCAATTTCCACCAATCAAACATTAATACACTCAACGAAAAACTTTCTGCGAAGGAAATGGAAAAGAACGATCTCACCATCAGGCTCAACGAAGTTAATACAGGTTGCCAGGTCCTGGCTTATAAGGTAGAACATTTGCAACAGTCCTATTCCCGCGTCAACAGTAACTATAGCCGCCTTTATGAAGAAATAGACCAAATGATGGGTATCTCAAACTGGTTGAATGTGTGGTCAGAAAATCCTGAAAACCTATACATTTATATTCAAAAACAAATGGAGCTTGACAACAGTCTGAAAGAACAGCTCCAGCAAAACAAAACATCGGAAATACAGCAAAGCGGAACTCTCAGACTGACGCAACAAACCATTCAGGAACTGGAAAGAGAGAGACAAAATTTGTTTGACGAGATGGAACGCCTGACAGAAAACAGGAAACAACAAAGCAACCATCTCGCCAACATGTTGAAAGCAACCAACGCTGAAGCATATAATCAACAACTGCTCAATGCACTGACCGCTGCAGAAACAGAAAAAGAGGAAGCAGAACTCACATGCCATTCATTAAAAGAAATCCTTTCCATACAAACTGGCCGCCTGCAACAACTAAAAGAAAACAACGAACAACTCGAGCATTTAATTGCAAAAGAAAGTTCAGCGATTGATCTTTGGATAAAATCTTATAATACACAACATTCACCCATCCAATATGCTGACATCGACAAAACGTTCCGCAGTAACATCAACTGGAACGAACTCAGGAAAACAGCAAGAGAACTGGACGTAAAGAACAGTGTATCATACATGCGGGTCGAAGACGCCCAATTAGCTTTGGCCGCCCATCAGGCAGATACATCATCACCGAGACCGGATAAAGACAACCAGACAGCTTTCCTCAATGCGGAAATTGCAAAACTTGAAAACGAACAAAACATACTGATGATGCGCATAGCAAGTCTTCAGTCAAGACTTGAAGCTCACAAGGCAAGTATACGGGAACTGGCTGCCATAGAAAATGAAATCATTAGCCAATAACAACGACATGTCAAACAATCATGGCTACATCTAAAAGATTGCTTTATAAGACATTCCCATTTGCCATTGCCGTCTTGCTGTTGTTAACGAACTCGGCATGCCGGTCAACACGTCAGCTGGGGAGTGGGGATTTCGTCCTTGTGATCGACGCAGGACACGGAGGTAGAGACCAAGGAGCTGCCGGCCGAAAATCCCTTGAAAAGGAAATCAACCTGAAAACAGCTAAAAGTCTCGAGAAACTTATAAAAAAGAACTACAAACAGGTTGAAGTCATCATGACGCGTACCGGTGATGAATATATCACACTTGAAGACAGAGCCGGCATGGCAAACTTTTTCAATGCAGATTTATTCATCTCCATCCACAGCAACTCTGCTCGCGGCTGGGCAGAAGGCACCGAAACATTCATCCACCCTGCTGCAAAAGGCACGGCAAGCGAACGGTTAGCCAATCTGATACAATTCCAGTATACATATTTCGCGGAACGTGAAAACAGAGGGGTTAAAACAGGCAACTTAGCCGTTTTGCGTGAAACAAACATGCCGGCTGTTTTAACAGAATTGGGGTTTATCTCCAACAAGGAAGAGGAAAAATTCATCAAGTCCAGACGAGGCCGGAAGAAACTGGCCAAATGTCTGTTTTATGCTTTCCAGCAATATTATGCTGAAACAGTACAAAATCAACGATAATAGTTTTATCCCTATCGGTACCACGATTATACGGCACCCAAGCAAAGTTACGGCAGAAAAACTATCACCCAAACCTCGAAAAAAAGACATACTACACATTATTTTCTCTAAAAGTCCTTCACTCCTTCACCAGATATATTTAGATTACTGTAAGTCTGCAGATTGAAGGTGAACAGACAACCGGTTTTGCCTTCACCGTTCATCGACAAAAATGCAAGCGGTCGCAGCAAAAATTGCGACCTGTCGCTTCTGCAAGGCGACAGGTCGTGTTGCAGAAGCGACAGGTCGCTGTGGAAGAGGTGTATGAAGGTCGATTCGAACAAGGCTCGGTGAAGCATAAAAAAAGAACTCCTTCACCACCAACATGCAGGCTCATAACAATTTATACACACTCGGTGAAGGAGTGAAGGACTTTTATGATAAAATTGTTGTATACAGAGAGATTGTTCCAAACTCTCGCAAATAAGGATTATTTCACAACCAGGATGGTTGGGGTGCCACTTTTTTTACTTATCTTTGTCCTGCTAAGACGTAAGATATGACACTGAAACAAATATTCATCTGCTGTACATGTATCTCCGCCATCAGTCACATCAATGCCCAACCTCGCATGACGGTAGCTAACGACGTGGCTAATTTAGGGGAAATCATGTTTCAACTGCCCAAACAAGTTAAATTCACCATAAAAAACACCGGCGATGAGCCCCTGAACATCATAGAAGTCATTCCTTCATGCGGCTGTACGACCGTTTCTTGGCCTCGTGAACTGATTGCAAGTGGTGCCGAAGGAACCATCACTGCCATATACGATGCCCAGATGCTCGGCGTCTTCCAAAAAGACTTAGAGGTTTTCACGAACGCATCCGACAAGCCCGTCTATCTGCATTTTCAAGGCCGTGTCGTAACAAAGCTGTCTGATTATTCGAGCAACTTCCCTGTAGATCTCGGCGAAATACGTATGAACACCAATAACATTGAATTCGATAATGTTAACAAAGGAGACAAACCTGTTGCCGAATTGCAAATCGTAAATCTTGGCAGAAAAAGTTACCAGCCACAATTAATGCACCTGCCGCCTTACCTTACAGCCCAATATTATCCGGAAAGCCTCAACGGAGGGCGAATGGGGAAAATATTGCTTACACTTGACAGCGAGAAACTGAAACAATTTGGCTTGACCCAAACATCCATCTATCTTGCACGCAAACCGGGCGACCGGATCGGCGAAGAAAACGAGATTGTCGTATCTTCCATTCTCTTGCCCGACTTTTCCGGACTGACGCTACAGGATAGAGAAAAGCTGCCCAACATGACTCTTTCTGCCGATACGATAGATTTAGGCTCTATGGGTCGCAGGTACAAAAAGAGCGATAACATTATCATCAGCAATACAGGACAGGCTCCTTTGGAGATACGTTCCCTACAAGTATTCAACAAAGCCCTCTCCGTAAGTCTCAGTAATCGGACAATCGAACCTGGGAAAAGTGCAAAACTAAAGCTTACAGTCTCGTCAAAATACCTCAAAACGATGAAAAACCGTCCGCGGATCCTACTGATAACAAATGACCCACGGCATGCTAAAGAAATTATTACCGTTAAAGTGAAACAATAAAAAACAAAGTCATGGAACATCCCGAAAACAGCACCGAATACAAAGGTTTGACAGTCAACAGTGGCGTAGCTCAACCGTCAATCGTCAATCCGTATTTAAAGAAAGGGCGTTTCCGCCATCACCAGCTGTCAGCCAATGACTATGTTGAAGGCATCCTTAAAGGTAATGTTACAATTCTGGGGCAAGCAGTCACGTTGGTTGAAAGCACAAACCCCGACCATCAATCCATCGCTCAGGAAGTCATCGAAAAATGTCTGCCTCATGCCGGACATTCCGTACGCATCGGCATCAGCGGGGTTCCGGGAGCGGGAAAAAGTACCAGCATTGATGCCTTCGGCATACACGTATTGGAGGCTTACGGTGGCAAACTGGCAGTATTAGCCATCGACCCCAGCAGCGAACGCAGCAAAGGCAGCATATTGGGTGACAAGACCCGCATGGAAAAGTTGTCAGTCCATCCCGACTCATTCATACGTCCCAGTCCTTCTGCGGGTTCATTAGGCGGTGTCGCAAGAAAAACGAGGGAAACCATCATATTATGTGAAGCGGCCGGTTTTGACAAGATATTTGTGGAAACCGTAGGAGTAGGTCAAAGCGAAACCGCCTGCCATTCCATGGTAGACTTTTTCCTGTTGATACAACTGGCCGGCACCGGCGACGAACTTCAGGGCATCAAACGGGGTATCATGGAAATGGCCGACGGCATTGTCATCAACAAATGTGACGGCAACAATGTAGACAAATGCCAACTGGCCGCCACACAATTCCGCAATGCCCTTCATCTGTTCCCGGCTCCGGAAAGCGGATGGATGCCGCAGGTACTCACATACTCGGGTTTCTACAACTTAGGCATCAAAGAAATATGGGACATGGTATTCAAATACATCGACTTTGTAAAAGACAACGGATATTTTGAATACAGACGGAACGAGCAAGCAAAATACTGGATGTACGAAAGCATTAACGAACAACTTCGCAACAGTTTCTTCCAAAACAAAACCATTGCGTTAATGCTCGAAAACGCTGAAGAGCAAGTCCTTTGCGGCAAACAAACCTCATTCGTGGCCGCGAAGAAACTTCTGGATGCGTATTTTGCACTCCTCCATTAACCATTTGGGGGTGGAAGTCGCCCCGCAAATGCCGACTGAGGCACATCCGTCGAGCCAGCTGAAATCAATCTCATCAGCCGTGTCAATCATATATGAACGGGGATTTACACTCCTACATTCATTGAAAAGGACACGGCCGTTTGAGCTTTTCTTACCACAAACAAACAATATCACATCATGCCGCGTCGCAAACTCACGGATATGCGGCATGCGGTTCGCAACTTGTCGGCAAATCGTGTCATAATAATGAAAAGTTGCATTCGGAGATATATGTGTCTGTATATAAGCCACAATCTTTTGAAAGCCATCCAACGGCTTGGTTGTTTGTGAATATAAAGAAATATCCTTTGAGAAATCTAACCGGGCGGCATCCTCAAGCGTTTCTATGACAATAGCCTTGCCACCGGTCTGGCCGACGAGCCCCAAGACCTCAGCATGACCATTCTTTCCGTATATCACAATCTGTTTTTCGTCAGCATGTAAGGAGGCAAATTCTTTTTTTATCCGCTCCTGAAGATGCAACACGACCGGACATGTTGCATCAATAATCTCTATATTATTCCGGGCAGCCGTCTCATACGTCTGCGGGGGTTCGCCGTGTGCCCTTAACAGCACTTTCGTATCGTCTAACTTTTCCAATTCTGCGTGATCGATAGTCACTAAGCCGAGCTTCTTCAACCGGTCACACTCCTTGCCGTTGTGAACAATGTCACCGAGGCAATATAGTGTCGGACTCTGGCCAAGTTCCTCTTCTGCCTTTTTGATCGCCCTTGTCACACCGAAACAAAAGCCTGATCCCTCGTCAATCTCTATTCTCATACCGCTCTCCTTTCTTCTGTCCGGTACATCATCCGCCGACTCCGTCTTTCATTCACCACGACCTACTACCCGCCCGTACTGCGCCAACAACCAGGTTTTTTGCTCATCTACCGTCATTTCACTGTTATCCAACACAACAGCATCTTCAGCCTGCCGCAACGGACTTACCGCCCTATTCATGTCGATACGGTCACGCTCCTCGACGTTCGCGAGAATTTCCTCATAACTGCCTTTTTCGCCTTTTGCCTGCAATTCATCATATCGGCGCTTTGCCCTGATGGCGGCCGAGGCGGTAACAAACACTTTTAATTCAGCGTCAGGAAATACAGTCGTCCCTATATCCCTTCCATCCATGACAATCCCTTTCTCTTTCCCCATCTCCTGCTGCAACCTGACCAATGCTTCCCTTACAAACCCCAAAGCCGCAATAAAACTGACCTTCTGCGAAACTGCCAATGTCCGAATTTCCTTCTCCACACACCGGCCGTCCAGATATGTCTCCGGTCGCTTGGTTTCTGCATTAAGTCTGAACTCTATACGAATGTCCGGCATCGCTTTTGCAAGTTCAACCTCGTTCACTTCGTTACCGTCAAAAAGTCCATGCTCTAAACAATAAAACGTCACGGCTCGATACATGGCACCGCTGTCAATATAAATATATCCTATTTCTTTTGCCAGATCTTTTGCCATGGTGCTTTTCCCACACGAAGAATATCCGTCAATGGCTATGATAATTTTTTTCATAATATATTTTATAAGTTATACGACACGTTAAAAATCAATGAAGGAGTAGACAAATGATACTGTGCGTAAGCCACTCCAAACTTAAAGCGAGAAAGCTGCATACCCCCACCGGCAGAAAAACCGGCCCAATGTGACGAACCGGCCGTTTTCATCTCATAAGCTCTCCTGAAGTTATAGCCGACTGCAAGATAAATATTGTCAGAAAGCAGGAAGTCCACTCCGGCCACCAAATGATTCAGCACCAACCGTCCAGCCGACAAAGTTTCCTCTCCGCTATAATAATCATCCTCACCCCAACGGTTCAAATCGATACATGTAAGCGAAATCCGGAAAGGAGCATGCGCCAATCGTTGCGTAAAACCGGCCTGCAACGAAACAGGCAAACGTTCATGCACATCACCGTACGCTTTTATCTGTCCTCCCAGATTCCTGGCCAAAACAGAAAAAGAAAAATCGGCATTTTCATTATAATAATTCACCCCCAAATCAACGGCCAAACCTACAGACGAATAATCCGCCAATTTTGAATATATCAATTTACCAGAGACGCCACCAACCCATCTGGCACTCAAATTGTAAGCATACAAGCCGCTGACAGCCATATCCATGGCCGAAAAAGTCCCGACGACCTCATCAGTCACCGTTGTTTCCATCATTGAACCGTAATGTACATATTGCGCAGTCACGCCAAACGTAGATCTTGTTCCCACAATTTTTGCAAAAGCTGCGCTCGCCACATTTGTCCCTTGCATATAAGTCATATAGTTAAGATTCAGCGACTTGTCACTAACCGAAGCTAACAATGCTGGATTGCCAAACACCAATGAGACATCATCTGAAATCAAGGATATATTGTGGCCTCCCAAAGCTGTGGCATGCGACGAATGAGGTAACTCCAGGAAATTAAACACGGAGTTCCTATTTTGTGCAAAAGCATAGGAAAAGCATATCATATATAGCAAGAGCGCTGACGTCCTTCTCATGTCTGCTAAATTGTTTTAACCGTCAAAGATACATATTTTTAAGAATATAAATCATTTTGTAGCACGTAAAAAACGAACCGTTAATATAACGCAAGAAATACACGTTTATGTTGTATCATACAAAAAAAACATGCAGACGAAAAAAAAATAGTGCGAAGACGTGTGTAATAGAAAAAAATGTGTTACATTTGTCCCGATATGAAGAATACGTAAAAAGCTAATAATATTATGGAAGTCAAAAAATCACAAAAAGCGGACCTCGAAGGCAAAAAAAGCACAGGTATGCTAATTGGCTATGTATTAGCCTTAGCAGCCATGTTTGTTGCTTTTGAGTGGACACAACGCGACAGAAAAATCGAAGAACTTGAACCGGTGTTTGAAAGCGTCTACGAAGAAGACATGATTCCTATCTCACGTCAGGAAGAAGAAGTTGCGGCCCCTCCCCCCGCAGCTGCACCAAAAATCGCTGAAGTGCTGAACATTGTAGACAATGAAACTGAGTTGGTCGAAGAAGAAGTAGAAACTTCTGAAGAAGTCAACCAAGCCATCGTAACTAATGTAGTCGGCACAGGCGCGCCATCATCAGGTCCTGTAGGTCCAGTTGTAGAGCAAGTTGATGAGAACATTATTTATGATGTTGTAGAAGAAAACCCTCGTTTTCCAGGAGGTGACGAAGCCTTAATGAAATGGCTGGCCGAAAACATCAAATACCCATCTATTTGTCAGGAACAGGGCATTCAAGGCCGCGTATATGCACAGTTCGTTGTAAACAAAGACGGTTCTATTGTTGACATTAAAGTATTAAGAAGTCCTGACCCATACCTGTCAAAAGAAGCAGAGCGTGTTTTGAAAATCATGCCACGCTGGCAGCCGGGACGCCAAAGAGGTAAAGCCGTACGTGTAAAATACACATTGCCTATAAACTTCAGATTACAATAATAATCACCCCATATTTAAAAAGGCTGCTCTTGCAGCCTTTTTTAGTTAAAGCATCCAAAACTCATGTATAACTGGAAAGAACTTTTGGCACAAATCAACTGTCAGATAGAAAAAATACCATACGATCGGCAACCCTACAGTCTTTACGCCCCCATACGTTATGTGCTGTCTTTAGGCGGAAAGAGAATCAGACCGGTACTTATGCTGATGGCCTATAACCTTTACCGCGAAGACGTTGAAAAAATATACCCACAGGCATTAGGCATTGAAATATACCACAATTATACACTCCTGCATGACGACCTGATGGATAAGGCAGAAATGCGTAGGGGCATGCTCACTGTGCATAAAAAGTGGAACGACAACACAGCTATACTCAGCGGCGATTCCATGTTAGTACTCGCCTACCACTATATGCAACAATGCGACAAGGAAAACATCGGAAAGATCCTGCACCTATTTACTGAAACCGCTCTAGAAATAGGCGAAGGACAGCAATATGACATGGAATTTGAAAATCGTGAAGACGTCAACGAAGACGAATACATCGAAATGATACGGTTAAAGACCTCCGTACTTTTAGCGTGTGCCCTCAAAACAGGCGCCCTGCTTGCAGGAGCAAACGACACAGATGCCGACTTGCTGTACAAATATGGCGAAAACATCGGTCTGGCATTCCAGTTGCAAGATGACTTTCTTGACGTATATGGGGATACAAAAGTTTTTGGAAAAAAAATAGGCGGAGACATTATCAGTAACAAAAAAACATATTTGCTGATTAATGCACTTCGACGCGCTAACTGCCATCAACGCGAGACATTGACTCACTGGATCGGACTACCGGAAGGCAGCTACGCCCCATCAGAAAAGATTGCAGCTGTGACAAATTTATATAACGAAATCGGAATACCCGAATTATGTGAATTAAAAATCAAGGCCTACTTTGAAAAGGCTGAAAATTATCTGCAAGGAATCAAACTTCCCGAAGAAAGGAAAAGCAACCTACGTGAAATGGCTGCAAGCCTCTTAAAGCGCAAATCATAAAAAATATGGGTATCATAGACACACATGCACATTTATATTGCGAGGACTTTTCCACCGATCTACCGGACGTCATAACAAGAGCAGTAAATGCTTCAGTAGATAAAATATTTTTGCCAAACATTGACGAAACGTCCATCAACCAAATGCTTAGCTTGTGCGCAGAGTACCCCGGACTTTTTTACCCGATGATTGGCCTGCATCCTACAGACCTGGCCACCGACTATAAAGAAGTGCTGGACCGTATGGAACAACTTTTAGAGCAAGAAAACGATTTCATAGGTGTAGGAGAAGTTGGTTTAGACTATTATTGGGACAAAACTTTCTATAAAGAACAACAAGAAGCATTTGAACGACAAATCAACTGGTCGTTAAAATACGGGCTACCCCTGATGATACACACCCGTTCAGCCCATAAAGAGTTGATAGACATTCTCAAGCCTTACAAAAGTAAAGGCGTACGCGGTGTATTTCATTGCTTTGGTGGCAGTGAAGCAGAAGCAAAAGAATTGCTGACATTTGAGGGGTTCATGTTGGGAATCAACGGCATAATAACTTTTAAAAAATCCCCGATCCCGGAAATTCTGAGAAAAACAGTTCCGCTATATCGTCTTGTAACCGAAACCGATGCCCCGTATTTAGCCCCCACCCCAATGCGCGGCAAACGAAACGAAAGCGCTTATATAACCTATACAATAACAAAATTGTCAGAGATTTATGGACTCTCCGTTGGCCAAATCACGGAACAAACCAGAAAAAACGCCATGACAATCTTTAGCAAAGCAACAGAGTGAGCTTAATCTGTTAAAAGTTATTTTTTTATCATATTAGACAAACTTTTTTAAAATATATAGTGGTTGTCCCGAAAAAAAAGAATATTTTTGTAGCCAAATAAGCGCGATATCATATTTTTTTTGTAATTTGCGCCCGTTTTTAGGAGAGATGCTCGAGTGGTTGAAGAGGCACGCCTGGAAAGCGTGTATACGTCAAAAGCGTATCGGGGGTTCGAATCCCCCTCTCTCCGCGAGATTTGTAAAGTATAAATAAACTAAATTAATAATTAATCTTAAAAATTAGACACACAATGAAAAAGTTATTTGCAATTATTGCGATGTTTGGAGCTTTCACGTTCGGTATGGCTCAATCGGGAATGGCGCAGGAAGACTCAGCAGCTGTTGCTACAGACTCAACAGCAATGGTAGATACAGCAGCCGTTGAGGAAACCATGGCTGTAGATGAGACTCCGGTAGAGGCTCCGGCTGTAGAACAAGTAAGCATTCATAAAGAGCTGAAGACAAAGTTCATCGAAGGTGACGCAGGCTTCATGTCATTAGTTGCTATCGCATTGGTATTTGGCTTGGCATTCTGCATCGAGCGCATCATTTACTTGAGTCTTGCTGAAATCAACAGCAAAAAACTGATGGCCGACATCGAAGAAAAGTTGAAAGCCGGTGATTTGGAGGGCGCAAAGGCAATTTGCCGTGACACTCGTGGTCCCGTTGCCTCTATCTGCTATCAAGGTCTGATGCGTTTCAACGAAGGTGTAGAAGACGTTGAGCGTTCAGTAACAGCATACGGCAGTGTTCAGGCTGGCTATCTTGAAAAAGGTTGTTCATGGATTACCTTGTTCATCGCGATGGCTCCATCACTCGGGTTCTTGGGTACTGTGATCGGTATGGTTATGGCATTCGACCAAATTCAGGCTGCCGGCGATATTTCTCCGACGATTGTTGCAGGCGGTATGAAAGTGGCCTTGATTACTACCATCTTCGGTATCATCGTTGCCTTGATTCTTCAGGTATTCTACAACTACATCCTTTCAAAGATTGAAGAAATCACATCTAGCATGGAAGAAGCAACCATCTCTCTGTTGGATATGTGCATGAAGTATAACTTGAAAAAATAAATAGAACATGGCGGCAAAAAAATATATGACGTCATACTATGTCCTTTATGCTTGCTTTGCTGTCATTATCTTAGTATTTGCAGCATTCTTCGGATATGGTTATGACAATCCGCAAGGTGACTATAATGCACCTTACTGTACAGAAGGATTAATGTGGTTAATGTATGGCATGTTCTTCGTTACTTTCATCTTAGCCATATGGAGCGTGGTACGCAGTATCAAGTCTTCAATGGGCGGCAATGGTGAAAACGTCAGTGGCGTACCAGGTGGAAAAGTAAGTGTAATTTCATTGGCTTTTCTTGTGATCTCATTAGTTGTTGGTTTGGTATTCAACCTCAACGAAACTGAATTCACAGCAGCTGACGGAACCGTAACATCCGCTACGATGGTAACAGTAACAGACATGTTCCTCATTTCCATCTACATCATGATGGCCTTGACGACATTGGCAGTTGTGCTGAACATGTCAGGTCTGCTTAAAAAGAACAAAAAGTAATTTACGTCTAAAAAAGAAAGTATGGCAAGAAAGAAAAGAAAAGTACCTGGACTAAACGCCAGTTCTACAGCTGACATTTCTTTCATTTTGCTCATCTTCTTCCTTGTGACGACTTCAATGGACACAGACTCTGGTCTGGCCAGACGACTGCCCCCTCCACCCGAAGAGAATCAAGAGGATGCACAGATTGACGTAAAAGAAAGAAACGTGCTTAATATACTTATTAACGCAGCAGGAACGATTCGATGCAACAACGAGGCCATCGAAATCTCACAAGTATGTGAAAAGGCCAAAGAATTCATTAACAATGAATCTAACCGCCCCGACTTGCCAGAGAAACACCTGAAAAATATCCCGCTATTAGGACAATGTGCTATTACGGACAAGCATGTCATCTCAGTCCAAACACACCGTGGAACACCATATAACGTGTATTTCCAAGTTCAGAATGAGTTGATACGTGCTTACAATGAATTGCGCGATGAACTTAGTAAAGCTAAATTCGGCAAACTATACTCTGCGTTAAGTGAAGAACAACAAGAGGCTATCCGAGAGTACTATCCTCAGAAAATTTCTGAGGCCGAACCGAAAAAATATGGAGGAGCAAAGTAATGAGCAGATTTAACAATGGCAAAGAAAGAGAAATGCCGGAATTGAACACGTCATCACTTCCTGACTTGATCTTTACTATTCTGTTCTTCTTCATGATTGTAACAACAATGCGTGAAGTAACTTTGAAGGTAAAGTTCACGGTTCCTTCCGGTACAGAATTGGAAAAGTTGGAAAAGAAATCAGCGGTGTCATTCATCTACGTTGGCCCGCCAACAGACCAGTTGAGACAAGCAATGGGTTCCGGTACCCGTATACAGTTGAATGACAAGTTTGCTGAACCACGAGAGGTTATGGACTTCATTGCACAAGAACGTTCAACCATGGTTGACCAAACTGCGCAGACAGTTTCCATCAAAGCTGACGAAAAGACCCAAATGGGTATCATTACCGATATTAAACAGGTACTGAGAAAATCGTGGGCATTGAAGATTAACTACTCCGCAACAAAACGCAACTAACATTATATAAACGGCATCTTTTTAAAAGAAGATGCCGTTTTTTTTAGTACCAATAGTACATAATCGCTGTTTTTGCTTAAATTTGCAAGAATAAAACAACACATCATGAGTATCTCAAATTTAGACGCCTTAGATGAGCAAATTCTCAAAATGATAGCAGACAACGCAAGAATCCCATTTCTTGAAGTTGCTCGTGCTTGTCATGTTTCAGGCGCAGCCATTCATCAACGTATACAAAAATTAACCAGACTGGGTGTACTAAAAGGTTCGGAGTTCATTCTAGACCCAGAACGTATTGGATATGAAACCTGCGCATTTGTGGGCCTGTTTTTGAAAGATCCGTCAGATTTCGACCGAGTCACAGAAGAATTACAGCATATCCCAGAAGTTGTAGAATGCCACTATACAACCGGCGGCTATGACATGTTCATAAAGATTTATGCCAAAAACAACCATCACATGTTAAGCATCATCCACGACAAACTGCAACCTTTAGGACTGCAACGCTCCGAAACCATTATTTCATTCCATGAAGCCATCAAACGACAGATGCCGATACCTTCATTCCAAGAACCTAAAGAAGACGAAGACTCTTTGGTCGAGGTTCCTGCACATGACGCTTGAGGAATGAAGATAAAGTACATGACAAAAATACAGAACCTGCAAAAAAACATCTATGAAAAAAGGACTGACATTATTCGCAGCCATTCTGGCACTGACAGGATGTAATCCACAAAAGAAAAATGAAACAGGCGACGTACCAAATAAAAGCATAGTGATATACTATTCGCAAACAGGAGCAACTCAAAAAGTCGCTCAAGAAATAGCAAATATAATTGAAGCCGACACGTTTCGCATTGACATCACACAACCTTATGACGGCAGTTATCAAGAAACTATTGAACGTTGCCAGAATGAAATGGCCAACAACGAACGCCCAGTTCTGAAAGAATCAGGTATTGACATCACAGCATACGATACAATATACCTCGGTTATCCTATCTGGTTCGGCACATACGCACCGCCAATCGCCTCATTATTAGAAAAAGTATGCTTCGACGGCAAAAAAATCATTCCGTTCTGTACCTTCGGAAGCGGTGGACTTGAGGCCAGCATGGAAGCACTGAAAAAAGCACTCCCAAAAGCCGAAATATTACCAGGTTTCGGAATCCGAAACGCCCGCATAAACAAGTCTGAAGCAGAAGTTGAATACTTCCTCAAAGAAAACGGTTATATTGAAGGTCAAGTGGATATACTGCCCGAGTATTCTGCCCAACAACCTGTAACCGAAAATGACATAGCGATCTTTAACGCAGCCTGTGCCAACTACACATATCCGCTCGGAACTCCTGTAAGCGTTGGCAAACGCACTACGGTTAACGGAACCGACTATCGTTTCACAGCAAGAAGCAAAGACAGTAAAGGCAACGACGTAGATGCCGTTATCTACGTCAAAGAAAGTAAAAATCCCAATACAAAACCTGAATTCACGAAAGTCGTGAGATAATACATTATTACATGTAATCCGTTATATGGCAAGCCGCCACGACTCTTTTCCTATGTCTTAATTGCGATATAAGTAAGCTAGCTAAGTGACTAAACGTCATTCATTCAATAGTAGTATTCATTATTAAAAAAATATTCAGCCAACCTATATATTCTCCATATCCCTGAATCGGCATAGAGCGAACTCACATGTTAAACCTTTTATTATCCATTAAGTTACCATGAAAAAAGGATTTTTGTTTTTATCCATCGGTTTGCTAACAGTACAGACTTTTGCACAAAATCCAATTGTACAAACGCACTACACTGCAGATCCGGCACCAATGGTATACAACGGTACGCTGTATCTTTATACCAGCCATGACGAGGATGCTTCCACATGGTTTGTAATGAACGACTGGAAGTTATACACCACCACAGACATGGTAAACTGGACCGATCACGGAGCAGTACTTTCATACAAAACTTTCAACTGGGCTAAGGGAGATGCATGGGCCATGCAATGTGTTGAACGTAACGGAAGGTTCTATGCTTACGTTCCTGTGACAATGAACAAAGGAGGAGGCGCCATCGGGGTTGCTGTTGCAGACAGTCCGTATGGTCCTTTCTATGATGCACTAGGAAAGCCTCTGGTTAGCAGTGGAAAAGGAGATATTGACCCTACAGTAATGATCGATGATGACGGGCAAGCCTATTTATATTGGGGAAACCCGTTCTGCTACTATGTGAAACTGAACGAAGATATGATTTCATATTCGGGTGATATTGTTAGGGTACCAATGACAGAGGAGTCCTTCGGCAAGCGCGAAGGAAACGTAGCCGAACGTCCCACATTATATGAAGAAGGTCCATGGCTGTACAAGCATAACGATTGGTATTATCTGCTTTGGGCAGGAGGCCCCATCCCCGAACATTTAGGTTATTCAATTAGTAAAAGCCCTGTCGGACCGTGGAAATATGCTGGAACATTGATGCCAACAGAAGGAGGTAGCTTTACCAACCACCCAGGTATTGTTGACTACAAAGGTTCTACCTATTTGTTCTACCACAACGGCGCATTACCTGGCGGTGGAGGCTTTACCCGTTCTGTTTGTGTGCAAAAAGCTGAATTCAACAAAGACGGCACACTGGTACCTATGAAAATGACAGCGGGAATAGAAAAGGGACTTGAAACCTTAAACCCGTATCGGAAGACCGAAGCCGAAACAATGGCTTTCTCGGAAGGAATGAAGGCGAGTCAAAACAAGGAAGTAGGCGTATTTGTGAATGCCATGAAAGACGGAGCTTATATTAAGGTGAAAGACGTCGACTTCCGCAAGGAAGGGGCATCGAAATTTACGGCCCGTTTAGGAACTACACACAATGGAGGCGTCACACTGGAAGTCCGTCTGGATAGTCTGCAAGGTAACTTGCTAACGACCGTAAATGTGCCTATGACGGGAGGTGACAACCGCTGGGCATTAGTGTCTTCAGACGTAGCTAAAGTGAGCGGTGTACACGACCTATACTTCATTTGCAAAGGTAAGAAACCCGGCAGACTGATGTATTTCGACTATTGGATGTTTCAATCACAGAAATAGTCTGCCGATATATGGCTCAGCGCAAGAATAAAAAGTTTCTGAGAAAGCCAGTTTGGTATTGGCAAACACGACCGCTGCTTTTGCCCAGTTGAAAGCTGTATTCTCATACGCATATCATTCCAACGTGCGTAACGCAGCCTCCATCCTCCGGACAAGTTCACGTTTGTCCGTCCGTGGGGAATAAATAAAACCCTCGGCCACCAGCACCTTACCGGCCACGGTATCAGGATAAGCCAGCGCGACAAAAGGTCCGCCGATACCGCCATTATGCAACTCCCAAAGTCCACGCATCTCGTACACTTCTCGGCCGGAGAGTTCCAGTTCCCGAAAATGCACAAGCGGGTGTCCGTCGAGTTCGCTCGTCGCCATCCACTGCTCAGGTCTCGAGCCCGGAATATTACGCTTCATTACCGAGTCACGCTTTTCCACCCAGTAGTCAGACAACATATTCTTGCCAATCTCCAACGGAAATGTATAGCAAACATAGTTCATGTCTTTATCCACACGGTTTGTCGACGCCCATAGAAAGTCCTCACGTTTCTTGATGGCCGCAAGGTCTGTTGGTACATGAACGCCTTTGCCGAATATCTCTTTTGAGGCCACATTCACGTCCTTGTTATAATGACTCTTCAAACGTGCTACCTCTTGCGAAAGTTCCAAATCGACAAACTGCGAAACTATAAAATTCTTCTGCTGACTGATGAGTTCCGCCAAGGTATTAATATCCGGGGCATCAATGCTGATACATACCTGCGGCACCGCTTCCGCGTCGCGTGCGATACCAACTTCAGGTTTTTCCGCATCTGTCTTCACAAACAAGATATTCCGCAGCGTGACATACGTGCGGGTATAATTTGCCGGCGTCACTCGTATCAGCCTGAACAGCGGTTCATTCTGCGGCAAGCCCGCCATGCTGGCTTTGACAACCGCTCTCAAAGAGTCACCTGCACGACTGTTCCAAACATCATCCTCGACAACAACTAATAATTCATAAGGCAAACCTTTGGAAGCAACCTTTACATTTGATTTCTTTTCTGGCTGGCAGGCTAATACGACCACCAGTATAAACAAACATAACAGCGTTTTTCTCATTATATTCTACATTTAGATTTTAACAATTCTACAAAAATAAGCTTCATTCCTCGCTTAAGTGTTCAGACGGTAACAAAATGACACGTATCCAATCTTTTAAACGGCAAAATCTGTTACCGACGCCCCCTTGCGCATCGCTTACCAACAGCAACGTACGACTACCGTCCGAGCAGGTCATACCCTGACACATCCCTTCATAATTGGCAATTCCTGGCCTGAACAGCCTCAAACTCGTTGACCATTCCGCCAACAATTCCTTCCCTACCGGTGAAATATCAGACAACTTACGCAGCGATGACAAACGGCCAACCGACTCTGCCTCATCTACCTTCAAACGAAAAATCTTGTTATATACCCTGCTCCGCAAATACCGCTTCTTCACATCAAATTCACGTTCCATTATCAGCAGATTGCCGTCATCCAACACACACAAAGCCACGGGACCGAAAGCATACGCTCTTCCCTGCCGCCGCGTCTGCGGTTTGTCTGTATAGTATACAAAGCTGTCTTTTAATCTCCCATCCGGAGAAAAAGCAAGCAGCTGCAACGGCTGCAATTCTGCAATACCCGGAACAATCAATTCACCGTCAGTCCGCAAGACATTCTCCGTTATTGTCCAAAAAACCTGACGGTACCGATCGTATGCCAAGGCCTCAAAACCATAGTTGGGACGGATGGCTGTGATGCCGAAATCCTTAGGGATATTCAACTCGTGCCCCGTCCGTCGTCCCGAAAGGTCATGAGCGATAATGCGCTGATCATTCTCTCCTGAAATCCAGAGCGTAGAGTCCGCCGAATAAAAGGCAATTCCCTCGGCATCACGCCTCCCGATGGCAACGGCCGTATCCGCCCTAACCTGCCGGTTTTCTACTTTCAGAACAGCCCCTGTCACCGAATCCTGCGCTATTTCCAATGTGAAAAAAACATCATACGTTGCCTTATCATCAACCAACGCATAACACAATCCGTCCACATGCGTGATTCCGCTGTAATTACCCGATGGTACCTGCCACTTATCTAACGCCACCTGCTTGAGCAATACAGCTGTTTGCGCACCGGCTTCCATCGCATACCAAACGAAGCCCAATATCGCCACCACACCCTTTCTCATGGTTCAACGACAATTTCCTGCGCTGATGACCGGGCCGTAAATTCAGGTGCATAAACACAAGTCAGTGTAGAGATTCCGCACTGATACTCACCCGGCCTTTCCACATAATATTCTACCTCGAGAACGTATGTTCCCTTCGGCAGGATATCGAGGTACAAAGTCGTGGACGCATCCCCCACTGCCTGGTAATAACCCAAGCCGTTCCGATAACGATAGCCGGAAAGGGCATCCACCGGTTCCATGCACGCCGCACGGCCGAGCTTCAGGCTGACATAGTCATAATCACGATCAGCCGTTATCACGATATGTGCGGTAATACGGTCGCCAACCCGGCAGTTTTCCTGAGGCCACTCGCAACGCACCTGCATTCCCGAAGCCTGTTCTTCCACTGATGCTATTGGCAACGTAAACTGAGCATAAGCGGCTCCCCATGCCTGCACACCATCCGTTTTATGGCTGACATGGATGGCAGACACTCCGTTTTTCAGTTCCGGTTCGCTTTCCGTTACGGCTTTCACATAACCGAGACCGGCTAATTTACTGTCGGAAGTCTTCAATGCACAAACCTCGTTACCTTTGCTGTCCGTCACCCAGATTTCATCCTGCGGTTTGGCATCAAGCGCCTCGCCCCGGACTGACAACATGGCAAATACAGCCTCCGCCGTTGCTGCAGATGTAGGCCATGCCTGTACCCGCTTTTGCGAAAGAAGCCATTTGGCAAGCGCCTGCATCGTTTCAGCATCTGCATCGGTCGCCGCAAAAGTCTCCATCAGTTGTACATGCCGTGCAATCTTTTCATCTGAAGAATAGCGACCTCCCGACGGATATTCAAGGTGCAGCCCTTCCGTCGAAGCAACGAGATGTTCGCGCAAGGCAGCCACCAACTCACCGGCTTTTTGTCGCTTTCCGTTCTTAAACAGGATCCATGCGGCACGCGCCCTGTCGGGCTGGCTCATCCGGTCACAACCGGCCTCGATGCGCTCCAGCATATAACGCAGGTCGGCAGCATTGACAAGATTTGAATAGCTCTCATGACTGCATCCAAAGATATACATACAGGACAACCACGCCGCACCATTATCTTTATATTCTTGTTCGCGTTCCCGCTTCACGGCACCCTGAACATGCCCTGCGATATAACGCATCATCTTCTCCAGATCCACCTGCCCGCAGGTAGCGTTTCCATTCTCTAACGCTCCGGCGCGTGCCAACCATTCGGCAACGCGCAACGTCATGCCAAGACTGCCTTTCATACCATTAAACCAACTGAAGGAACCATCAGCATATTGCAAGTGTGCCAGACGGCTGCAAATGTCTTCTGTCTTTGCCGACAAACGGTTACTGTCGAACAGCTCGCCCAATCCGGCAATCTGCTGTCTTTCGTTCTCCGCCTCGACAGCCCACGGCGTTTCTTCCATCAGCAGTCCCGTCAAGTCTTCTTTATCGGCCGACACACCAAGTCCTTCTTCGTTTCCAGCCGCCGTCCATTGTCCCAATGTCGCTTTCATTTCGGGATAAGCTGCGGACAGTTTACCGACCACGGTCGTCGCATAATAGGCTGCCGCCAGGTCAAGCGCACTCTCTGTAGCCGGCCGGAGCAAAGACGGCATTGCCTGTACGGCGTACCATAACGGATTGCCGGCATATTCCACTGTCAAGCGTCTGTCACCGGCCTCCGGGTTGTTGTTTTGGAACAGACGGCCGGCATCAACAGTCATCTCACCAGCCTTGTCGACATCAAACAGCAAGGTCTCCGTCACCCACACTTTGTCCTCCAACACCGGCAAATAACGCTGCTCGCCATCGGTAAAGTCTCCGGCCTCGGCCACGACTCTGCACGCCAGCAACGCAGTTTCATCATCAGCGACATAATTAAAGGCAATGACACTATCCTCCTGCGCTTCAATCCGCATTCTGCAACTTTCTTTCCATAACACTTTTTCCGTTACGGGATTAAAAACTTCCATCGTCACTCGTGTCTTCAAACGTCGGTCGCTTCGGTTAAAGAGCGTAGCAGTCAATCCGGCATGGTCACCCTTGCGTACGAAACGCGGCAGCCCAAGTTGCACCATGACATCTTTATGCGCCGTTATTTCGTCTCTCAGTGTCCCGCTCATCATGTCCGCCGTATGCGCCAGCCCGATAAAGTTCCACGAAGTCAGACTTTCCGGCAAGGTAAAGGTCATCTTCACATAACCGTCCTTGTCGGCGCTCAATGCCGGATAGAAAAATGCCGTCTCATTAAAGTTTTCACGTAACCCGACCACCGGTTTTACCGTTTCCTCTGTCACCAACGTCTCATTTTCCCGGACAGACTCTTCTTTAACAGCCATATCGGCTCCGGCAGCAACAGTCTTCGGGCTACGCAACACATATAACCCATTCAGCGACAGCCCACTTATACGGCCATACAGTTCGACTCTCGACGTCAACGGATACAATTGTTTGTCAAAGTGATCAAACTCCCAGGTATAAACAGTCTTCTTCTGAACCGGTGGCTGATATATCAAACGCCGCGTCTGAGCAGCCGTCGTAACAAGACTGTAAAATGGCAACGTTGCAGGACGGTCGAAAGAAAGGAACCAGTCATGAGCAGCAAACTGCTCAAGCGAAGCATCATACAGAGTCGCCATCAGTTGAGCCGGTGCAGGACGTCCGTCGGGCAAAAGGATTCGCAATGACCAGGTTTCTTCTTCACCGGGTTTCAGGCGGTCACGGAAACTGCTCCATGCCATACGCAGACGACGGTCGGGCTGCTCCACCACCAACGGCTGGTTCCGCTGATAAAGACAATCGTCCTTTACAAACATGAAACAAGCCATCGCCCCGTCCCCATATGCTTCCTGAGGTTCAAAGTTAAAGGTCAGCAATGAATCGGAAAAACAGTACATGGTATCTTGCAACACCCTATCCTTGGTAAAAAGCATGTAATACAGAAAAACCGTATCCATACTGCTGCCGACCTGGACTTTCAACGGCCGGTCGCCACGTAAAGTATCGCCCGTGGAATAATACCAGAAAGCCGTATCACTGACAGGCTTGGCGGCGTTCAAATCGAAATAAACAAAAGGATGGACGGCAAAAGCCGTATCCCCGTCCGAGATGGCACAGACGCGCAACTCATATTTTCCAGAGGTCAGATCGTCGGGAACTTTGAGCGAAACAGGCTGCCCCTCCTTAATGGCCTCATCCTTATAAACCGGCATGCTTGTCTTGGGAGCCAATATCCGGTAAAGACTGTATCTCAGCGTCACGGCATCTTTCCGGAATGTGCCGCCATCGACCTGCACAGTCGTCGTAAACGTATTGCCTGAATGGCGCTCCCACATCGTCGGCGCATCGATATTCACTGTCATGCGCTGCTTGCCTAACGGCACGATACAAACCGCATCATGAGTCTCTCCGGCCTGATCCGTAGCATTGACATTACACCTATAATACAATCCCAACGGCATACGCTCCGCACCCAAATCCGGCATCACAACCGGCAGTGAGAAACGGCCGGCTTCGTCAGTAAACACGGTATCAAGCCGCATCGCCGTATATTCGTCCGGCACCATTCGCCACCAAGCGCGCAAAGTCCCCTCGGCCGTAATGCGCGCCTGTTTTACAGGAACGCCGGTATAAGTCTTTACAGAACCTGTCAGCACAACGGTATCGCCCAATGAATATGTCTTTTCCACCGCATCTACAACCAGTTCAAAAGTCGGACGCCGATAATTATCTACCCTGAAACTGACAGCACCGGCATTGTTCCCGGTTCGCACGGAATAAAACCCCGGAAGGCCGGATGCAGGAATAACAAACGACTGGTTGAGTGTTCCCATCTCATCTGTTACGGCTTGTCTTTCAGTCACTACCTTCCCATTGGCATCCAACAGCCGCAACGTTACTGTTCTGTCAGCAATGGCACAATCTGAATCTCCGGTACGGCGGCTGAGTATGCCCCCCACATAAACCGTCTGTCCCGGCCGGTAAATTGCCCGATCGGTGTACAGCCGCGTTTCTTCATAATCGGCGACTTCTTTTTGCTGGGCAGGTATCCAAACGGACAAAGGCGTCAGATACCGGTCTTTCTCCCCATCAGTCACTGTGGCATAACACCGGTTGTTCGTTTCCTTCATGCCATCTTTCATCGAGACATGCACGGTTCCCATACGATCTGCCGTATGATGCCCAATATATTTTTTCACACCTTTGTCGTAAACAAACAGTTGTAAATGGGCACCTTCTACCGGCCGTCCACTCTCAGCATCAACAACCCTGTAATACAAATCTCCAAAGGAGTGTGCCCCTGCCACTAATTTAAGTCTCGAAACAGCGACCGTAGAATACAGCATGTCTTCTGTTTTCGTCACTCCCGCAGGAATCATCACGACCCCATAATAACCAATGTCCGGAGTTTCAATATAAACGGTATCATCCACCAGCTCATAATCAGGCGCTGACGGCCACGTCAAATATTGTGACTTCACGCGCCGCCCCTTCTTTTTGAAATAACTCAACGCCTGCGCCCTGTCCATATCTTCCACGGCGTCCACGTCCACATCTTCCGGCAGCTCATACCAGATAATTTCCGCTGAGGGCACGTTACGGTGCTGTAAGGCAGCCGCTACCTTTCGCGAAGGATAGAAAAGCCGTTGTTGTTGTAAAGTCCACGTAATTTTCGGTGATACGGCGTCAGCCATCCAATTCCTTATCTGAAGAAGATAGGGCGATGAAGCATAGCGGGCACAAGCTTCTTGCGCCCACTTCATCTTACGCCCCTGCGTCACATCCGTCAAACGGAGCATCTGCTCATAAACCTTCACGCTTTGCGGCAAGTCACTGAACCGGGAAAGCAGATAGAAATAAGCCCGGCAACGCGGCGATTCCAACACGCGGCGTTCACGTTCTTTCAGCGTCAGGGAACTTTCATCAACCAACCATCTTGCATAAGAATCTTCGGAAGAAACGGCATCGACGGAGTCAAGCATCAACATCAGTTCCGCCTCACGCATACCGGCCTGCCGGTAAATATCAAGTGCAGAACCGTACCACTCCTGTAATTGTCGCTCCAAACCGTCCCATATCCAAACATTGACACTTGAGATGGCCTGTCGGAGTATCACATTCAACAAATCCCCGTTAAACAAGTCTGCATCTTTGCCTTCCACGACTAATGGCAGATAATCGGCCGCCTTCGTTTGTCGCAACAATTCGGGATGCGCCATCGAAAGGCTGGCATTCTCGAGGACAGCTTCTCTGTATTGCTCCCTTGACCATTCCCGCAAGCTGTCCGGGTGCGCCTTGCGTCCGGTACTCATATTTGAGACATTATGAGTCTTATCGGCATAAAGATAAGCCAGCACGGATGCACATACCGCCTGAAAGACCGGGTCATCGGCATTTTCTTTAAGACGTTCTATCTTCGGCACGTTAACACAAAAACTGTCGGGAACAATAATTTGCTGCAAAGAATAACTGTATAGCAATGAAGCCAGCATCTGTCCTTTTTCGTTGTCGGCTACAGCTTTCTCATAAATTTTCAAAGCCACGTCATAAGCCGACCTCGTCAGGTTCTTTTCGTTCAATTCCTTTGCCTGTTTCCACAATTTTTCATAGCTGTCAGCCATGAGCGCAGGACACGCCATAAAGACCATTACAAACAGAAATGCGATTGTCCTAAAGATTTTCATATCCGATTAGTTTACAATTAATGTGGAAAGATAGAATTTTTTGACGCAAAGTCAGTAAAATATCAAGTTATATTTACTTAAAACCGTATTCTCTGTCAACAAGACAACCAAACAAAAAGGAATAAAAAAGACAATACGGCCCGGATAAAACAAAAAAAGATGCGACCCATGTGGGGCCGCATCCATAATTGTCATTTTTTTGATTGTGCTTCTTAAAGAGAGATAGCAGATGAAGGACAAACATCAGCACAAGTACCGCATTCAGTACATGCCTCAGGGTCGATCACATACTTATCACCTTCTGAAATTGCGCCTACAGGACATTCGTCGATACAAGTTCCGCAAGCTACACAATCGTCACTAATTACGTAAGCCATTTTTCTAAATTTAACAGTTAATATTAATCATTTACGATTCATTCGTACCGCAAAGTTAGTATTTAATTGTCTTTCTCCAAAATATTAATCACTATTTTTAGTGATTGGCATCATAAATAACTTATGCCGGACAATAAGCGCAAAACATTTACGTTTTAAAATAACGGAGTTCATGAATTATGAAAAGAATACGCTTTCTTGCTATCATATATTTATTGGCATACACAGCCTTGGCCGCCGCACAGGAACGCAAGCTGCAAAACCGCCCCTACATCGACCAGCGAAGATTTCATTACGGATTCTTCATCGGGCTGCACATGCAAGACCTTGAGCTGGAAAACAATGGCTTCATCGACCCGACAAGCAAGGAACAGTGGTACGCCGACGTCAGCAACTACGGGCCGGGCTTCAGCGTGGGTGTTCTCGGGGAAATGCGCCTGAACACTTACTTCGCGCTGCGCATCACCCCGACCATGCACTTCGGTCAGAAACAAGTAACATTCCACGAACAAACCACCGGAAGGGATTCCACGCAAAACCTGAAGTCTGTCTATATATCAGTTCCGGTAGACTTAAAAATCGCCGGCCCGCGTTTCAACAATTACCGACCTTACGTCATCGCCGGTGTCGCGCCGATGGTGGACCTCACGACCAAAAAACAAAAAGCCTTGCTCATGAAACCGTTCGACTGCCATATAGAAATAGGTATGGGGTGCGACATTTACCTGCCGTTCTTCAAATTGATACCGGAACTGAAATTCAGCTTTGGCTTGCTGGACATATTACAAAAAAACCGGCCAGACCTCACCGACCGGAATCTCATGAAATTCACAGAATCATTAAACAGCGCCTCATCCAAGATGATTACGCTGACACTTTATTTTGAATAGTGCCCCATACAAACCGTACCCTTATACTTACGGCACTTGTACCTGCCGCAGTTCCAGCCGTAACATCCCGACATTAATCCCATTTACTCCCATCTGGTTGCAAACCACATTCCGCCCGTCAGCATCCTTTAAAACGACAGGAGCGTCAAACAAAGTATGCGAATGCCCTCCAAGGACAACATTGATGTGATGCGTCGCCGGTATCAGTTCGGTGTCGTCAGTGCCTTCAATATCCCACCCTAAATGAGACAGGCAAATCACCAGGTCGCACTTTTCCTGTTCTTTCAGCAGACTTGCCACACGGTTGGCGGCCGAAACCGGATCTTCATAAACGACACCCGCAAAATTGCTCCCGGACGTATAGCCTTCAAGTCGAGGTGAAAGACCGAACACTCCGATTCTCAACCCGCCTCGTTCCAATACGACATAAGGCTTGACAATCCCTTCAAGCACCGTCCCCGTAAAATCATAGTTTGCACATACAACCGGGAATGATGCCATCTCAAATATCCGTTTCATGTTTTCCAAACCGCAGTCAAACTCATGATTGCCAATGGCCACCGCATCGTATCCCATCTCGGACATCAGCCTGACTTCAACTTCACCCTTATACAGGCTATAGTATGCAGACCCTTGCGAGAAATCACCTGAGTCAAACAACAACAGTCCGGGATATTCTTTACGGAGACTTTTGATAAGCGCACTCCTGCGCACGAAACCGCCCTTGCCGGCCTGGATTGAGTCCGTCTGCAACTTACCCACCGACATAATCCTGCTATGCGTGTCATTGGTATGCACTATCACCAAATCTCCGGCATCTGCCGTCAAAGAAATGCCAATCAATAATAATAAGGAAAGGATATTGCGAATCTTAATCATACTCATGTCTTTATCATTGTTTCAATGCGCGCCCTTCCACTCGGGCCGAAACTTTTTTACCTTCCGAGCGAGTCCGCAAAATGGATTCAGACAACAGATCGCGGACAACAAACGGTGTTTCACGCATAAACAAGCAATCGCGCAAGGCTGTCAAGCCGTCATTTCCCTCTGCAAGATAATCCAATGTGGCAACCACATAAATGGCATTGGAATCGACCGGCTCGCCCCCAAGCGTCACATCAATAAGCCGCCCGTCGGAAGTAAACCCCATTTTCACTCCACGGCTCAGCCCCTCACCACCCGAATGAGCAATCTGCGAAAACAGCTCCATCAGCGTCTTGCCTGTCAATGACAGAATACACATTTTACTCTCGAAAGGGCAAACATCCAGCACATTTCCATAAGTAATGACACCTTTAGGCAATGCACTTCTGATTCCACCTATATTACACAATCCTATATCCGCCTTCTTCCCGACCCTAGCAGATGCATCAAGCAACACATCGGCAAGAAAATTAGACAACGGACTCTCCGGACGCGCCACCCACATTTCGTCCTCACATTCACCCAAAACCGGCGACATGATACTGTCCACCGCCCGTGAATAAGGCGCCAATACCCGTAAGGCTGCAGAATCAGGGAATACATCCCACGCCGATGTCAATTCATAACGCCGGGCGTCTACCTGCCCAATTTCATAACGCTGCGCCCACCCTTCCACACAAAACAACAACACTGTAGCAACAGCATACAACATCTTTCTACAAGTCATACCTATCATTGTTCAAATACGAATCAAAATTAGCAAAAAGGCAAAAAATGAACAACTTATTAATAAAAAAACAAGGAAATAATTGTTTTTTTGACATATTATTCGTTTCTTTGCATCCGCTTTCCGCACAATCGCTGGCAGGATGCAGAGTTCCCTGTTATGTTGTGCCGGGACGACCAACAATTTAATTATAAAAAAAATGGCAGATTTAATTAAAATTGCAGAAGAAGCATTTGCTACAGGTAAAGAACATCCGAAATTCAAAGCCGGTGATACCATTACCGTAGCATACAAAATCGTCGAAGGTAACAAGGAACGTATTCAGCAGTACCGCGGAGTGGTCATCAAAATATCAGGCCACGGTGAAAAGAAACGTTTCACAGTTCGTAAAATGTCAGGAACCATCGGTGTGGAACGTATTTTCCCACTTGAAAGTCCGAATATTGACAGCATCACAGTAAACAAAATCGGTAAAGTTCGCCGTGCCAAGTTGTATTACTTGCGTAAACTCACCGGTAAGAAAGCACGCATCGCTGAAAAACGTACAGCTTCAGCTCAATAAGTTTATAATCAGTGAAAAAATAAAGAAGAGACATTTTCCACACGGAGATGTCTCTTTTTTTATCTATAAAGTTAAAGTATATATAAAAGAGAAGCAAAAAGCCCTATCTTTTTTCAACCGGTTATTTTGTCCTGTACCTTTTCTACCCACCATAGTCGGATGTTTCCCCTATTCCGGAAACACTTGCGCCAATGTCCCGAAAAGCAAGCGGTCGCAGCTTTTGCTGCGTGCGGTCGCCTTGCAGAAGCGACAGGTAGAAAATTTTGTTGCGACCGCTCGCAGTTCCGGGGTGTAAATAAAGGGCGTTCTCAACAAAAGCAGAAATTTACAACACGCTGTATAACTGCAAATTATATCATCAGCAAGATGAGACCGGCTTGAGATGGCGGGGAAATAATAAGACAATTAAAATCCTTCGTTAAAAATAGAGGATACCCAGTGTTTACACAATTGAGCAATCCTTTATTACGCATTTTTTATACTAAACGGCATGTCAAAACTCTCTATTCAGTAAATGTCCTTAATAGTCGTGTTTGACATCAAAGAAATTCATATCCGCATATTTGTATTATATACATTTATTTCATAAATTTGTTTTTTTGCAACTTTAACCTAATCTATATCATGAAACTACTACACATCTGCCGGGAAGCCCTATTGCCAGTCTTATTAATGTTTCCCCTGTCCATGATTGCAGCTACTAATCCGACTTCTTCACAGCTCATCATGCAAACCGAATCTGAGAATCCATCAGAAACAAATGCTTTGCAAAGTGCCATTAACAAAGCGGAAAGCTATCTATCCCATAGCGAAAACGCAGACCGCTCTGCATTGCAAGATGCCTTAAACGCAGCCAAGGCTCTTCAGCCGGATGCTCCACAAACAGAACAGGACGACGCTCTGACTGCCCTTGAACAAGCCATCCGTAACTATGTGCTGGAAGCGGAACCCACTGACGGCATAGCTTTTGACATCACCTTTCTGATACAGAATGCGGATTTGACCACATCGGCCGAGGGTTGGTCGGAGACACCCACCATCGACTACAATGAAGCCGAGATATTTAACCGCACCTTTAATCTCTGTCAGACTCTGAAAAACATGCGGAACGGCATTTACAGGCTCAATGTCACCGGATTCCACCGCAATGGGAACTACGAGCCGGGTATAGAAGACGAGGGGAATGCAGGTTGCGCCATCTATGGCAACAATATGAAACAACCCCTGCTCACGCTATATTATGACGAAGCGGCCAGACAATTCTCACAAACCGGCGGCTATGCCAACAACATGTATGAGGCTAACCAGATTTTTGAAAAAGGATTCTACGCTTCCAACGAAGTGGTTTTCGAACAATCCGAGGACGGTGACATGGTCATAGGACTACAAAACACCAACAACCGATCTGCAAACTGGACCTGTTTCAAGAACTTCACACTCGAATATCTCGGCAAGAATACGGGCGGACGCTACATCGGCATGTTCCGCATCGCATCGCCCACCCTTGCAAACGGAGCCTGGGCACCGGGCGCGCTTATCGGCGAAAACACGCCTGTCTTTCATTCAGACAAACTGCCGAAAGGTAAAGCCGGATACTGGATACTTCGCGAGGAGGGTAAAAAACAGTTCTCATTGCGTAACGCGGAAAACGGACTGTACATGACCTGGGACGGCCAATACGTGACCGAAGAATACACCAGAAGATATGTCGACCTGACGGAAACCTTGCACAACGATAGCTCGCTCTGGACCATTGCGGTACAAGACGACGGTACCTGCGTTGTCAGGAACGTTCATCAACCAGATCATCTTTTCGATCTTCGCTCGCCCAGTCACGTGGTAGGCACCTATTCCCGAACTGAAGCAGCTGCCGCAAACCAAGTATTCACATTCTATACGGCCACAATGGAGACGGTTACCAACTTTAGTGGAAAATCTTTCCGGAACATTGTAAAGGACCTGACTTTCAACGGGCGCGTCCCTGCCTATGGCAAGTCGGACGAAACCTATCTGTTGCCGTTACCGGAAGAAAACTTCGATGCCCAATCAGCCACCATCAAAATAGATTTCACCTTAGCAGAAGGCTACAAGGCGCTATTAATCAATGACCGACAGTTAGAAAGCGGAGAAAACTTCACTTTCGATAAACTTAGCGGGCAAATCTATTCACTGAAGGTAGAATACTATGACGGAGATATCACCGAAGCCAAACTGGCATTCACGGCTCTTCCGGTCGTACAATTCTACGGTTCCTTCAACGACGACTACAGCGCAGCCAGCATTCGTGTCACGGAACCGGACGTAACGGGTGCCGACACCCTCATACAGGCAAAGATACGCTGGCGGGGCGCCTCAACACGCTACCGCATGAAAAAGCAATATGCCGTCAAGCTCTATGATAATAACGGCAAGTCCAAAGACGCATCATTCTTCGGGCTGCGCGATGACAACAACTGGATTCTGGACGGGTTGAGCATAGACAAGGCACGCATGCGCAACCGCGTCGTGACCGACCTCTGGAATCACATGGCTACCAAACCTTATTACTTTGAAGATGAACCGGAAGCCAAGACCGGCACAAGGGGACACTTCGTAGAGGCTTTTCTCAACGATGAATATGTGGGTATCTACTGCATGACAGAAAAAATGGACCGTAAACAAATGAAGCTGAAAAAGATTGACGATGAAACACCTGATGCCCCCATACGCGGAGAACTGTGGAAATCGAGCGACTGGAGTTATTCCGTATTCATGGGGCACAACCCGGATAACAACGAATATCCTATGACACCGCCGCCTTCATTCAGCAACACCTCTGAAACATGGGACGGTTATGAGGTGAAACACCCTGACCTTGAAGACGGCGAACCCGTAGACTGGCAGGATTTATATGATGCCGTCAATTTCGTAGCGACAAGTTCAGACGAAGAATTTAAAGCGCAAGTGGCCGAATATTTCGACATCCCAGTACTGATAGACTACTATATACTGATGGAAACCATCCTCAGTGCGGACAATCATGGAAAGAACATGTATTTTGGTATTTATAACCGAAAGAAAAATAAGAAAATCACGTTTGGTATTTGGGATCTCGATTCTACCTGCGGCCGCCGCTGGGATTCAAGCGAGATTGACCCTTCGCAGGACTATACAGAATATATTACCGCCAATGAACATGGCGACTACAATCTCTTCCGCAGAATGAAAATGCTGAATGCCGATGCTTTCAACGACCGCGTCAAATCACGCTACACTGAACTGCGCGGCAAAGCGCTGCATACCGACAGCATTGTGAAACGCTTCACCGATTACAAAGACCTGTTCGAACTTTCAGGTGCCACCGTACGCGAAGAGAACCGCTGGTCCGACACCGATGCCGGTACTCTGAACTTCAACGATGAAATGACCTACCTGCGCAACTGGTTTACAAAACGCATGGCGTTTGTAGACAACCAGCTTCTCATTACGAACATAAAAACCGCACAGGCCACAGACGACCTGAAGGTTTACGGCACTGACCGGGCCATCATCATCGAATGCAGTGCTCCGACACACATCGAACTATATACTGTTGCCGGCACGTTGGTCAATGCGTCAGACGTTCAGGCAGGCGTCACCCGCCTGACCGGACTCGACAAAGGATTCTATATTGTCAACGGACGCAAGGCGCTCGTACGATAACAATAACATCGCACAAAAAAAGAAAGATATCAAAACAAGTAAAAAGAAAACAACAAAATACACGTTGTTATCCATGTAAAAAAGAAGTATTTTCGAAGATCAAATTCATTTCAGCATCAACAAACAAATGTAGAGGCACTTGAAACACTGTATCATGAAAAGCTTGTATATGCCAGACCCCTGACGGTCACATTGCAGCATATGCAACATGATAAATTCTTCAGACTTCCAAAAAGAAGGCAACCCTTTTAAGTCGCTATTGACTTTTGGGTTGCCTTCATTTCTTCAACTAATTTATGATTCCAGACTCAGTCTCATTTCGGCATTTTTTTCCGATAACCACATTTCGGACACACACCTTCTTCATTTAATGCCACACCGCAAAGAGGGCAACGTTCAATGTTGTTCTTCGTAGTAAATTCGGCAGACCCGGCATTAACACCGCTGGTGAACGTGATTTTAGCAATGTTTAATTTGTCTTTCAGCAAATCGTACACAATCTTAATCATGCCTTCTACCGTCATGGTCTCCTTGGTCACTACCAGTCGTGCGTCCGGATAAGCGGTAGCCAATTCCGTCTTGAATGCCTCACCTTTCATTTTGTTTTGCGGGTGACCGTTTTTTATACCTTGCTTCTCATACACGTCCAGTATGGCAGGAAGCAAAGGATCGTCTTCGCGGAGTATCAAGGCGTGGTCAAAATTCTTCAACAAGCTCCATGCGACCTTTTGGATTTCATTACATGGGTACACCATATTTACACCTTTCTCAATCGTATCTTCCACCTCAATGGTCAATGTCCCGGTGTGACCGTGTAGATACTGTGCTTCACCTTGGAAGCCATAAAACCGATGTGCATACTGCAAATCGAAAGTCGTGATACTTCTCATAGCTTTTAATTTTTAGAGTTTGACTTTTGGTTATTAACACTTATCTGCACCTGTATCTTGTTGATGTCAACCGATGCAAAAATATTATCTTTCAAATACTGCCGTATCAATTCGGTCAATCCATCATCCATATAGTCCATTATTTGCTGTCCCTCAAATATATGATGATGTTCTGTTACTGTAATGTCATAATAGCTTTTTCCCATCTCCGGATGAAACACAAGAGACAACAAGCTGGCCTTGCAAAACGAATCAAGGATGCGATAGATAGTGGACACGGTTATCTCACTGTCCTTAGACTGCACATACTTGATTATTTCATCAATAGTGGCATGACGCAGTTCCATCATCGCCTCATAAACTGCCTTACGTTGAGGCGTGACCTTTAGTCCGGCATTCTTTATATTCTCTATACTTTCCACTGCTTCTTTGTTTTGATGCTGCAAGTTAATGACAATATTTTGCAAATGCAAATTATTTGCAATAATAAAATATAAAAAAGCTTTTCGTCTAACAAACCATGAAATCTGCTTGATGAATATACACAATCATTCCTCAAACAATAAATTCAGCGAGATGTTGTCTGAAGCCAACATCTCGCTGAATTTATTATTTAAAGGAAGGCTGTTTAGCCACGCTTTCTCCGTGCCAATTCTACGCCTTCATCAGTAAGGACAACCAACCGTCTTTTATACAAATCGCCTAAAGCCTTTTTAAAAACCTTTTTGCTCACACCAAAAAGTGCGTAGATTTCTTCTGCCGGACTCTTATCGCAAACCTGTATATGTCCGCCGTGTTCTTCCAAGAATGCCAACAGGACATCTGCGAAATCATTGATGGCAGCCCTCCCTTGCTTGTTCAAAGTCAAATCAAGTTTCCCATCCGGCCTTACGGTTTTAATATAGGCTCTCAGCCGGTCGCCGGTTCTCAGTTCCGTGAAAACTTCAGAATCATATATCAAACCCGCATAGCTGTTATCAACAATCACTTTAAAACCTAGATCTGTCTTTTGCCACACGAGGATATTCACTTCATCACCTTCTTCATAAGGGGGCATCTCTTTTGAAAGAAAACGATCGATCTTCGCCGATGCCATAATACGGTAACTTTCCTCGTCAATATGCAAGTAAACAATGTATGAATGACCTTTTTGCATCTTCATCTTCTGCTCACGGAAAGGCACAAACAGGTCCTTCATCAGTCCCCAGTCCAAAAAGGCACCGTAATTATTCACCCACGCAACCTGTAAATACGCAAAGTCGCCAACCATCGCCTTGGGATGCTCAGTCGTAGCAATGAGACGTTCCTCACTATCAAGGTACAAAAAAACATCCAGCTCATCACCTTCCCTCACATTCTGAGGAACATAACGAGAAGGCAACAGGATTTCACCACTCTGCCCTCCGTCCAAATAAAGTCCGAAATCAACAAACTTCACCACTCTCAGACGGTTCATCCGCCCCAACTCAATTCTATTCATCTCTCTGGTTCTGTTCTTATTCTGTTTCTATTATTTTTCCATCTTTCATGTGAATGGTACGGTCGGTTAGAGAAGCCAACTCCTCATCATGCGTCACAATGACAAACGTTTGCCCGAACTTGTCCCGCAAGTCGAAAAACAGCTGATGCAACTCTTGTTTATTCTGTGTATCAAGACTGCCTGACGGCTCATCAGCAAAAATGACGGAAGGATTATTCACCAAAGCTCTTGCTACCGCCACACGCTGTTTTTCACCTCCCGACAGTTCTTTTGGTTTGTGACCGGCACGGTCAGCAAGTCCCATAAAATCAAGCAACTCACGTGCTTTTTCCTTTGCATCTTTCGGAGACACATGCCCAATCAAAGAGGGCATCATGACATTCTCAAGCGCCGTGAATTCAGGCAATAGTTGATGGAACTGGAAAACGAAACCGATATGCCGGTTACGGAACTCGGCCAGCGCAGTACTGCGCAAGCCATGCACCAGCGTCCCGTCCAACAATACAGAACCGCTGTCTGGTTTATCCAACGTCCCCATAATCTGTAGCAACGTCGTTTTCCCGGCTCCACTTGGTCCGACAATACTGACGATTTCCCCCTTGTCAATACTGAGACTGATACCTTTCAGCACTTCAAGTTCTCCGAAACTTTTTTTTATATCTTTTATCTCTATCATTTCTCTTACAGTCTGTCTATAACATATTGCGCCAAATAGCAACCAAACACAGCAGGCATATAGCTTACAGTTCCAGCAGTTGTTTTTTTATTGCGCTCGCCTTCTACTTTCAACATGGCCGACGCCTCAGTTTGTTGGGTACAAAACACTACCGGCAAAGGACGTTTCATGCCGGCTCTCTTCAAACGGCTCCGCACAGCCTTGCTCAACCCACAATGATACGTGTCCCACAAGTCGGCAAACCGAATCTGCGTAATATCCGTCTTTGCACCGGCTCCCATGCTGCTCACGATTTTTTGACCACGCCGCATGGCTTCCATGATAAGCGCACACTTCGGCGCCACCGTATCTATTGCATCCACCACAAAATCGTACTTTCCGTCGCACAACAAGGTTTCCACTGCCTCCTCCGTGAGATATTCAGCCTTCAAGTCTAATTGTACAGTAGGGTTGATATCCCTAAAACGTGCAGCCAGCACGTCAACTTTCTTACAACCGAGTGTGGAATGCAAGGCACATAACTGTCGGTTGATGTTACTGGGCTGTACGTCATCCGAATCCAAAAGAGTCAAATACCCCACACCGGCACGCACAAGCATCTCGGCCGCATAAGCTCCTACACCACCGACTCCTACAACCAATATATGAGCCGACTCAAGACGACGAACCTTTTCTGCTCCCAAAAGCAAGACCGTCCGCTCTTTCCAAAGATCTATCCCCTCCATCATTCCTCAAAATTATTCTCACTTCGTTTGGTCAGAATCTTGCGATACCATTCTTTAGCCGCTTCGTAACGGTCATCTACGGAAAGTGGCTGGTTAATGCTAACTCCCTTAGTAGCTGTTTCCGCATAAATGTCTGGGAATATCAGCATCAATCCTGTATTGATATAATACCGTTTTATCTGCTGCGGGATATGGTCGAAAGATGGACGATATGAAATAGAGCCACGGCGCGCCAACACAACAACTAACAAATGGTCTTCCTTCACTTCTTTTGAAAGACGTTTCAATTCATTACCACCATCCGTCATGATATATTCAGCTCGCACATCCGCATGATACATTTGAAGAAAACGCTGCAAAATGCGCAAGGTGTCACGGTGGCCATGATAAATAACCCGGCATCCTAACGTCTCCGCCATGCGAGCCACACGCTCCACCCAATGGTAGAAACCTGCTTCAAACTGCGCCTTAGCCGGAATAGCTACATGAATACGCCGAATAGTATTAATAGGCATAGTACAACGTACCATCGTAATCTGTCGGTTCAGGTCGTTGAGGAGACTTAACAAAACTGGTCCGAAGAAAGATTCTGTTGGCGAACTTTGAACATGAAGTCCTACCACCAACTCGGAGTAATCGCTTTCCTTCATCGTATGAATAATGCCATTGGCCAAGTTGGTAGCCAAACGCACCTTTGTTTGCATCTGTACATTGGCAGCGGAAGCTAACATCGCAGCATGCTCCAGCAATTTGCTACCCTGTTCGCGTGCCTTCTCATCATCTTCCAACACCACATTAATGGCACTCATCGGCGCATCCGACTTGTTCTTCCGCATCATCAATGCGACGTTTACCAGATCGTCTACCGTATCGGGATATGCCAATGCGATAAGGGTTGACTCTTCATCCAACGGTCGCTCTTCCGTAACGCTACCGCCACGCAAAGCCAATTTCTTCGCCGTAGCTTCTGTTATGAAAGAACTGACCACACAAGTGACCAAAATCAGTAAAATCGTCCCGTTCAACACATCTTCATTAAGCAAACGCTCACCCGAAGGTAAGATAATGTTATAACCAACCAGCACGGCAGCCAATGTGGCTGCAGCTTGTGCGTTACTCAGGCCATACATAAGTTCTCGCTCCAAAGCAGACATTTTAAACACTTTCTGCGTCACCCACGATGCAATCCACTTACCGGACAAAGCCATCGTAATCATTACGCCAGCCACCTTCAATGCCTCTGTCGAACCGAACAATACGCTCAGATCAATGAGCATACCGACACCAATCAGGAAATAAGGAATAAACAAAGCATTTCCGACAAACTCGAGGTGATGCATCAAAGGGGCCGTACGAGGTATCAAACGGTTCAGCACAAGCCCGGCAAGGAACGCACCCAAGATACCTTCCATCCCCACGACTTCCATCAAACCAGCCGCAAGGAACACCATAGCCATCACAAAGATATATTGAATCACCCCATCGTTGTACCGCCGGAAAAACCACCGGCCAATACGAGGGAACGAATAAACAATCAAAAGTGACACCGCTATGACCTTCAAAAGGAGTTCCATCCAAAAATAGCCTTGTGTCTCTCCGCGGAACATGCCGGCAATAACTGCCAAGACAAGCAACGTCAACGTATCAGTCACGATGGTGCCCCCAACGGCAATACTAACGCTCCGGTTACGCGCAACGCCATAACGAATCACAATCGGATAGGCAATCAAGGTATGGGATGCGTACATACTCGCCAAAAGAATAGAAGTCACTATCGAGTATTTCAGCAAAAAATAATTGGAAACAAAACCCATGGCCAACGGTATTACGAATGCCGCTATTCCGAGCGTGAAAGCCTGCCAGCGTATCCGCCTCATGTTCTGCATATCCATCTCAAGACTTGCAAGGAACATGATATAATAAAGTCCCACTTTGCCGAACAGTTCAAAACTGCTGTCTCGATCTAACACGTTAAAGCCGTAAGGACCTATGAGTACACCTGCAAATATCATTCCAATGATATGGGGAATACGCAATTTACCAAGCAAAATGGGCGCAAAAAGAATAATACAAAGCACCAAAAAGAATATCCAGGTAGGGTCTGTCACCGGAAAATAAGAAGACCAATCAGGCATTTGCATGGTTAGGTGTGTTGATTTATCGTGCAAAGTAACGAAAAAGTTTCCATTTTGTATATATAATCCCCATAAAATATCTAATTTTGTAACCGAATATATCAAGATACTAAAAAAAGAACAAATGAAAGTAGCTATTGTAGGTGCGAGTGGCGCCGTAGGACAGGAATTCCTGCGCGTACTCGAAGAAAGGAATTTCCCGTTAGACGAGTTAGTTTTGTTCGGCTCATCACGCAGCGCCGGCACTAAATACACCTTCCGCGGTAAAGAGATTGAAGTAAAACTACTCCAGCACAACGACGATTTCAAAGGTGTGGATATTGCCTTCACATCTGCCGGAGCCGGTACATCAAAAGAGTTTGCAGCTGACATCACAAAATACGGTGCCGTGATGATCGACAACTCCAGCGCATTCCGCATGGACAGCGATGTACCCCTCGTAGTGCCGGAATGCAATGCTGAAGACGCATTGAACCGTCCACGCAACATTATCGCCAACCCAAACTGCACCACCATCATGATGGTGACGGCACTCCAACCCATTGAAAAGCTCAGCCATATCAAGCGCATACATGTAGCCAGCTATCAGGCCGCCAGCGGCGCGGGTGCAGCAGCCATGGCCGAGTTGGAGCAACAGTATCGTGAAATTATCGAAAACAAACCCGTCACAGTCAATAAATTCGCTTACCAGCTGGCTTACAACGTCATCCCGCAGATTGATGTATTCCAAGACAACGGTTATACCAAGGAAGAGATGAAGATGTTCAACGAAACACAGAAAATCATGCACAGCGACGTACAATGTTCTGCCATGTGCGTACGAGTGCCGGCACTTCGCTCACATTCCGAAGCCATCTGGATTGAGACGGAGAAACCTTTGACTATAGAAGAAGTGAAAAACGCCATCACCAACGGGGAAGGCTTGCAACTCATGGACGACCCGGCCAACAAGGTGTACCCCATGCCATTGTTCCTGGCAGGCAAGGACGATGTGTATGTGGGCCGTATCCGCAAGGACTTAGCTAATGAAAACGGAATCACGCTTTGGATTGTTGGCGACCAAATCAAAAAAGGCGCTGCCCTCAATGCCGTACAAATTGCCGAATATCTCATTAAGGTCGGCAACGTCAAGTAACGCATAATACAAATGCCCATAACCTATCAGCCCCTGCATGTTTTGACATGCAGGGGCTGATTCTTTATCCTCCCGACAAAGACGATTCAAAATCGTCTCGGAAAGTACACCTTTACTTTACTTTCGCAACCTTGCAAGAACGCTACCGGAGTCCTTTCCATGTAGGAATTTCTTCGCCGGGTTTGTAACATTTTACCAATTTTACCTGAAATATCAACGTGGAATATGCCGGAATGGTTGTTTGCGTCTGGCTGCCATATCCCAGTTCTTGAGGAATATATACCAGCCAGTTATCCCCTTCGTGCATATATTGCAAAGCCGTAGAAAAGCCGGGCACGGTTGACGATACTCCCATCAACGCCGGTACGATACGTTCCTCGTCGAAATCACCGATATAACTCTGTGAAAAGACTTTGCGCTGCTCTTTAAGCTCGCCGTTGACAAGATAATTGGCAGCCATGAGGTATCCACGGTAATGCACACGCACAGTGTCCGACCAGGCTGGACAACCGTCACCGGTTCCGCGGTCGAAAATATGCACACAGATAGAATCCGTAATACTGCCCTGCATCTCCGGCGATTTGGTCAGCGACTGGAACATCCGCCAGTCACAATGCGCTTCCCAGTCATCCCCATATTGATGCTTGGCCGCGGCAATCGCGTTACGTGCCGAATCTGCGACAACGAGATAATAAGCGGCATTACGTTCCTCCCAATTCGCATAGGCGTCATAACTCTCCACATTGTCGCTGCACGCCCCCATCGTGGCAGCACAAAGAATGGCGGCGCCTCGCAAAAAACGTTTCATTCCAGTCTGCATGCTATTGTCGTATCTCTAGTTATTACATAATTTTCTTGAGAAGTGAGGTTATGCTCACCTGCTCTTCAATCAGTCCTTGCAGGTCATTTATATTTACGCGCACCTGCTCCATAGTATCACGATAACGCAAAGTCACCGTATTATCCTTCAACGTATCATAGTCAACCGTCACGCAGAAAGGCGTACCCACTGCGTCCTGACGGCGATACCGCTTACCAATGGAGTCTTTCTCATCGTACTTACAATTGAAATGGAACCGCAGATTACTGATGATTTCATGTGCCTTCTCAGGCAACCCGTCTTTCTTCACCAACGGCATGACTGCCAGTTTAACGGGTGCAAGAGCAGCAGGCAATTTCAAGACAACGCGGGTTTCGCCGTTTTCAAGTTGTTCTTCCTGATAACTGTGGCACATAATAGACAGAAACATGCGGTCTACACCGATAGACGTCTCGATGACAAACGGCGTATAACTCTCGTTGGTTTCCGGATCAAAGTATTCTATCTTTTTTCCAGAGTATTTTGCATGTTGGCTGAGGTCGAAATTGGTACGGCTGTGGATACCTTCTACTTCCTTGAAACCAAAAGGCATGTGGAATTCAATATCTGTAGCGGCATTGGCGTAATGTGCCAGTTTGTCGTGGTCGTGGAAGCGGTAGTTCTCAGCTCCGAAGCCCAAAGCCTGGTGCCAAGCCATGCGTGTCTGTTTCCATTTGTTGAACCACTCCAACTCGGTACCCGGCTTGACAAAGAACTGCATCTCCATCTGTTCAAACTCACGCATACGGAAAATAAACTGACGGGCAACAATCTCGTTACGGAACGCCTTGCCAATCTGTGCAATACCAAATGGCAGTTTCATACGACCGGTTTTCTGCACATTCAGATAATTCACAAAGATTCCCTGTGCCGTTTCCGGACGGAGGTATATCGTAGATGAACCTTCGGCCGTTGATCCCACCTCGGTCTTGAACATCAGGTTAAATTGGCGTACATCCGTCCAGTTATGTGTGCCGCTGATGGGACAAACAATACCTTCATCCAAAATAATCTGCTTCAGTTCGTCCAAATTATTAGCGTTCATCGCGTCGCTGTATCGCTGGTGCAGCGCATCACGCTTCTGACGATATTCAAGCACACGCGGGTTGGTCTCAAGAAACTTGGCTTCATCAAAAGCATCACCGAACTTCTTGGCAGCCTTAGCCACCTCCTTAGCGATTTTCTCATCATATTTCGCCATTTGGTCCTCAATCAGCACATCGGCACGGTAGCGTTTCTTGCTGTCGCGGTTGTCAATCAACGGGTCGTTGAATGCATCAACATGTCCACTGGCCTTCCACGTGGTAGGGTGCATGAATATCGCCGCGTCAATACCCACAATATTCTCATGCAGCAACACCATACTCTGCCACCAGTATTGTTTGATATTGTTCTTCAGCTCCACACCGTTCTGGCCGTAATCGTACACGGCGCCCAATCCGTCATAAATGTCGCTTGACGGAAACACAAAACCATACTCTTTGCAATGTGAGACGATTTTTTTGAATACATCTTCCTGTGCCATATCTTCAGTTTGTTGTTATTTTCGTTTACAATGTTAAATTTCAAGTTGCAAAGATACGCATTTATAAATAATATACCCCATTTGGACGGCGATTTTTAGGGAGTTTCACACATTCACAGTCTTCATGTCTTGCATTCCGGTAAAAAATTGAAACGTTACAACCCTCTGCCGTACTATTTTTCAGCGTTCCCACTCAAAAATCTCGTTTTTTTCCGTATATTTGTGTCCGAAGGCACAAACGCCAGGCAATCCAATATGAGTGAAGAAACATTTGAGCCGGAAGAAGCCAGCGAACCGGCAGAACATTCCAATTATACACCAGAGCGCAACAACGAAAACGGCCATATCCAGCACTTGAGCGGCATGTACCAGAACTGGTTTCTGGATTATGCCTCTTATGTCATACTCGAACGCGCCGTACCACACATCAACGACGGACTCAAACCGGTACAGAGGCGAATCCTGCATTCCATGAAACGGATGGACGACGGACGTTACAACAAAGTAGCCAACATTGTAGGACACACCATGCAATTCCATCCTCACGGCGACGCTTCCATCGGCGACGCATTAGTGCAGTTGGGACAGAAAGAGTTGCTGGTCGACTGTCAAGGGAACTGGGGTAACATTCTCACCGGCGACTCGGCAGCCGCACCGCGTTACATCGAGGCTCGCCTGTCGAAGTTTGCCCTCGACGTCGTTTTCAACCCGAAAACGACGGAATGGAAGTTATCCTACGACGGCCGCAACAAGGAGCCGGTGACCCTTCCCGTCAAGTTCCCCCTGCTGCTCGCGCAAGGTGTGGAAGGCATTGCCGTGGGCCTTTCTTCCAAAATACTCCCACACAACCTAAATGAAATATGTGACGCCGCCGTCAGCTACCTGCACGGCGAACCGTTCCAGCTTTATCCGGACTTCCTCACAGGCGGAAGCATTGACGTCAGCCGGTACAATGACGGCCAACGCGGCGGTTCCGTAAAAGTACGTGCAAAAATTACCAAAATAGACAACAAAACTCTTGCCATCAAAGAAATCCCTTACGGCAAGACCACAACGACCCTTATCGACTCCATCCTGAAAGCCATCGAAAAAGGCAAAATCAAAGTCCGTAAGGTTGAAGACAACACCGCCGCCGAAGTGGAAATATTGGTCCACCTCACGCCTGGTGTCAGTTCGGACAAAGCCTTGGACGCCCTCTACGCTTTCACCGACTGCGAGGTCAGCATCTCGCCCAACTGTTGCGTCATCGACGACCGCAAGCCTTGCTTCCTGACCGTGAGCGAGGTCCTGAAACGTTCGGTCGACAACACGCTGGCACTTATCCGCAAAGAATTGCTCATCCGCAAGAATGAAATAGAAGAAAGCCTGCATTTTGCCTCTCTCGAAAAGATTTTCATCGAAGAACGCATTTATAAAGACCGCGCCTTCGAACAAGCCAAAGACATGGATGCAGCCTGCGAACATATCGACGAACGGCTCACCCCTTTCTACCCGCAGATGATACGCGAGGTGACGAAAGACGACATCCTGAAACTCATGGAAATAAAGATGGCGCGTATCCTGAAGTTCAACAAAGACAAGGCAGACGAAGCCATTGCCAGAATGAAGGAAGACATCGCCCGCATCAACAACGACCTGAACAACATGACGGAAGTCACCTGCAACTGGTTCCGCATGCTGAAGGAAAAGTATGGCGCCGACCATCCACGGCACACCGAACTGCGCAACTTCGACACCATCGAGGCCACCAAAGTGGTAGAGGCCAACGAAAAGCTCTATATCAACCGCGAAGAAGGCTTTATCGGCACTTCGCTCAAGAAAGACGAATTTGTATGTAACTGCTCCGACCTCGACGACGTCATCCTGTTTTACCGTGACGGAACCTACAAAGTCATCCACATCAGCGATAAAGTTTTTGTAGGCGAAACGGAAAAATGTAAGAAAGAAAAGCGCAAACCGGAAATCATCCACGTCGACATCTTTAAGAAGAACGACAAGCGCACCATCTACAACGTCGTATACCGCGACGGCAAAAACGGCTATTACTACATCAAACGGTTCAATGTTACCTCCATGGTACGTGACCGCGAATACGACCTCACCCAGGGGCTTCCCGGCTCAAAAGTAATTTATTTTACCGCCAACCCCAACGGCGAGGCCGAAGTCATAAAAATCAACCTCAAACCGCAACTGCGACTGAAAAAGGTTTTCTTTGACAAAGATTTCAGCGACATAGCCATTAAGGGACGCAACAGCCGCGGCAACCTGCTGACCAAAGCGGAAATCTACCGCATCGGGCTGCGCGCCAAAGGTGGCTCCACATTAGGCGGCAGAAAAGTATGGTTCGACCACGATGTCAACCGTCTCAACTATGATGAGCGCGGTGCCTACCTCGGCGAATTCCAAAGCGATGACCTGATATTAGTCATATTGAAGTCCAACGAGTTCTATACAACGAACTTCGACATCAACAACCACTATGAGCAGAACATCCTGCGCATTGAGAAGTTCAATCCGGCCAAAATCTGGACGGCCGTTCTTTACGACGCCGACCAGCAAAACTACCCCTACGTGAAACGTTTCACGCTGGAAGCCGGTAGCAAGCCACAGCATTTCACCGGTGACAACCCCGACAGCCGACTTATCTTGCTGACAGATGAAGCCTACCCACGGCTGCTTGTCACCTTCGGCGGCAACGACCGTTTCCGCGACCCACAGGAAGTGGATGCAGAAAGCTACATCGGTGTCAAAAGTTTCAAGGCTAAAGGCAAACGTCTCACGACTTTCGAGATTGAAAACGTTACCGAACTGGAACCGCTGCACCACCCTGAACCCGAGCCAGAAGAACCGCAAGAACCAGATGAACCGGAAACTGCTGAAAATACAGAAGATGAGAACTATACAGACAACGGCAACCAGCAAATGGAACTGTTCCATGATGAATAAACTGGTCAGGCTTTGCCTGCTTTTGACCACAACAGCCGCATCAGCGATTACGGCCGCACAAGAAAATGCCAATCGCCATACCACGAATGCCATCCTCTTTGGAATAGGGAAAAGCAACCTGTATGACACTTACCTCTCCCCCTTTGCTTACACCGGGCCACATGCTGCGTTCCTGTATGAGACACTGCGCCCTACCCGATGGGCAGACGGGAAAGTCAGTGTACAAACGGTCTTCGACGGTTTCGGCGCCTATGCCGCATCACCAGCCGGCAATAACCGCGAAATAGGAGGCATGCTGAATTACAGCGCCGGATGGCATTACAACTTCAACACCGCCTGCGGTCTCCGTATCGCCACCGGTGGTTCAGTGCATGCCGGCGGAGGTGCCACATACAACCTCCGCAACGGGAACAATCCCGTACAAGCCAATGCGCGAGCCTATATTGCCGCTTCAGCCATGGCCATCTATCCGCTGGCCATACGTAACACCCAGCTCCACCTGCGCTACCAACTCACAGTGCCTTTGGCCGGCGCCATGTTCTCGCCCCGTTACGGACAATCCTATTATGAAATGTCGTTGGGTAACTACGACCACAACGTGTGCTTTATCTATCCAGGCAACGCACCGTCCATGCAACATTTCATAACTGTCGACCTCCCGATACGCAAACGCACCGTCCGTTTAGGTTATCGATGCGACATCTTCCAAAGTCGTGTGAACGGTATCGACGCACACACCTGGAACCACACCTTCTTCATCGGATATGTCAGGCACCTGCGCATTTTCTCAGCCAAAGAAGCCCAAAAGCAACCCTTTATCATGTAAACCGCCATGCAACGCATACCTCATTGTTTATCTTATCTCCTCGTCGTTCTCTTGACAGCCCTCACCAACGGCGCATGCGTGCGGGAAGACAACCCTGTCGATACGCCAACCAACAATTTCGAAACGCTTTGGCGAATCATGGACGAAAAATACTGCTTTTTCAGTTACAAGGCTGAAACTTACGGTTTAGACTGGAACGAGGTCTACGGCCGTTACCGTCCCCGCATATCGGATAACATGAGCGACAGCCAACTGTTTGAAGTCCTCTGCGACATGCTGGGCGAATTGCGCGACGGTCATGTCAACCTTTATAGTGCGGCCGACGTCGGCCGATACTGGAGTTGGTACGAGGATTACCCGGACAATTTTAACCATGAAATCCAAAGCAGCTATTTGGGAACAGACTATCGCATCGCGTCTGGCCTGAAGTATAAGATTCTGGACGACAACACCGGCTACATCTACTACGAGAGTTTCAGTTCCGCCATCGGCGAAGGCAACTTAGACGAGGTGATGGACTACCTCAGTCTTTGTCACGGGCTGATTATTGACGTCCGCGGCAACGGAGGCGGCACCTTAACCTATGCCAATACTTTGGCGGCCCGATTTACCAACGAACGGTTGCTCGCCGGTTATATCATGCATAAAACCGGAACCGGCCATAACGATTTCTCTACGCCGGAACCGGAATATATCGACCCTTCCAACGGCATCCGATGGCAAAAAAAAGCCGTCGTCCTCACAAACCGAGCCTGCTACAGTTCCACCAATACCTTTGTACGAAACATGAAAGTATGCCCCAACGTCACGATCATGGGCGACCGCACCGGCGGCGGCTCCGGCATGCCGTTCTCCTCAGAACTGCCCAATGGCTGGAGTATCCGTTTCTCGGCCTGTCCGATGCTTGATGCCGACATGAACCACATCGAGTTTGGCATAGAACCTGACATTAGCGTCGCGCTGCTCGATGTGGATATCGCCAAAGGCAAAGACACCTTGATTGAAGAGGCACGTCATTTTCTAAAACAATAATTTGGCAAATCAAAAGAAACTTTATACCTTTGCAACCATAATCCTGCGCCTGTGGTGAAATTGGTAGACACGCCAGACTTAGGATCTGGTGCTTTGCGGCGTGTAGGTTCGAGTCCTATCAGGCGCACCGCAGAGGCTGTTTCAAATAAAACTTGAGACAGCCTCTTTTTTATTAACAGAGCATCCCCGACCTTTCACCTCACAAATATCTTAAAATAGAATCGTAAACTGTATCCGTTACAACTTTATCCGGAAGAAAAAGAGCAAATGCGCATGGTATTTTCGGCATTCATAGTTCGTTCATTTGTTTACTAACCTCCTCTTCCTGCCGGCTCTCACCATTTGCATGTAAACGGCTTGGAACCGGTCCCCCACCAGCATGTTTACCTGCCCGGAACAGCGAGCGTTTGCAACAAAATTTTCTACCTGTCGCTGCTGCAAGGCGACCGCACGCAGCAAAAACGGCGACCGCTTACTTTCCGAGACACAAAAACCGGCTGCCGGAACAATCAGGCCGGCCTATCCGAAACAGGCGGAAACAGTCGGCTGTCGGTTATCAGAAAAGATACGAAACAAAATAACCGGCTGAAAAAAACAACGGCTAGCTGAAAAAGAATGCAAACGCGATGAAAGAGTCAGCCTTCTTTAATCTAATATTGCATACCAGGAACTTTATACACGACTATAAATCAGAAAACACACCATTCTACTTTCCTGTTTCTTTCCGATGATGCCGTGAAAGGTACAATATACCAAATTCAAGGAAATTTACTGAATATCTCTTTCTACAATATAATAAAAAAAGAGGATACATCCACACGGACATATCCTCTTCATATTATAGCAATTAAAATTATTCAGCCTTAGCCTCAGTTGCTTCCTCTGCCGGTGTTTCAACAACAGGAGCATCAGTTGCAACTTCTTCAGCTGGTGTAGTCGCAGCAGCAGATTTCTTAGAACGACGCGTACGTGTTTTCTTCACAGCCTGCTTAGCCATATTCTCATCGTAATCCACCAATTCGATGAAACACATCTGCGCGTTATCACTCGGACGGAAACCAGTCTTGATGATACGAGTATAACCACCCGGACGATTCGCAACCTTAACGGAAATTTCCTTGAACAGTTCTGTTACAGCATATTTATTCTGTAAATAGCTGAAAACAACTCGTCTTGAATTGGTAGTATCTTCTTTCGATTTTGTTATTAAAAGCTCAACGTATTTCTTCAACGCTTTGGCCTTTGCGAGAGTCGTAGTGATTCTTTTGTGCATAATCAAAGAGATTGACATGTTTGCCAACATGGCTTGTCTGTGAGATGCAGTACGACTCAGATGATTGAATTTCTTATTATGTCTCATTTTAATTAATCTTTATCTAATTTATACTTAGAAATGTCTGTTCCAAACGACAGATTCAGACTCTCGAGCAAATCATCAAGCTCCGTGAGCGATTTCTTGCCGAAGTTTCTGAACTTCAGCAGATCAGTCTTATTAAACTGTACAAGGTCACCCAATGTTTCTACATCGGCTGCCTTCAAACAGTTCAATGCACGTACTGAAAGATCCATATCAATCAACTTGGTTTTGAGCAATTGGCGCATGTGAAGTACTTCTTCATCAAACTCTTCATTGTCATCACCATCTGCATTCTCGATAGTAATTTTCTCATCGGAGAATAACATGAAATGATAGATAAGAATCTTGGCTGATTCTTTCAGGGCTTCCTTCGGGTGTATGGAACCATCAGTGGTAATTTCAAGCAACAGTCTCTCATAGTCAGTTTTCTGCTCGACACGATAGTTATCTACTGCGTACTTGACGTTTCTGATAGGAGTGTAAATTGAGTCAATAGGAATTACATTCACGTCTGTACAAAACTCTCTGTTCTCTTCAGCCGGAACATATCCACGTCCCTTATTAATGGACAACTCTATCTGGATCGTTGCTTTAGTATCTAAATGGCAAATCACTAAATCAGGATTTAACACTTCAAATCCAGTCAGATACTTGTTAATATCGCCCGCTTTAAACTCGGTAGAGTTTTCAACAGTGATACTTACTTTTTCATTTTCGAACTCTTCAACGATGCGCTTGAACCTTACTTGTTTCAGGTTCAAGATAATGTTGGTAACATCCTCTTTGACTCCTGGCACAGCAGCAAACTCATGCTCCACGCCAGCTATGCGCACTGTATTGATAGCATAGCCTTCAAGAGAGGAAAGCAGGATTCGGCGCAAGGCATTACCGACAGTAATACCGAAGCCCGGCTCCAACGGACGAAACTCAAACTTACCGTAATGACTGTCCGCTTCCAACATTAATACTTTATCAGGTTTTTGAAATGCTAATATTGCCATTTTCTATTTATTATTTAGAGTACAACTCAACGATCAACTGCTCCTTAATGTTTTCAGGAATATCAGCGCGCTCTGGTTTGTGGAGTAACTTACCGGACTTGCTGTTTTCATCCCACTCAATCCAAGGATACTTGCTATGGTTAAACCCTGCAAGAGCATTAGCAACCACTTCAAGAGACTTAGACTTCTCTCGCACTCCGACAATTTGTCCTGGCGCTACTGAATAAGAAGGAATATTCACAACCTTTCCGTCAACCACAATATGTTTGTGGCTTACAAGCTGACGCGCAGCCGCACGCGTAGGCGCGATACCCAAGCGATAGACGATATTATCAAGACGGCATTCCAAATTCTGCAAAAGGATTTCACCCGTAATACCACTCGTACGTGCAGCCTTTTCAAACATGTTTCGGAACTGTTTTTCCAAAAGACCATAAGTATATTTAGCCTTCTGCTTCTCAGCAAGCATGATACCATATTCAGAAGTTTTCTTTCTTCTGTTATTTCCGTGCTGGCCGGGAGGATAGTTTCTCTTTGACAACACCTTGTCAGCACCAAATATAGCTTCGCCAAAACGGCGTGAAATTCTTGATTTTGGTCCAATATATCTAGCCATTTTTTTCTATTTTTAGGGTTATGGCAAGACTAGGAGATTCAGTGATTCCAACTCTCAAAGTTAGTTAGTCTTGCCTGATTTGGGTTACAATAATTATACTCTTCTTCTTTTCGGAGGACGGCAACCATTGTGTGGCAATGGAGTAACATCAATGATTTCTGTCACCTCAATACCAGCACCATGCACTGTACGGATTGCAGATTCACGACCGTTACCCGGCCCTTTTACATAAGCCTTAACCTTCCTCAAGCCAAGATCATACGCAACCTTTGCACAATCCTGCGCTGCCATCTGTGCAGCATAAGGAGTGTTTTTCTTTGAACCACGGAAACCCATTTTACCAGCTGAAGACCATGATATTATTTGGCCCTCGCTATTTGCTAAAGATACGATGATATTGTTAAAAGAGCTATGGACATGCAACTGACCGTTAGCATCTACCTTAACATTTCTCTTCTTAGCTGCGACTGTTTTCTTTGCCATATCTAATTATTATTTAGTAGCTTTTTTCTTATTTGCAACTGTCTTCTTCTTTCCCTTACGCGTACGTGCGTTATTTTTCGTACTTTGACCGCGTACTGGAAGCCCCAAACGATGGCGCACACCTCTATAACAACCAATATCCATCAATCGCTTGATATTTAGCTGAATCTCAGACCGAAGATCTCCTTCTACTTTATACTCCGCTGCTATTACCGCACGGATATTACCAGCTTGCTCATCTGTCCAGTCCTTAACCTTGATATCCTTGTCAACACCGGCTTTCTCAAGTATTTTTGCTGAACTACTGCGACCTATACCAAAAATATAAGTCAACGCGATTTCACCTCTCTTGTTCTGAGGCAAATCTACACCAACAATTCTTATTGCCATATACTATAATAATTTCTTTTGCTATAATACTATGTTAACCCTGACGCAATTTGAACTTCGGGTTCTTCTTGTTAATCACATATAAACGTCCTTTACGACGTACAATCTTGCACTCAGGTGTGCGCTTCTTTATTGATGCTCTTGTTTTCATATATGCATTTTTTATTTATATCTAAATACAATCCGACCTTTCGTCAAGTCATATGGACTCATCTCTACTCTAACCTTATCCCCAGGCAGTATCTTTATATAATGCATTCGCATTTTTCCAGATATATGCGCCGTTATCTCATGTCCGTTTTCCAACTCAACGCGGAACATGGCGTTTGATAATGCTTCGACTATCACGCCGTCTTGCTCTATAGCTGACTGTTTTGCCATATTAATACTTTTTTCCTTCTATTTTCTCAATTTCATCGAACGATGACAGAATGTCCGGCTTCCCATTATGTATAGCAATCGTATGCTCAAAATGCGCAGCACATTGCCTATCTCTTGTTTTAATCGTCCATCTATCCGGCATCATGATAATCTGCGGTTTTCCCAAGGTTATCATCGGCTCAATGGCAATACAGAGACCATTTTTTAGCAGACGCCCACGTCCTCTTTTTCCGAAATTTGGTACTTGGGGATCTTCATGCATCTCCTTTCCAATGCCATGGCCAACAAACTCACGAACTACCCCACAACCATTCGCCTGACAATGAGTCTGAACAGCATCACCGATATCGCCAATCCTTTTGCCGGGAAGCGCCGCCTCAATACCCTTATACAAAGACTCTTTCGTTGTCTTTAATAAATGCAATATTGCAGGTTTTACTTCGCCAACACAAAATGTATAGCATGAGTCTCCGTTAAAACCATCCAGTAACGCTCCACAATCAATTGAAATTATATCTCCATCATGCAAAGGCGTGTTATCAGGAATTCCATGCACAACCGTTTCATTAACTGATGCGCAGATGGATGCAGGGAATGGCGCACCATAAGGATTTGGAAAACCTTTGAAAGTAGGTTCTGCCCCGTGGTCACGAATAAACATTTCTGCTATTCTATCCAACTCTATGGGCGTAACCCCGGGGGCGATGTGCTTAGCCAATTCTGCGAGTGTTGCTGAAACCAAACGGTTCGCTGCTCGCATTAATTCTATTTCATCTTCTGTCTTGAGAAATTCCATTTCATCAACTCTTAATAGGCACCCATGCCAGAACGGCCGTGAATACGTCCAGAACTCAGCAAACCATCATAATGCCTCATCAACAAATGACTTTCAATCTGCTGCAAAGTATCCAAGACTACACCCACCAAAATGAGCAAGGATGTCCCACCAAAGAACTGGGCAAACTCTGCTTTCACGTTAAACAGACCTGCAAACGCCGGCATACATGCTATGAACGCAAGACAAAGCGAACCTGGGAACGTAATTCTGGACATGATCTGATCAATATACTCTGCAGTATTCTTTCCAGGCTTGATTCCAGGTATGAAGCCATTATTACGTTTCATATCCTCAGCCATCTGCGTTGGATTCAACGTAATCGCTGTGTAGAAATACGTAAATGCAATAATCAAGAAGGCAAAAATAATATTATACAACCAACTCGTATGATCCATAAGCATCTGCATAACAGGTGTTATTTCTGTTGAATTGGTATATCCTATCATCGTAATAGGAATAAACATTATCGCCTGGGCAAAGATGATTGGCATTACATTTGCCGCAAAAAGTTTCAACGGAATATATTGACGTGCGCCACCAAACTGTTGTCCACCAACAATTCGCTTAGCGTATTGAACCGGAATACGACGCGTACCTTGAACCAAAAGAATTGATCCGCAGATAACTGCCAATAGTATAACTATTTCTATGAGAAACATAACCAAACCACCACCACTCAAGTTTTCCAATCGTGATGACAATTCTTGATAGAAAGCCATCGGCAGACGTGCAATAATACCAATCATAATGATGATAGAAACGCCATTTCCAATCCCCTTATCAGTGATCCTTTCTCCTAACCAGAGGATAAACATACTTCCAGCAGCCAAAATGATTGTTGAAGTAATCATGAACTCAGTCCAGTTTATTGATGGACTCAATGCTGAACCTGACTGCATTTTTAAGTTTACGAGATAAGCAGGTGCTTGTAAAAGCAAAATAAAAATCGTCAAATAACGTGTGTATTGATTCATTTTTCTTCGACCACTCTCCCCTTCACGTTGCATCTTTTGGAATGCCGGAACTGCTATCCCAAGAAGTTGTATAACAATTGATGCAGAGATATATGGCATGATTCCTAACGCAAAAATAGACGCATTAGAAAAAGCACCTCCCGAGAACATATTCAACAATGACATCAAGCCTTCGCCCGTCTGTGCCTGCAAAGCAGCAAGACCAGCCGGATCAATTCCAGGCAAAACCACGAATGAACCGAACCTATAGATAGCCACAAAAAGTATGGTGATGAGGATCCTTTGTCTGAGATCCTCAATCATCCAAATGTTCTTAAAGGTCTGAATTAACTTTTTCATTGAATTAAAGTTTAGTAGCGTTACCACCAACTGCGTTTATTGCAGCTTCAGCGGTCTTAGAGAATGCGTTTGCCTCTACATCAACTTTTGCAGTGAGCTGACCTTGCCCCAAAACCTTAACCAACTGACCACGACGTACAAGCCCTGCAGCAACCATCTCATCAAAACCGACCTTTGTCAAATTCTTTTCCGCCACCAAAGTCTGAATATCTTCGAGATTTACTGCCTTGTATTCTACGTGATTAATGTTCTTGAAACCAAACTTCGGTAAACGGCGTTGCAATGGCATCTGACCACCTTCAAAACCGATTTTCTTCTTATAGCCCGATCTTGCCTTTGCTCCCTTATGACCACGTGTTGAAGTTCCGCCTAATCCTGAACCTGGACCGCGCCCCACTCTCTTACGTGTCTTAACAGAACCTTCAGCTGGCTTTAAAGTATTTAATTTCATGTCTTTATTTTTTAAAGTTAATTACTAATCCACGATAGCCACCAGATGTTTCACTTTCTGTACCATACCGCGGGTAGACGGAGTATCTTCAACCTCAACTATCTGATTTGGCTTTCTTAATCCCAACGACGCCAATGTCGCTTTCTGATCTTTAGGTGCGCCGATCTTACTTTTAACCTGCTTTACTTTTATAGTTGCCATAAAACCTCCTTTATCCTCTAAATACTTTATCTATACTTACGCCTCGGTTCTGTGCAACTGTTCTTGCATCGCGCATCTCAGCCAAAGCCAAGATTGTAGCTTTCACTAAGTTGTGAGGATTAGAAGAACCTTTTGATTTAGCGAGACAATCAGTTACACCAGCACTTTCCAATACTGCACGCATTGCTCCTCCTGCAACCACACCAGTACCTGTTGAGGCAGGTTTAATGAACACTTCTGCACCACCAAATTTTGCCAATTGCTCATGCGGTACGGTTCCCTTTAAAACAGACACTTTAACAAGATTTTTCTTTGCAGCCTCAACTGCTTTGGCAATAGCCGCAGTTACTTCACCTGCTTTACCGAGTCCCCAGCCTATAATACCATCACCATTACCAACAACAACTATCGCAGCGAACGTAAAAGTTCTACCTCCTTTCGTTACTTTGGTAACACGATTGATAGCAACCAATCTGTCTTTTAATTCGATATCGCTATTTATCTTTACTCTATTAATTGCCATAATCTTTAAAATTTAAGTCCACCGTTACGCGCTGCATCTGCAACTTCTTTCACTCTTCCGTGGTACAAATAGCCGTTACGGTCGAACACTACTGCAGAAATACCTGCTTCAATAGCCTTTTTTGCTATCAATTCACCGACCTTAGCTGCCTGTTCTTTCTTTGGCATAACTTCCATACCTAATGATGAAGCAGCGGCTAATGTACGTCCTGTCTCATCGTTGATGATTTGGACGTAGATCTGTTTGTTACTTCTAAACACTGACATACGCGGACGTTCAGCAGTTCCTGAAATCTTATTGCGTATTCTATACTTAATTTTGATTCGTCTTTCTATTTTTGTTGTCATAATCGTACAGTTTTAAAATTACTTAGCACCTGCTGACTTACCAGACTTTCTGCGAATCTGTTCACCAACGAACAACACGCCTTTACCCTTATACGGTTCAGGCATACGGAAAGAACGAATTTTAGCGCAAATCTGACCTAACAGCTGTTTATCACATGACTCCAATATGATAAGTGGATTTTGGTTTCTTTCAGACTTAGTCTCAACTTTCACCTCTTTAGGTAACTGCAAGAAGATATTATGAGTATAGCCTAATGAAAACTCTATAATATTACCCTGATTGCTAGCACGATAACCAACACCAACCAACTCAAGTTTCTTCACATACCCCTCAGCTACACCTGTTACCATATTCTGAATTAAGGCACGGTATAAACCGTGGAATGCATGACGCTGCTTGGTATTATCTGTCAAAGCGTTTTCATCTTCCTTCAACACAATCTCATTCCCTTGAATTTCAACAATAATTGAAGGATCAACGGTTTGCATCATTTCTCCTTTAGGCCCCTTTACTGAAACCACATTATCCTTAAGAGTAACTGTTACTCCTGCCGGAATTACTACGGGTAATTTTCCTATTCTTGACATTCTGAATCCTCCAATTAATATACATAACAAAGAACTTCGCCACCAATCTTCAAATTTGTGGCTTCCTTGTCTGTCATTACACCTTTGGATGTAGATATAATAGCAATACCCAATCCGTTAATAACTCTCGGCATATCCTTATAACCAGTATACTTACGCATACCCGGTGTTGAGATACGGATCAACTTTTTTATTGCATTGACCTTATTCACTGAATCATATTTCAGTGCAACTTTAATTGTACCTTGTGGCCCATCTTCTACAAACTTGTAGTTTAAGATATAACCCTTGTCAAAAAGGATCTTTGTAATCTCCTTTTTCAAATTTGACGCTGGAATTTCTACCACTCTGTGTTTCGCTTGTATCGCGTTTCTTAACCGCGTCAAATAATCTGCTATTGGATCTGTCATTTTATAAAAAGATTTAATTAATCGGGACTCTCCCGACAATATTAAAAATACTTACCAGCTTGCTTTCTTTACACCTGGAATCAAACCGCTTGATGCCATTTCACGAAACTGAATACGAGAAATCCCAAACTGACGTATGTACCCTTTTGGGCGACCAGTCAGTTTACAACGGTTATGCAAACGGATTGGATTTGCATTCTTTGGAATTGACTGTAGTTTCTGAGCAGCCTCATAAGCTTCTACAGGAGCGCCCGTATTCACGATCTTTTTCAACGCGGCACGTTTCTCGGCATATTTTGCGACCATCTTGGCTCTCTTAACTTCCCGAGCCTTCATTGATTCTTTTGCCATATTCTATTACTTAATTGTTTTTAGCATTCTTAAACGGTAAACCAAATTCCTTCAACAATGCATAACCTTCTTCATCAGTCTTGGCAGTTGTCACGAACGTAATGTTCATACCGAGAATTCTGTCAATCGCATCAATATTTATTTCTGGGAAAATAATCTGCTCTTGAATTCCCAGAGTATAATTTCCACGACCATCAAACTTGCTTTCAATACCCTTAAAATCACGGATACGTGGCAAAGCAACACGCACTAACTTCTCAAGAAACTCATACATTCTTTCACGACGCAATGTCACCATTACACCAATAGGCATTTTCTTACGCAACTTGAAATTAGCAACGTCTTTCTTTGAAACTGTTGCAACTGCCTTTTGACCTGTTATTGCAGTTATTTCATTAATTGCTACTTCAATAATTTTTTTATCAGCTGTAGCCATACCCAAACCTTGATTAATCACAATCTTTTTGAGTACAGGTACCTGCATTGCTGAAGAATAATTAAACTGTTTCTTCAATGCCGGCGCGATGCGCTCAGCATACTCTTTCTTAAGGCTCGCAGTATTTCCCATTACTTAATCTCCTCTCCTGATTTTTTTGCGTAACGAACCAACTTGCCGTCTGCATTTAACTTTCTACCAATTCGTGTCGGTTTACCCGTTTTCGGATCTACTACATTCAAGTTTGAGATCTGAATAGGTGCCTCCTGTTTCACAAATCCTCCTTGCGGATTCTTGGCATTTGGCTTCTGGCTCTTTGTAACCATGTTAAGCCCTTCAACAATGGCACGACGTTTTTCAACAAGCACCTTCAAAACTTTACCAGTCTTTCCCTTGTCATCTCCAGCGTTAACGTATACTGTATCGCCTTTTTTAATATGTAACTTACTCATTACTTTACTTCATTAATCAAATTAAAGTACTTCGGGTGCCAAAGATACAACTTTCATGTTCGCTGTACGCAACTCACGCGCAACCGGTCCAAAAATACGGCTTCCTCTCAACTCACCCGCATTGTTCAAAAGAACACATGCATTATCATCAAAACGGATATACGATCCATCCGGACGTCGAATTTCTTTCTTTGTACGTACGATCAAAGCCTTTGATACCGCTCCTTTTTTAATATCACTTGACGGAATGACATTCTTAACAGAAACGACAATCACGTCACCAACAGACGCATAACGTCTTCTCGTGCCACCTAATACACGGATACAAAGTGCCTCACGAGCGCCACTATTGTCTGCTACTACCAATCTAGATTCTGCTTGTATCATAATTACTTAGCTCTTTCTACGATTTCTACAACTCTCCAACTCTTAGTCTTACTCAAAGGACGAGTTTCCATAATCAACACTGTATCACCCATGTGGCAATCATTCTTCTCGTCATGAGCATGGTACTTTTTCGTCTTTGATACGAATTTACCATAAATAGGGTGTTTCTCTTTAAACTTAGCAGCTACAACAACGGTCTTATCCATTTTGTCGCTGATAACAACACCTGTTCTTGTCTTTCTTAAATTTCTAGCTTCCATGTCGGACCATTATTATTTGTTAAGTTCTCTCAGACGTAATGCTGTTTTCAAACGTGCGATGTTACGACGCGCTGCTCTTATCTGAGCTGTATTCTCTAACGGAGATACGGCATGATTCAAAAGCATCTGCTTATAACTTGCCTCTTCTGTCTGGATGCGCTCTATCAATTCTGGAATAGACAATCCTTTAATTTCTGCCATTTTCATAATCATGCATTTTTATCGTAATCACGTCTAACAATAAACTTCGTTGTAACGGGCAACTTTTGCGCGGCTAACCGCAAAGCTTCTTTAGCAATTTCATATGATACGCCTTCCACCTCAAATATAATACGTCCCGGCGTAATTGGGAATACATACCCTACAGGATCTCCTTTACCTTTACCCATACGTACATCAGCAGGCTTCTTAGTAATAGGCTTATCAGGGAAAATACGAATCCAAATCTGACCTTCACGTTGCATATAACGAGTCACTGCGACACGGGCAGCTTCTATCTGACGACCTGTAATCCAATGAGTCTCCAAAGATTTTATGCCAAATGTTCCGAAGGCCAATTGATTACCACGTTGAGCATTGCCTTTGCAACGCCCCTTTTGCGGTCTTCTATATTTTGTTCTTTTCGGTTGTAACATAACTGTTTGTTTTCAATTTAACGATTATTGTTCTTCTTTTTACGGAAGTTTTTGCCACCGTTATTCGGACGGTTCCCATCTTTTGTCTGTGCAAAATTAGGTGTCAGATCACGCTTTCCATATACTTCACCTCGGCAAATCCATACTTTTATTCCGAGCAATCCTACCTTTGTTAAAGCCTCAGCCTTGCAGTAATCAATATCAGCTCGGAATGTGTGCAATGGTGTGCGCCCTTCCTTGTACATCTCAGAGCGAGCCATTTCAGCACCATTCAATCGACCAGAGATCAATATTTTAATACCTTCTGCACCAGCTCTCATCGTGTTAGCAATAGCCATCTTGATTGCACGACGATACGCCATGTTACGCTCAACTTGATTAGCAATATTGTTTGCAACTATTACTGCATCTAGTTCAGGTTTCTTAATCTCAAAAATATTAATTTGGATATCCTTATCAGTGATCTTCTTAAGTTCCTCTTTCAACTTATCAACATCTTGACCACCTTTACCAATGACCAAACCCGGACGAGCCGTACAAATAGTAATCGTCACAAGTTTAAGCGTACGTTCAATGACAATTCTTGAAACGCTAGCCGCAGCCAAACGCACATTCAAGTATTTACGGATCTTACTATCTTCCAACAAAGAATCGCCAAAATCCTTGCCACCATACCAGTTAGAATCCCAACCTCTAATTATACCGAGTCGGTTGCTTATCGGGTTTACTTTCTGTCCCATACTACTTCTTTTTAATCATTAGTTTTAGTGCCTACGAACAAAGTAACATGATTTGAGCGCTTACGAATTCTGTAACCTCTTCCCTGCGGAGCGGGTCTCATTCTTTTTAGAGTTGCACCACAATCAACAAAAATCTTGGTCACGAACAATTCACCGTCTTCTGCTTTACGTTCGTTTTTCTGTTCCCAGTTTGCAATAGCTGAACGCAACAACTTCTCTACATCTGCAGATGCAGCCTTAGCACAAAAACGCAATGTACCCAATGCACGATTCACTTCCATTCCACGAATCAAATCAACAACATATCTCATCTTGCGCGGAGAAGAAGGCACATTTTGCAACTTTGCGAAATACTGGGTCTTAAGGGCTTCTTTTCTTTTCTCAGCCGCTAATCTTTTTCTTGCTCCCATTTATTCTTACTATTATTTATTTCAGACTATAACCTGTTTACTTCTTCTTATTACCGGCATGGCCTCCGAACCGACGTGTAGGTGCGAACTCGCCCAACTTATGTCCAACCATATTTTCTGTAACATAAACAGGAATAAACTTGTTTCCGTTATGAACTGCAATAGTATGTCCCACAAAATCGGGAGATATCATTGAAGCTCTGGCCCATGTCTTTACAACGCTCTTCTTGCCACTCTCATTCATAGCAAGAACTTTCTTCTCGAGCTTAACTTCTATATATGGACCTTTTTTTAATGAACGACTCATAATTTACTCAGATTAACTTGTTACTTATTACATCTTTCGATTATATACTTATTGGACTGCTTCTTTGGTGACCTTGTCTTAAGACCCTTTGCATACAATCCCTTGCGTGAACGTGGATGCCCTCCAGACTGACGTCCTTCTCCACCACCCATCGGATGGTCATGCGGGTTCATAACCACACCTCGGTTATGCGGACGACGACCTAACCAACGAGAGCGGCCGGCTTTACCAGAACTCTCCAATGCATGATCAGAATTACCTACACTTCCTACAGTAGCTTTACATGCACTCAAAATCTGACGAGTCTCTCCTGAAGGTAATTTTATTACGCAATACCGTCCTTCACGAGAAGTTAACTGAGCAAAATTGCCTGCAGAGCGGACCAATAAAGCACCCTGTCCGGGACGTAATTCAATATTATGAATCACCGTACCGACTGGGATATTTTCAAGGGGAAGAGCATTACCTATCTCAGGCGCAGCATCTTTTCCTGACATCAAAACAGTCCCAACCTGCAAACCATTAGGAGCAATTATATAACGTTTTTCACCATCAGCATAAAACAACAAAGCTATACGAGCCGAACGGTTCGGATCGTATTCAATCGTTTTAACTACTGCTGGAACACCGTCTTTATCCCTCTTGAAATCAATCAAACGTAACTTTCTTTTATGACCGCCGCCAATATAGCGCATTGTCATCCTTCCGACATTGTTACGGCCACCTGTTGAACGTTTGCCATAAACAAGAGATTTCTCTGGTACCGATGCAGTAATCTCTTCAAAAGTACCAATAATTTTGTGCCTTTGCCCCGGTGTTGTGGGCTTAAATTTACGTACTGCCATCTTTTATTAAATATTGCTATAAAAATCTATAGTATCACCCTCTTTCAAAGTAACGACAGCTTTTTTGAAAGCATTTCTTCTACCCTGAATAAGACCTGAAACTGTATAACGACGCTTTGACTTACCTGCATAGTTGCAAGTATTTACAGCAACAACAGTCACATTATACAAAGCCTCGACCTCATTCTTAATTTCAATCTTATTAGCCTCAGGACGTACAAGAAAGCCGAATTTATTCTGCTTCTCAGTCATTGCAGTCATCTTCTCAGTGACCAGCGGTTTAATGATATATCCCATAATGGTTCAATCTCCTTATTTTGTTAAGATTTGATCGACAACTTTCAGTGAGTTCTCTGTCACAACCATAACATCTGCGTTCAATACATTATAAGTATTCAGCGCAGAAGCAAGTGTAACCCATACACGTTCCAAGTTACGAGCTGACAAATATACGTTTTTATCAGATGCTGGCAAAACGAACAGCGCCTTCTTGCCATCAACTTTAAGATTATTTATGATTTCTACAAACTGTTTAGTTTTTGGCGCTTCGATTGTAAAATCCTCAATAACAACTAAAGCGTTCTCACGCACTTTATATGATAAAGCAGATCTACGCGCCAAAGCCTTTACTTTTTTGTTGACTTTAATACTATAGTCACGTGGCTTTGGACCAAAAACACGTCCACCACCGACCAAGACCGGTGAATTTATGTCACCACGACGTGCACCGCCACCACCTTTCTGACGACCCAATTTACGGGTTGATCCGCTCACCTCACTTCTTTCCTTTGCCTTAGCTGTTCCTTGGCGCTGATTTGCCATGAACTGTTTAACATCAAGATAAATGGCGTGATCATTGGGTTCGATATTAAAGATAGCATCATTTAAAACTACCTTTTTCCCGGTATCCTCACCCTTAATATTTAAAACACTAACTTCCATTATTTCTCAATTATTACGATTGAACCATTGTAACCCGGAACAGACCCTTTAATCAAAAGCAGATTGTGTTCAGGAATTACCTTTAATATTTGTAAATTATGGGTTGTAACGCGTTCATTACCCATTTGACCGCCCATTCTCAATCCTTTGAATACCTTTGCTGGATAAGAACATGCACCGATAGAACCCGGCTTGCGGGCACGGTTATGCTGACCGTGAGTCGTCTGACCTACACCACCGAAACCATGACGCTTTACAACACCTTGGAAGCCGCGACCTTTTGACGTTCCAATTACATCTACGAACGTCGAATCAGCAAACATCTCTACAGTCACTGTGTCGCCTAAATTTAACTCTTCTCCAAAACCTTTGAACTCAGCCAAGTGCCTCTTGGGAGTAGTACCAGCTTTCTTAAAGTGTCCCATCATTGGCATGGTAGTGTTCTTCTCTTTAGCTTCATCAAAGCCTAACTGAACAGCAGCATAACCGTCTTTCTCAACACTCTTAATCTGAGTAACTACACAAGGACCAGCTTCGATAACAGTGCATGGCACATTCTTACCATCAGCACTGAATACGGATGTCATTCCGATTTTCTTTCCTAATAATCCTGGCATTTCAGTAATTTTAATATAAATGAATAACTATACTTTGATTTCAACTTCAACTCCACTGGGTAATTCCAACTTCATCAAGGCATCAACAGTTTTTGCGGTTGAGCTATAAATGTCGATAAGACGTTTGTAAGATGACAACTGAAACTGTTCACGTGACTTCTTGTTAACGAAAGTTGAACGGTTAACAGTGAAGATTCTCTTGTGCGTCGGAAGAGGTATAGGGCCACTAACGATTGCACCTGTTGCCTTTACCGTTTTAACAATCTTTTCGGCAGATTTGTCTACAAGATTATGGTCGTAAGACTTCAATTTAATTCTGATTTTCTGACTCATCTTTTTAATAATTAATGTTTTTATTATCAAAGAAGAAGGTATGTCGGCTAAGAGTCATTCGCTAACCGACACCTTCATCCTCTTATTATTAGTTTATACTAAATCGGTACGCCCTTTGATTTCTTCCAGTACGGCTTTCGCGATTGAACTTGAAACAGGAGCATGATGATCGTAAGTCATTGACGAAGTTGCACGCCCGGATGTAATTGTACGCAGAGCTGTTACATATCCAAACATTTCTGCCAACGGCACCATGGCTTTCACTATACGGGCACCACTTCTACTCGTGTCCATACCTTCTACCTGCCCACGACGCTTGTTAAGGTCACCAATCACATCACCCATATTTTCTTCTGGAGTAACGACTTCAAGTTTCATAATCGGTTCCATTAAAACTGGCTTCGCCTGAGCACAAGCATTCTTGTAAGCCTGAAGTGCGCAGATTTCAAATGACAACTGGTCAGAGTCAACTGGATGGAACGAACCATCAAGCAATTCCACTTTCATGCTATCCATCGGGAATCCACCAAGAATACCATTCTTCATTGCACTTTCGAAGCCTTTCTGCACTGAAGGAATAAATTCCTTCGGAATATTACCACCGGTAACCTTATTCTCAAACTGAAGACCGCCCTCTTTATAATCTTCATCTATAGGGCCTACATTCACAATAATATCTGCGAATTTACCACGTCCTCCAGACTGTTTCTTATAAACTTCACGCAAATTAACCGTCTTCGTAATTGCCTCTTTGTAATTTACTTGAGGTTTACCTTGGTTACACTCAACTTTAAACTCACGTTTCAAGCGATCTATAATAATATCCAAATGAAGTTCACCCATACCAGATATCACCGTCTGACCTGTTTGCTCATCAGTCTTCACAGTAAATGTTGGATCTTCTTCAGCCAATTTAGCCAAACCATTAGACAACTTATCCAGATCTTTCTGAGTCTTCGGCTCTACAGCTATACCTATTACAGGATCCGGGAAATCCATAGATTCCAACACGATCGGCGCGTCTTCATCACACAATGTATCTCCTGTTCGAATATCCTTGAAACCGACTCCTGCACCAATATCACCAGCAGAAATTTCATCTACAGGATTCTGATGATTAGAATGCATCTGGAACAAACGAGATACACGCTCTTTCTTGCCTGAACGAGAATTGTAAATATAAGAACCGGCTACGACCTTACCTGAATATACACGAATAAACGTCAAACGTCCAACATATGGGTCAGTTGCAATCTTAAATGCCAAAGCTGAAGTTTTCTCATCCTCAGAAGGCTTACGATCTTCTTCTTCACCAGTATCAGGATTTTTACCTACGACGTTTGGCGTATCTAATGGAGAAGGCAGGAATGCACAAACATAATCCAACAAAGTCTGCACGCCTTTGTTTTTGAAAGAAGAGCCACAAAGCATAGGAGTTACTTGCATAGAAACTGTTGCTGCACGCAATGCACGCAAAATCTCTTCTTCAGTAATTGTTGAAGGATCATCAAAATACTTCGTCATCAAATCATCATCAAACTCAGCAACCTTTTCCAACATTTTGTCACGCCACTCTTCAGCCTCTGCCTGCAATTCTGAAGGAATATCCTCTACAGAATAATCTGCCCCCATAGTTTCATCATGCCAAATAATAGCCTTCATCTTTACCAGGTCAACTACGCCTTTGAAGTTTTCTTCAGCACCAACAGGAATAACAACAGGACATGGGTTTGCGCCCAATACATCCTTCATCTGACGAACCACTTCGAAGAAATCAGCACCAGAACGGTCCATCTTGTTCACATATCCTATACGTGGCACATTATACTTATCTGCCTGGCGCCAAACAGTCTCGGACTGAGGCTCTACACCTCCTACTGCACAATAAGCAGCTACAGCACCGTCAAGAACACGCAAAGAACGTTCCACTTCGGCAGTAAAGTCTACGTGTCCCGGAGTGTCAATCAAGTTAATCTTATAGGTATTATCTTTCCATTTCCAACGCGTCGTAGTCGCTGCCGATGTAATAGTAATACCGCGCTCTTGCTCCTGAGCCATCCAGTCCATGGTCGCAGCACCATCATGAACCTCTCCGATTTTGTGCGTCAAACCCGTATAAAAAAGGATTCGCTCAGAAGTTGTAGTCTTACCGGCATCAATATGAGCCATGATACCGATATTACGTGTCAAATGTAAATCTTGTTTTGCCATTGTTCAATCAACTAAATGAATTAGAATCTAAAGTGAGCAAAAGCGCGGTTTGCCTCTGCCATACGATGCATATCCTCTTTACGTTTGAATGCACCACCTTGTTCATTGTATGCATCCATGATCTCTGCGGCAAGTTTATCTGACATAGTTTTACCACCACGTTTACGGGCGTATAAAATCAGATTTTTCATTGAAATTGACTCCTTGCGATCTGGACGAATTTCAGTTGGAACTTGAAATGTCGCGCCACCGATACGACGTGATTTTACTTCGACCTGCGGAGTTACATTATCAAGCGCTGTTCTCCATATTTCAAGCGCACTTTTCTCTTCATTCTGCATCTTGGCTTTAACAGCCTCAAGAGCCGCATAGAATATCTCATAAGAAATATTCTTCTTGCCATCATACATCAAGTGGTTTACAAACTTTGAAACTTTAACATCGTTAAAGACCGGATCCGGAAGGATCACACGTTTTTTTGGTTTTGCTTTTCTCATTTTACTTAAATTTTCAGTTTGGCTGTTACACTTGCTTCAATACCCCTTTGGAGAATTTACTCAACCGTTGTTTTCACAAACCAAATCTTAGTGAATAATGTTTTTCTTTCCTTTGGATTTACTTCTTTCCCGCCTTAGGACGTTTTGCCCCATACTTAGAACGACGCTGGGTACGGTTTGCAACCCCTGCAGTATCTAAAGTACCACGCACGATGTGATAGCGCACACCCGGAAGGTCTTTTACACGACCACCACGTACAAGAACAATAGAGTGTTCCTGCAAATTGTGTCCCTCTCCCGGAATGTAGGAGTTAACTTCATTCATGTTTGTCAGACGCACACGAGCAACTTTACGCATTGCTGAATTCGGTTTCTTAGGTGTTGTAGTGTAAACACGCACACATACGCCACGACGCTGAGGACAGCTATCCAAAGCCGGCGACTTGCTCTTGTCTACCAACACTTTTCTACCCTTTCTTACCAATTGTTGAATAGTAGGCATTTTTTTAAAATTTTAAATTATTATATTTTGTAAATTATAGATTCTAAGCCATAAAAGGGCACTTTTCCGCCTTTTGGGTTGCAAAGTTACGAATTTTATTGTAAAGTGCAATACATTCTCGCATTAAAAGTTTATAGGCAGCCAAATATCTTACATTTGAATTTTGTATTTAACAATTTTTATATTGTTTTTAGATTAAAAAGCTATGCTTCGCCCTTGTTAATCTTAAACGGCGCGATCGTTCGCACGCCATCTCCCGGCAATCTTATCTCACCAAACGCCTGTTCATACTTAAGTACATTATCTTGCAACGCATACAAAAGTCTCTTTGCATGCTCCGGTGCCAAAATGATGCGTGACTGGACGTTTGCTTTAGGCAAACCTGGCATAACTCTTACAAAATCAATGATCACTTCAGAAGAAGAATGTGCAATAAGAGCCATATTAGCATATACCCCTTGCGCCATATCCGGTGTCAATTCTATTTGCAGTACATTTTTGTTGTTTGAATCTTCACTACTCATAATACACGTGTTTTTTAAAAATGATTAACCTTGTAAAGTTAATTATTTTATAGGAACTGCACAACAGCAGATATTTTATAAAAGCCATTGAAAATCCCATGAATGAAAAAAACATATTCACTTAATACTGTATAGCTGACTTTTTAATTAAACAAAGATGGACGCATCATTTTTTGATACGTCCATTTGTTATGAATAGTTAAAAGTATATATACTGAATTATCACTCGTTTGAACTTACCCCATCAGAATCTGGCGCTTGGTCTATCAAATCCATAAACTGATCCAATTTAGGCGTTATGATAATCTGTGTTCTACGATTTCGCTGGCGGCCTAATTCCGTATCATTACCAGCAATAGGATTATATTCTCCTCGTCCGGCAGCTGTCAACCTTTTCGGATCTACACCGTACTGATTTTGAAGAACCTGTACGACCGAAGAAGCTCGCAAAGCACTAAGATCCCAGTTATTACGGATATTTGTACGCGAGATGGGCACTGTGTCAGTATTGCCTTCCACCAAAACATCATAATCCTTATAATCTGTGATTATCTTGGCTATCTTACTCAACGTTTCATGAGCGCGGTCATTTACTTCATAACTACCTGACTTATATAACATGTTATCCGCAAGAGAGATATATACGACCCCTTTCAGGACCTTAATATCCACTTCTTGAAGTTCATCCCGACTAAGTGACCGTGTCAGATTGTTAGTAAGCACCATATTCAAAGAATCAGACTTAGACTTAGCCTCTACAAGTTGTTTGATAAAACGGTTTGACGCATTAATCTCATCCACTAACTTTGAAATATTCACATTTCCTTGTGTGTTTTGCTGGATACTTTTATCCAACGAACTCTGTAATGCCGCATAATCTTCACGCAACTCAGAATTAGTTTTTTGACTCTCAGCCAAACGTTCTTCCAGATTTTTCGCACTCGCCCGATACTCGGCCAATTCAACCTGGGCATTCTGATAAGTCTGCTTTAAGTTTATATATTCAGTTTGCAGTTTCTTGTGATTCGCTTCCAATCCTGTAAACTGCTTCTTGCTGACACAACCTGTCATCACAATACAGGCCGACACCATCAAAGGTATAAAAAAACTTCTTTTCATAATGCTGAATCTACGTAATATTTATATTTTATAATTACAGCGCGCAAGTTACGAAAAATATAGATTGAAAAAAAGGAATTTATAAAGTGATAACATTGCACGGCCTATTATCACTTTTTTAAATTTTTTTTAAGATTTACGTCTTAATCCTTTAATAGTAATACTAAAAAGCCTCTGAATATCCATTGATAAAGATATTCAGAGGCAATTATTTGAAGCGTTACTTTACTACTTCTTACCAAAGACAACGTTATAAGTCTTCACAACACCATTATAATCGAATTTAACGACAGCCTTGTCAGTTGTAGTCTTAGCTTGCGTAACAGAAATCTTCACTTTCTTGTCGCTAGCACTTGCAGAAATCTTCGGCACTTTCGTAGCACCCTCTGCCAATGGGCAATTTACCTCGTAAACATCATAACCCGTCAAACCGTTAATATCATTGGAACGAACCGGCACAAGCGGCATTTCCAACTGCTTACCGTCAGCTTTGATGCTTACCGTTGGCACTACAGGCCGCTCTATCTTATTGTTCTTCGAACTGAAACCAAGTCCCATCAAATCAAACAGATTTTCGCTTCCCGGGCCTTCTGCAACCAAATAAATAGCATGTTTCTTATCAAGTCCATCTACAAATTTTGAAACATTAACCGCAAAGCGAGCCACTTTTTGAGGTGAACCTGCAGGTACATTAATCTCACCGATTTTGACCCCTTTCCATGCCGCATTAGCCCATGGACCGTCCATCCATACATTTATCTTAAAGGCCTTGTCGGTGGACGGCTTTAAGAACAAATTAAATTCAGTGTTATTCCCTTTCTTAGTACCGGAAAAGGCCTTCAATCCAAGTTGATCTTTCTCCAAACCGCCAAAGCCAAAATACTTGTAACCAATAATATTACCATTCTTGACATTGCATATCGGCGCATGGTTATCCCAGATATCCCATGCATCCTGTTGCAAACGAATATCAGACAAATAGCAAGCTATTCCCGCAGAATAATACTGGTATGGATTAAGTCCGAAAACATGGAAACCTTCTGAAGTTACTTCTGCTCCTTTGTATTCATTTCCTTGACTGTCTTTTACAGTCCGCTTCTGATCTTTTGCAAATGGATCAAACGCGCAGATAGAAACCTTTCCACCCTGAGCCACAGGACGTTCGTCAGAAGTAACATGAATCGGCGCCACCATAGCCTGACGGGCGAAACCGAAACCACGGGGAGGACGATGGTAAAACACATACCACTGGCCATTTATTTGTTCTATACTTCCATGTGTATTATGTCCACCATTAGTCGTTTGCAGGCGCGTTCCATCTTGATTAAGTTCCGGCGCACGGGAATCCACCAACACACCGCCACTCTTCCAAGGTCCCAGCGGAGAATCACTATACGCATACCGCAAAGCGGAATTACTGCTCCCTATACCATAATCAGGACCTGAATATCCACTATAAATCGTAACATATTTATTACCTATCTTACGAATAGAAGAAGCCTCAAAGAAATTAAATGTGCCGAGATCTTCTCCCGGATAAATACAAGGATATTCCTTATCAGGCTCCCTCAGCTCGCCATAACGCAATCCTGCCGGCATAAAATAAGGAATAATTTCTGTCCCCGGACGTACTGAATACATCGTGTTCTGGTCAAGTTGAGCAGCCAATGACCTTTGGAACCCCCAGTAACCATAAGCACGGAAACCAATATTATAATCCGGATCATTAGGATCAGTAACCTTTTCCACATAAATAGACGGGTCAAAGCCCAAAATACTGCCAGGCAACGTACGTGTCCCGTCTTCATTCAGATTGACCGGTGTAAAGGGGCCATCAGGGCGACTTCCTTTTGCAACCATAGCTTCTCTGCCATAGCCACGACTGTGCGGATATAAATAATACTCTCTGGTACCATCTTTGCGATTTACTTCAACCAAATCCGGAGCATACATCACATCCCACTTTTCTCCTACCTTATATGTAAAGATAGGGCCTTCGTCACGCCAACTTGAAAGATCCTCAACAGGGGCAGACCACATACGAATATCCGGGCCACAATAGCTGTTCATCCGCAAATCGTGCGACCCGATAATATAAATTCTGTATTTACCGGGATTATCCGGATCTTCAAATACCCTCGGCTCACCATCGGGCAAATGTTCCCACAAAGGAAGATAGGGATTACCGGCACCATTAAAAACATACTTGTCACTTCCGACTGCCTCATCAATCAGCCCCGGTGCAAAAGTGCATGCAACACATAACGGGACGAACTGGAACTTTCTTAAAAACTTAGTTATTTTCATCATTTATAATGTTGGTTATTTAATAAGGGGAACGCCGGTCTCACCGGCATCCCCGTAGAATTTTATGCCATTAGTAAATAGATTACAAAAGTACTTTCAACGTTTAAGTATCTTATCTACTTTGACGGTACCATCCGTCAGATAACTGCGACGTATCACAACTCCTCTGACGACAGTTTCAGGATTGACAAGACGACCTGACAAATCAAAATATTCTTCACGTTCTACCATTACAGCACCGTCTTCTGCCGTATAGATACCGGTTATGACGCCCTCGTCGTAAGTAATTCCTTCATAAACAATGTCATCAATGAGGAAGTTACCTTGACTCGCGGCCAAGCCCCAAACAAACTGAGTAGCACCCTGCGTAAACTCGCCACCTTCATCTGTCGTAGTGGTTCCAAGAATCCATTCTTCGCCATCAGTTGAATATTCAATCTTGAGGGTTACTTTCGATGTACCCGAAACTGAAGCCCTGTACCAGATACTTTTGCCAACGGTCGCTGACAAAGAAACACTGGCACTGTTTATCATGCTCAAGGACTTCGAAGCTGTAGACTTATAGATGCGGAAGTCAGTCATCGTTCCATGGTTATAAGCATTCAGATAATATCCGGCCATCATACCTGCGGTATATCCTTGATTGGCATTACCTACGATGGTTGTATCACCCCTGAGTACGACTCCATTCTTATAATCCCCGGTAGTAGTCAGTACCTGTCTCCATGTCACACTATAATCAGTACTCTTACGCGTAAATTTATCCAGGTTCAGAACGCCTGTACCATTCGTACTTGCCGCAGTATAAGCCTTCAACATATTGCTTTTACGGGAAGATGCATCCGTATAGCTTACGACTCCAGCAGTACACAAATTACCTGTACCCACTGTCACGCCGTTAGCAGGAGGATTGGAAGCGCCAGTTTTCACTGCGTCATTCTCAAAATCATAAAGGACAGAATAAACGGCTGGCGTCACATGTCCAACGAGGTTTATCATACGTGTTTCTACATAAGACGTCGTAACGCTAATACTACCCTCATAGTCGCCAATTCCGATTTCCGGTTTCAGCCGCACAAATACACGCACACTACCTGTCGCGTCTGTCAGGTCGCTTGGAGCAAATGACAATTCATTTGTGTATTCACCGAGAGAATCCACAGACATCACGAAAGCGTCTCCTGTCAGTTTAAGTGACACACCAGACAAGAGATCTGCCGCACTGATATCAAAACTCTTTATCACCACATCAGTTCCGCCATAAGTCTGGTTTACATCTTCTACATCCGTTTGCGACAAGGTCATTCCCGGACGATATAACGTAATATCGTCTATTGTCATGGCAGCATCCCAGCACAAACGCGTGTCACCGGCAGCCATGACGTCAACATCCGCCGTCGCCAGTGTCGTCCACTGAGTGCCATCAACAGAGCCTTCAAAATAGAGTGCCGTGCCAAATGCCACCGCACGGAAATACAGCATTCCGTCTTCAATGTTCCCTGTTGCCAAAGACTCGCCGACTTGCAACTGGCCTGCATCATCTTTAGTGACATTCAGGATTGACACAGCCGAACCTGAAGTTTTAAACAGGTAGCCGCCGCGCAATATAACGCCTGCATCACCTTCTATTTGCTTCCATGATACAGTATAATCCACACCGTCCAACGGGAACATATCAAGTGTAGCCTGCCCCATTACACCATCTCCGGCTGCATAAGCATGCAAAGCCTGATTTCCGTCAGTCGTTTCAATGACACCGGCCTCACCCGCCACAACGGTCAACATGGCCGCTGCCGGCGTGGTTGCCGTTGTTGCAGCTTCATCATTCTCAAAATTATAGACATTCGCATCTGCGCAGTCTATTTTAATACAGTCAATCAAGACATTAGTTGCAGTCGTGGCATATTTCAACACGACAATATTGGCACCGGCTTTCAAACTAACCTCCTTTGAGACCTCTGTCCATACATCACCTGTCTTTTTAAAGCTAATGGGATAACGGCTTCCGTTAACCAACATTTGCATGGTTGCTCCGGAACTTGGTCCTTGATAGCGGACTGTTATCGTATATGTCCCCTCACGGAGTACGTTGATGGTATCGCGAATAGCAGCATTGCTGTTCGTCCCCATCTCAACAAATCCCTGGCCTTGATAACCTGCATGCCCGTTATAATATGCGTTCGTGCGGCAAGCACCGATATTCATATAATCGAAACATTCCGCCTCATACTGCAATGTACCGGTATAAACTGACGGACGCTCCGGAGTTTCGATTTTGGCCTCTGTCCATTCTGTCAAACGGTCGGTAGCCGTTCCTTTGCAGCTTATATTTATCTCCAAAGCGCCATTATGGTTCACAACCAAGGTTAAAACATTATCTTTCCACGTATGTTCAACGACACTTGCCCTATGTTCCGCACGATCATTCCATTCTACGACAGGTTCTTCCGTTACACCATATATACGGACGGTGTCTGTTGCATTCTCGTCTTCAACGAACGAACCGTTAGAAAGTTTGGTATTACGATAGTTGGTCATATAAAGGTATACCTTTTCAGGATACTCTTTCATCACCGCCATGGCATAAGGCGAGAAGTTCAAGTATATGCTGTCTGCCGTATTATAAAGGAAAGGTATTTTGCCTGACGCACGGCGTTCGGAAATCCAACGTGAACGCACGCCATTCTCATGTTCTTCCCTGTATTGATACGGGTTATACGTCATCCATGTGTTCTCGGCATGCGCTGCATATATATCGCCCCTATATTCTTGTGGGAAAAGTTCGTTGAATTCATTAACCTTGTCTTCTGTCTTCGGCCACCGGCTGTTATACTCAGATACTTTTACTACTTGAAGACGCTTTGCCTTTTCATCCAACAAATCATACACTTGCGGAATTGTCGGATAGCGGCCTGTAGTCTTAAACCACCATTTGTTTTCCAGCCAAGAGTTATTATATACACCGTCTGTCCTGTCTCTGTCATCTTCCGAACGGTACAAACCGTCAAATAAGGTTGCCGGTGTCAGGTAATCATCAAACGTACCCGTACTCAAATCGTTTTGAATACAGATTTTCGTGCGGTCTATCACTTCATCACGGCTCAATATACGGACAGTCCCATCTAAGATTTTCCTCACCTCATCCATAGGTATGTTCTCAAAATGCGGATACCAGTCCCAACACCTGCGCGTATAACCATCAGGCGTCGTAACAGAACCGACCTCATGAGATACATCAGCAAAGACCAACTCCGGCCCGTCAATAACAGTCTGTCCGGTCAACATCACATGCTCCATAATAGGTATGGCCGTAGCCGCATTCACGTAGGGTTGTCTCTGCTGGTCGTCGTCTGTATTTGGATCACCATCATCGGTACTCCATCCGCAAACGTCAAAACGGATGCCGTACTGTCCGGCATAGCCGCCCAACCATGCGCCCAAACAGTTGCTTTCTATATCCAAGAACCCGTTTTGCATGGTATACTTCTCACAACAGATAAAATGCTCCGGATGCTCAGTCAAAAGCCGGTTCACTTCCGGATTACGCTTCATATAAGCGATGGGCATCATGTTTGCAGAATAATAGGCTTGCGTAAAGCTGACAACCAGATAACCGCCATAACGATGGCAAATCTTCAGGATGTCACCAAACAGCGCAAGACGCTCCAAGAAAGACGGCGTACCGTCTTCACCGTAGCCCCAAAACTGTTCCGCAAAATTCCACCCGATAAAGTTGGGGTATTTTCGGAAATAATCCTCATAAACTGCCAGGTCGTGATCGGAAAAACGGCTATGTCCGCCACTGGCACACTGCACCATTGCCCATACACGCTTTTGGGCACAAGCCTTCAACCATGAATCGCATACAGCAAAACCGTCACAACAAACGGCATCCGTCGCTGAGAGCGAAAGATTGAATACGACAAAAGGCCTGATATCCTCCGGTACCATCTCAATAATTCTTTCCGGATCAGGATTGTTCCATGTGTCGATATGGACAATCCATAAAGGACGCTCCGGCGATATGGGACGACGCAAAGGCACTGACGCCAATATATCTGTCCCTCCGATCGCAAGCATCGCAACAATCAACAATACGAATCTGCTGAATTTAAAGATTTGCTTCATAATCACTGTGTATTTGTTAGAAAATAGTATTAAATCTGTGTCAACTCCTTATTATAATACAGCCAAACACAATTTATCTGGACAAAAATATAACATAATCCAACGAGATATTTTCTACCATGTAACATGATTGTTTGTATTCGTTTCATTATGCCACATTTTTACCATAAGTTTCAAAAAGAAAAAAATCTGCGACCGTATCAAAAACCATAATATAAAGCATATACTATCTTTGCCATGTGTTTAAGCCAAGTCCTTTTGGCGACACATTAGGTTAATGACGTTTTTTAGGCAGTCTTTGTGAAAAGATTGATGGAAACAACAATTATCAGAAATTAGGTTAATGATTGGTTCTTAGGTTATAGTTACTTTAAGGAAAAAGTTGTTTTACCTGCCTACGATTATTTCATAGGCAAAACCAACGAAGGATGGAGGGATGCAGCGGCATCGCTTCATCCTTTCGCGTTTCCGGATACAGAATGATATAGGTTACAGTTGAAAAATATCAACGATCTTAAAACCTCAAAAAACATACTCGCATCATACTTACATATATTATAATAAGATTCGTGCGCGCACACGCGAGCGATATTCAAGATGTCTTTTGAATACCAACCTTAGTTTCATCAAGTTCCATATAAACTTGCATCAGCCTTATCATGAACAAGTTAGCTTTACACATTAATGCGCCGGATGCAACTGAAAAAGCGACCTGTCGCAGCAAAAATTGCGACCTGTCGCTTCTGTAAGGCGACCTGTTACAATTTTTGCTGCGACAGGTCGCCTTCGGAGTTGTTATAAAACACATTCTAAAAAAAGTAGGGAAACCCTGTCTAATGAATGTAACTACCTGAGTCACCAACTTAACTATAGACAAGATTTCCAATAAAAAGGGTATAAAATTATCGGACAAATACCGTCTTACTTACAATGCATAATCTACAACACATTTGCGTCCTCGAATATCATAAAGCGATAAGCACCCAACAATCAAAACGGTACAAACCATCCCCTTGCCCATCACAATATATTGAGCGTGTTAAATTCACTCATCATAACAACTTTATTTTCTCATTCTCTTTCATACGCACAGCCCGACTTTTCCCATTAAAAAAGAAAGTGGTTTTTCCGCCTTTTCTTGAATAGACCTCCAATGAAACGACTTTTCCATCCTTCCAGTCCATATCTACAACATAACCACCCCGGGCACAGATACCTTTTACTGACCCGTCTTTCCACTGCTCAGGAAGTGCCGGCAACAAAGTGACTGTCTTTTCTGAAGATTGCATCAACATTTCAATAACACCGGCGCAACCGCCAAAGTTACCGTCTATCTGGAAAGGCGAATGGGCATCCAACAAATTGGGATATGTTCCTCCACCCCTACGGGCGTCATTCCCATGATAACCATCGGGACTGACATAACGGAGCAAACGGCGGTAGATATGATAGGCCTTGGCGCCATCTCTCAAACGTGCATATAGGTTCACGCGCCATCCTGTGCTCCATCCTGTCGTTTCATCACCCTTAATTTCCAACGTACGGGCACAAGCTCTGGCTAATTCCGGAGTTCCGTCGACCGTTAAATGATGGCCGGGATAAAGCCCGAACAAGTGGGACTGATGACGATGACGCGGATCCTGGTCCGGCCAATCGTGGAACCATTCCTGCAAATTGCCATTTTTTCCTACACGATAAGGAAGCAAACGTTTCAAAACCTTATCTATTTCGCGACGAAAAGTTTTGTCAGTATTCAAGACAGCCGCTGCCTTTGAAGCGTCAATCAGACATTCCCGCGCCATGGCCAGATCGGAGGTATTGCCATACGAAGTTGCGGCCGCATAACCATCCGGCGTCAGGAACTTATTTTCCGGCGATGTTCCGGGTGAGGTCATCAACCAACCGTCTTTTTCTATCAACCAGTTTAGACAAAATTCAGCAGCTCCTTTCAATACCGGATAATACTGTTTCAGGAAATCTTTGTCCTGTGTAAAAAGATAACGCTCCCAAATATGAGTGGACAGCCATGCGCCGCCCATCGTCCAACATGCCCATGAGGGGTCTCCGACATGTAACCCCACCGGACACGTCATTGCCCAAATATCCGTATTCTGTCCCAGACACCACCCTTTGTCTACTCCGTAATAAGCCTTTGCCGTTTTTTCTCCGGTCTTACTGAGAGCAGCGATAAAATCCATTAACGGACGGTGCATTTCACTGAGGTTTGCCGTTTCAGAGGCCCAATAATTCTCTTGCAGGTTGATGTTGCTCGTATAATTACAACTCCACGGCGGCAGCAACTTTTCATTCCACAACCCCTGAAGATTTGCAGGCACACCGGGCGTCCTTGAACAAGAGATTAACAAATAGCGGCCATACTGGAAATAAAGCACTTCCAGCTCAGGATTATATTGCGACTTATCCGTATATTGACGTAACTGTTCGTCTGTTGGCAACGCAGCAATCTCAGGCGCAGTCTTTCCTATATTCAGACTGACCCGGTCGAAAAAAGAACGGTAATCTTTCTCGTGTGAAGCCCGCAAGTCCGCATAAGATTTCATTGCAGCACGATTCATCCGTCTTTCAACCATCTGGTCGTAATCACGTCCCTCCACAACCGGATCTTTGTCATATCCGTTAAAACTGGTAACATTCGCTATCAGGATCATAGCTTCACGGGCTCCCTCTATCTTCAGTTCGCCAGACGGATAACTTTTCACCCTACCATCCGACGGCACAACACGAATAAGCGTACGAAAACGGGTACCACGCTCCGGATCGTATAAATGTTTATCTTTTACCTTGTTGTAGTATTCAGGATAAGAATGATAGGCAGCATAGCCCTCCGCTGATATTTCATTCTCGCGCGCCACAGTAGCATGTGGAAGCTGAGAATCAAACGAAAGCAAAGCATGTATACCTTCCTCACTCTCAGAAACCATCCTAAGCACAATCACAGAATCGGGGGCTGAAGCAAAATAATCACAGGCAAATGGTTTACCCTCTTTCTGATACTCTGTTCTGGCTACAGCATTGCTAATGTCTAATGAACGTTCGTAGGCTGTTACTTCAGCCGGCTCATCATAATAGGTGATGGTCAGTTTGCCTAACGGTTGGTAGTTTTCACTGTAATGTCCTTGCACAGCCTTTTGCTTTCTGTCAGCTGCCCGATAATCTTCTTCATCAAGCAAACGCCTTATCTCCGGTATGGCTTTATGTGCATCCGGCATAGTAACAACCCGGTCGGGTTCGCCGGTCCACAACGTAATATCATTCAGTGAGATTACATCCTTGTTGGTTCCGCCATAAATAATAGCACCTAATGTACCATTACCGATTACGAGAGCTTCTTCAAAATACATGGCCGGCTGGTCATATTTCAACATCAGCGGATTTACATTTGTCGCATACCCTTTTTCTGCAAACAAGCAAACACTTTCCAAAAGACAACATGCCAAACAAAGCTTTACTTTAAAGCTGAAAATGTTCTTCATATAGAAATCTTAAGATTAAAACTGGTTAATGAGATCTATCCTTGCAAACTTATATATTTCACAGCAAAAAAGAAACCTTTTAATTTTTTTTAAATAGTAGTTTCCTGGGAGGAAACAAGGCAAAGCCAAACATATAATCTTCTTCCTCTACTTCACAATAAAAAAACCGGTAAGTGGTATATCCACTTGCCGGCTTATCCATTCAATCATTATATGATGATGACTACACTTTTATTTCTTAACTTTGACTTTATAAACAACAAAGCATTTTCCTTCTACTGTCGCCTTAATTACATTGTTCTCAACCTTTACGTAACCTTCCACGGGCACAACTGCAACCGGATTTTCCAACGTATTATCGGCCGTATAATCGCTACAGTCAAGCGTAATGGTCGCAGCATTGCCATTTACCTTCTTAACACCGTTCAGTTTAATGTCTACTGTCTGCGGCTTTTCAGTTGTATTAATAACCTTTACAATATATTCGCCCGTATTTTTATCATAAACTGCACTTGTAAAGAGCCCGTCTTCACCTTTCGGCGTCGGTTTGTCCAATTTAGCGGGAACTACATTCGTACCCATATTAACGGCATACATTTGCTGTACGTAATAACTTGCTGTCTTGACGCTGTTCAAATTATCAAACCAAATCAGGTCAGGTCTCCACTGCCAGCCATCCACATGGGCAAAAAGCGGAGCATATGTGGCCATGTGTACAATGTCTGCATTGCGTTCCAATGTTGTCATGAAAGCAGCTTCGTAAATAGAGGCTCCGGCATGATTCCATTTCATCCTGTTGCCATGATCATGACAAGCGTATTCACCGGCAAAGACTTTCGGTCCGGTTCTGTCATAGTCATCATAACGATTCATACTGTTCTTAAACCAATCCACCGGACGGTAGAAATGCTCATCGACCAAATCCACCTTCTGTTTCTTCATATCTTCCCATCCTATTTCAAAATTATGTCCCTCAGAATCCGGACCTGATGAACCAATAATCATGATTTCCGGATGAGCCTTGCGGATAGCCTCAACAAAAAACTTGAGACGATCAAAATAAAATTTATCCCACTGCTCGTTACCAATAGCAAGATACTTCATGTTAAATGGCTCCGGATGCCCCATCTCTGCACGCAACTTTCCCCATTCTGTATTTACATCACCATTAGCGAACTCGATCAGATCCAAAGCATCATCAATATACGGTTTCAAACCTTCAGCCGTGCATGCAGCGTGTGCTTTCTCATTATTATAATTCTGGTATTGGCAAGCCATACCTACATTCAATACCGGCAACGGCTCAGCACCCAACTCCTCGCTCAACAGGAAATATTCATAGAAGCCCAGTCCATAACTCTGGAAATAATCAGGATAATACCTATTAATGAACGTGGACTCCCAACGGTTTTTGTTAAGCGGACGGTTTTCGACCGGACCTACTGTGTTTTTCCATTGATAACGAGTCTCAAGATTAGTTCCTTCAACTATACAACCACCGGGAAAACGGAACACCCCGGGACGCATATCGTAAAGAGCCTGAGCCAAATCTTTACGCATACCATTCTCATGTCCCATCCAGGTATCTACAGGGAAAAGAGATACATGTTCCAAATCTACCGTACCTGTACCGGAACGATGTTGGTCATTTGAGAGGAAGATTCGCAAATTGGCGTCGGCAATCGTACGGTTAGATTTCATCACCATGGTATATTTCTTCCATTCCTTTGAATCGATTTTCAAATCCTGACTGACAAACTGTTGGGTATCGTCCATCGTATTTTGATCGATAAACTGCACCATCAATGTCACAGGGTTACCATCCGGTACACGCGCCCAAACAGAGAAACGATATTCGGCGTCCTTTTTTAATCCGATACCAAAAAAACCTTCGTTTTGAATTCCCGTCCACATATCACCATGACCGGCATAGCCCAAACGCACATAATGTGGGTTCTTTTCAAAAGGACCGTCATTTTTTAACGTCACATTTCCAAACATCTCCCAACCCATAAAATGATCTGGAGTAAACTCAAACGAACGATTTTTTATAAGTTCTGCATATAAACCTCCGTCGGCGCCATAATTAATATCCTCAAAAAAGATTCCATACATCGTCGGCTGTATCTCTGCACCGATTTTTTTTGTTTCAACGGTAATGGTGTTGTCTTGCGCAGACAAAGCCTGAGCTCCAACCAGCAAAGCCGCGCTTAATACCAGACTGGTGATTTTCATGATAAATGATAATAAATTGATTAGTAATTAATTTTTAATTCGGCACGAAAATAATTATATATATTTAAATCTACAACATAAATTAACTGTTTTTTATTTATTCGCACAATATTTAAATTGTAGTCCCAACACTAAAAACAGCCCGGCGCATAATCAATATGCACTCCGGACTGTCTTACTGAAAATCCCTCTTCTTATAGTAGAGTCACCGCGTACAAAATTCTATTTTACATACAAGATGCTCATACTCATTTATATAATTACTCAACTACATCCCATCTGAAAACAGTTCCATCTTTTCGATCGGGCAACGTACCGGGCCAATCTGCAGAATACGGCTCACCTGTCTCTGGATGAAGGCCAACATACCGATTTGTCTTCAATGACAAAAGCATGCACTCACCTTGTAACATGTCTTGCCAAAGGAAAAGACTTCCAGCCGATTCTTCTTTTATCAACCGGACATCCGAAGACAACCCCTGCCCTACGACCGTAACAAAGCCTGCCCCATTCAATGCTTCAAGCACCACACGTCCTTGCCCACGATCGTGTACACGAAAACGACACCCGTCACCCATATAATCCTTACTTCCTTTCCATGCAGAATGTAGCATACCATGCGGATTAGCCCATGCCAAATTCCCGGAACCGATATTAAGTAACGTGATAACCTTCCCCAGTGGCAAATTACCACTACGGTCTGCCAAAGGTTCTTTTAATATAAAATTATCAAACCGAGCCTCTCCACCCTTCTTGCCTTGTGTATTAAAAGCAAACAGAGCATAACGCGAACCCTGGAATGTTTTCAGCTGATAAGGCATCTTTACACTCTCTCCCACAGATCTGTATATATTTCCATCTGTACTGTAACTAAATTGAGCCACAGCCCGATGAAAATCACCATTGATACGCAGAAAGAGTTTAGCCATCGCCAAGGTATCAATCTGTTGGTTTGAAGCCTGGTCTTTCCAACGCAAAACATAAGATTTACCCTCCTTTACGATTCCAATCCAAACGTACGGCATATTCAACAAACCAAGTCCCGCTACGTCACCTTCTTTCAAACGTGACGCATCTATTTCAACAGTAGCTTCAGATAACGGACCTATACAACGCTGTGTCAAAGTATTTTTCGCCCATAAGAAATCTTTTGCTGGCAGTGTAGAAAGACATAACTTACCACCTGACAGTTTCCACTGCCGATCTACCGGTTCATGATTCCATTGCCATACAGGCAATAGTTCCTTACCATCAAATCCATCACTTCTCTTATATGGCGCATGCGGCTCAACGTCTGCAACTACCGAAGGTTTAAACCAAGTTCGTGGAGAACGGCCCAAATTCCCAGGAAGACCAAAATAAGGCCATCCGTCAACCCATGTCACAGGTGAAAGACATGTTGTCCGACCGACAGCCATGAAGTCTACCATTGAAAATCCCCACCACTCACCGTTCGGCAAATCAACAATACCTCCTTGATGCAAAGGTACAGCACTAAGATAATTGCCTTCGGCTTCATTGATTTTAAATTGGAAGCCGTCGCCAGGAACTGGCGAACCCAGACCTACATTACCAACCGTCATCGCACGCATCGTTCCAAATGTTTCTTTTGCGCTGATTGTTACAGTTTCATAAGGCCCTTCAGGACGTTCTGCACGTGCGCACTGCATGCGACCCACAGGCGAATAGTTTGCACTGATGATATAATATTTGCCGTTTATCTTATAAAAATGATGTCCTTCACCCATCGCATTACCTGCTGGAATAATAACACGCTCGCTACCTTCGACATAACCACTGAAATCCGGTTTTATTTCAATCAACCTCACTTCATCATATTTATATACTGCATATATTTTCCCGTTATCGTCAAACAATACCGAAAGATCATAAATGTTTCCTCCCATATTGATATGCTTCCACGGGCCAGCAGGATTTTCGGAAATAAAGACCTGCATGCCATGTCCATTTATATTAGAGAAAACATAAAACTTACCTTCATAATACCGGATACAAGGCGCCCAAATCCCTTGTCCGTAGGCTTCACGGCCATTCTCAAGCTGAAACTCATCACCAAGATTGAAACGGTCAAAGCAATAACTCATAAAATCCCAGTTCACCAGATCTTTGGAATGCAAAATCACCAAACCAGGCGTACAATGCATCGTTGTCCCTGCCAAATAAAAATCCTCACCCACACGAATCAGGTCAGGATCTGAAAACTCATCATAAAACAATGGATTTGTATACGTACCATTTCCGTTATCTGCCGTCCATGAAGATGTCTGGGCCGCTATGTACGGCACAGACATCATCATAACAGAAAAAAAGACTGCTATCGTTTTTTTCATTTATCTTCTTGTTTATTGTTTTTCATTAACCTGATTTCATAAACACGCGGCGTCGGCATCTTATCATCTGGCGCAAACCTCACCGTTACGGTTTCCTTATCTGAAGAATCGGCAGGCAAATCAATCATCAGTGTTTTTATTCCCCGACCATTATCCGTCTTTACGGATTTTAAAGGTTTACCATCTATCGAAACCATCAATGCAGTCCCACGTTCTGACATATACTCTACACGCAACTGTACCGAAGATTGACCATTCGTTTTCAAACGATATGAAAACCAATCCTGATCTACAGCTTTACGCCAATGACGGTCATTATCACTACCTGTTTGTGTTCCTTTAAGTTGTACGAAATGGTCGCTCTCAGGTTGTTGTTCCCCGCAAATAACTTTGTCAACAGTTGCAGACTCCAAATTCCGCCTTTCTTCCTCAGCACGTGCTAAAGCATCTTGCTGCGCTTTCAACTGATTAGCTGAGACTAGCGGCCAATAAACCATATAACGACACTCATAAAGCTGGTTGAACGGTTCAAGTACCATCCCTTCGTAGCGTGACGGATAAACATCTTTTAATTTAAAAACAAGTGGTTTGCCTTCCACTTTCTCCACATGCGACAGAATATCTTCCGGATTACCGACCAAAACTGGCATATCCTGCAAAGGTAATTGCTGACCAGAAGCAATGTGACCACCACGGCTATCATCGGCAAACAACCCTAACTGGTTCTGCTTACCCATTTTTGAAGCCAAGACTATCGGCCCATAAAGGAATGAGTAATTAGCGGAACCATCTGGTAAAGCCATCACCCGTATAGACATTGGCAAATTCATTTTTACTTCGTCACCATCTTGCCATTTACGCTCTACGGTCACATAGCCATCTTTAGCCTGTACCGTCTGACCTACTCCATTTACCGTAACGGACAAATGAGTTGCATCTGTCCATTCCGGTACACGGAATTTAATTGCAAAAGACGCTGCCTTACGCATGGAAAGACGTATAGTTGTTGCTTCTTCATAAGGAAAGGTGGTAATTTGCTCCACTTTTATTTTTCCCCATTGTAATACAGACGGGATGAACAGGTTTACATAAAGTTCACTTTGGCCTTGATGTGCATAAATCATCTCACCATAACGTGCATGGTTCTCCATACCGGAACCCACACAACACCAAAAAGAAGTCTGTGGCTGTGAGTAAACACGATAATGCCCAGAACGCATCGGTGTGAAATAAACGAAGCCGCCTTGAACGGGATCTATCGTAGAAAGTATGTGATTATATAATGCACGCTCATAAAAATCCATATAACGCGTATCCCCTGAAGTTTGATATAACATCTTAGTCAAACGCAGCATATTATATGTATTACAAGTTTCAGGCCCTTGCTCACTGGTAAGCATGGAAGAGAAATCTCCTGCCGGATGAAAATGTTCACGCACACTGTTGCCGCCGATAGAGATGCTACGCTGGTTAACAACCGTTTCCCAGAAAAAACGTGCCGCACTGTCCCAATCTTCATCTCCCTCCAAATCCGCAATTCGTTTATATCCGATAACTTTTGGGATTTGTGTATTAGCATGTTTTCCAGTCAGTTGATCTTCGTGCTTTAATAAAGGCTCAAGAATAGCTTGATGTGAAAAGCGGTGCGCCAACTCCAAATAGCGTTCGTCACCGGTAAGAGCGTTGGCATCAGCAAAAACTTCATTCAGTCCACCATGTTCACTGCGCAACATATCCTGCATTTGTTCGTCTGACAAATCCGCGGTTAGAGTCATCATCCAGTCTGTCAGTTTTATAAACATGTCTTTTGCTTCCTTACATCCGCCTATAACATAAGCATCTCGGAGTCCAGCATAAGTTTTGTGTATATTATACAACGGAACCCACCGGTCATTCAAACCAAACGAATTGGCACGGATATTCCCTTCCGAAATTTCTTTCCATATTTTACGCCCTGAAGGAACACCACATAAATAGCCATCACCCGCTGCATCTTGGCATCGTTTCATCTCTGACAACATATAATCCAACCGAGCTCTAATTTCATTATTTCCAGTGGCTGCATACATGTAAGAAAGAGCAGAAAGATAATGTCCGCCTATATGCCCGTCAAGACCTGTATTCTCCCAGTTAGGATAATTTTCAGCCTTCGGTGACAAACCGGCTTCTTTCAGATATGGTGCCAAGAGCCGGTCAGGATCAAGACCGAGCAAATAACGAATATCCAAATCTTCCGCCTTCTTAAAAGCGCCCTCAGTTAACCTTACATCTTTTACCGGAAAAGTTTCAACTTTAACCGGTATACCCGCATCCATCGTCGAAATAAATGCCACCAATAATGATACCGAACAAAAAGATTTTAATACACTCATAATTTTACATATTTATTCTGTTATTAATCAATCAAAAACAGTCAAACACCAAATCTTAATCTGCTATATAACCTTTGATTATTATCTCCGCCAATGTTGGTTTTCCAATGCGTCGGTTGTCTTGTGGGAACAAAAAACGAATGAAACGTCCCTTAATCTGTTTTTCTACGGATGTACTCCATATTCCGTTTGCCGGAGAATCTGCATTAACAAGATTACTCCACTGTACACCATCAAGAGAGACATCAACTTCAAAACGGCCTATAAATGAACGGCCCAAAACAACCTTAATCTCTCGCAAGACCAATGTACGCTCCACATCTAGTGTCAAATAAGGTTCTGCATCATCACCTTTCGGCTGCCACGTTGTAAGTTCATCCCCATCTGCTGCAAATCCGGGTGAATGTCCTGATGAAGAACTACTCGCAAAAGTTGGACTTCCAACACCATAAGTTTGTATTTCCGGCTCCTTCTTTTCTTGAACAAACCGTACATATGGACGATCATCTACCTCTCGTGATTTTCCTGGTATAAAATCGGGGGCGCCAATAAATTCCAATTCAATCTTACCTGATAAAAGTCCATCGGATGAAGCCTCTACCACGGTCTTGCCTGCATAATAAGCACGCAAAGCAATAGCGGCTTTACCATCCATAATACGAATATCACTGTCCGAAGAAAAAGTAATACTTTTACCTGTTGGGAATTCCCCAGGTCCTGACAAAACTCTCAAATGTATATCCGGACTATTGCTCAATTCATGACCTTCATCATCCAATATCGTTATTATCAGTTGAACATCATCAGTTCCATCCGCTAAAATTCTTTCATATTTTGAAGCCTTCAATTGAATACGTGCCGGTTCACCTTGTTTAGGCCAGGCTGGAGGTGAAACATGTGAATACTCATTCCTATACCAATACCAAGAACGTTTAGGTAAACGGAAATAATCAACAATACCCATCTTTCCCATCCGAGGCCCGAAAATACTACCATGATCAAAACCGCACCAAATGGCCTGACCACTTCGCCACTCACGCCCTTTCCAACCTTCATCACGTGACAAATCACCCCACCCTGGCGCATATTTCCCCGGTCGATCTGCCGTAGTACTACCATATTCCGTCACTACACTTGGTAGACCAGGCTTTTGAAAATCCACTATATTAGCGCCATCGCCATTATAACCGGCTATATCACCGATTTTGTCAATCCTATCATCACCTAGAGGCCTTTGTGCTCCACCAACGGCAGCCAAACGTGTTGGATCCAATTCATGCACTTTGTCCACCATTTTCTTTAACAAACTCTTTACACCCGGTATAGTCTTCCCATCAGTAAAGAAGGGCTCGTTACTGACACTCCACACAAAAATTGAGGGATGATTACGGTTTATTCTGATCATCTCTTCTAGTTGTTGTAAAACGTTTCTCTCAAAACCAGCTATATCACACTCTTTAACCGGATAAGCGCTAGCTGTCCAGCCGCCATCCACTTTAGGACCGGCCGTTCCCCAAAAGGGTGCTTCAGACCAAAATAACACCCCTTCGCGATCACAAGCATCAGCAAATGCCGGAGCATGCGGATAATGACTACCACGTATCATATCAAAACCCGCTTCTTTCATCATCTTCACGTCTCGCCTCATAGCTGAGTCTGTAACTGCATCACTCCAACCAGCCTGGTCCTGATGTACATTAGCACCACGGAAGAAAAAATGTTTTCCATTTAAATAGAAACCTTTATCTGATGTCCATCGAAACCAACGAAAACCAAATATAGTTTTTTCGCAATCAACTATTTTACGTCCCTTATACAATCGGCTTTCCAACGTATAAAGATAAGGATCAGACGGATGCCACAACTCAATATCCTGAATTTCATCAGTCTGCATGTCAAAAATAGCTACCGACCAGGCTTTAACCTCCTTCACCATCGTTTTTTTTGCTATTACTCGCTGGGCTTCATCTTTCACTAATATTTCTAATTTACAGACTTCGACTTTATCTGAACTGTTCCGAATCTCTGTTTGTGTTCTGACCACAGACGTTTTTCCGGCATTCGCTTCTAATGTCGGAGTTGTCACAAAGGTACCATACCAATCAATATGTACAGGATTCTTTTTCACCAAACGAACATTGCGGTAAATACCTCCACTAAACACATGTTCACCTCCCCGGGGAGCAATGTCGGGTTGCCAGATATTATTAACTCTAACTGCAATCACATTATCTCCTTTCACAATATACGGAGTAATGCAAACATTAAAGCCTGTATATCCTCCTCTATGCACTCCTGCCAGTTGACCATTAACATAAATCTCTGCTTCCTGAAAGACGCCATCAAATTCTAAAAAGATTTCTTTTTTCAGGTCTGTTTTTGATAATGAGATTTGCTTTCTGTACCATCCGTATCCGGTATAAAAATCTTTCGACATAAAATAAGGGATACTAAAAGAATGTGGCAATCCTATAAATTCCCAACTTGAATCATCATAATCAGCCCGTTGAGCGCCAGTATAATCACCTCTCTTGTATGTCCATTCCCTGTTCAAGTTTACGATTTCACGGTAAGAACCGACATCAGCCTTTATTTCAATGCCGATAAAACTAAAAAATAATAAGAAGTATAATAATCTTTGTTCCATAAAATACGACATTGTAATAATCATTGATAATAAACACGGGACACTGTCCAAAATATTGTGTAAATGGAAAATATGTTATAGTGCCTGCTAAATACATACTTCTATTTCAGTTTTCCCTTATAAATATAATAAATCAAGCACATACTGACCTACTCTCTATCATAAGGACTTTCTAATAATCCCAAACGAGTCTCTTCATACCCTCCACAATCAACTATGAGTTTAGTCAAGACAATTCCCGGTTGTAAGGGACGATAAACCAATGTATGTATGGTACTGTCCTTTTGAAGAGGCAAACGAATCTTTTTATGAATAATACGGGCAGCGGCGGTTGGATACATTAAAGTATACTTATTATCCCAAGTCAAATCTTTATTCAGGTTCAAGAGTTTTCCCGGCTCTCCATCCATGTTGATTTTAACATTATGCCCACCAGGAATGAACGGCATGGTAGCAGCAAAAAAAAGATGAACATCTACTGAATCTCTTACATCCCACAACTGCATTTTGTATTTCACCCAAGCGCCAGACGTTCCCTTTGTATAAGGCATTAACACCAATCCGGACTTAGTACGTCCCAATCCGGGGATAATAGACCAAGAAGTTTCTGTCGTACCTGCATAGTCATATATATGTTCTGCCTCGATTGATACAACACCATTTTTTTCCTGAAACACATAACCTTTCCGAAGTCTTTCATTCAAAGAATCAGTCACAAGTCGCGTAACTTCTGGTATGCAATTATACCGAGGTGCATGCCACTCTGCGTATCCGATATGTACCTGATCCATCATGTGATTCCATTTCCCATCCGCTATATTATGATTATAATTCAAGCATAACAATGAATCACGTTCATAACAGGCCTCAACCCGATCTGCCCACATATTAGCAGCTGGATCACCTTCAGATGCCGTTTTTTGATTCATCGCCAAAGAATAATATAAATCATACAAATTTGCCATGCCCTGTATTGGGAAAAGCACTAATTCCTGATAAGCATCTTTATAAATATCTGGAATTATAAGAAATTGACGTAAAGCTCGCGTCTCTAATGCCATAAACTCATCACGCACAGACTTAAATTCACCGTTTTGCAGATTATACGTATTCTGGTCAAGCATTTCTGCAGAAACACGGGATACGTACTTGCCATATTCTGATAACAGATATGCAGTTTCCTGAGCGAATTCTTTCCCAAACTGCATTGCACAGAATCTTTCTGCGTATGCTTGAAGATTATTGTTGTTGAACGTATCTGGCCTCCACGCCATTTCCATAAAAAAATCTATGGCATATTCATGCGGTTTGATATCACCCACATTCAATATCCAAAACTTATCTACACCATAAGCATAGGTCATTTGCAGTTGTTCCCACATTTCCGTTATTGTGGACATAGTTAACCATTTGCTGGCGCGTGGCGCTCCATAGTACCCCACATGATAGTACATACCATAACCGCCTGGATGCTTAGGACGTGACAAATCAGGAAGTCTACGCACATGACCAAAATTATCATCACAAAGCATAATAATCACATCATCTGGCACCTTCAAGCCCTCATCATAATAGTCCAAAACCTCGCTATAGAGTGTCCAAACCTGTGGTATCCCGGATGGTGAGTTTCCTATAACTTGTTTAATGATTTTACGCTGTTCGCCTATAATCTCCTCCATTGTTCTAAAGTTCGCTTCACGGCTTCCAGCATCAGTCATCGGCCGGTCTTCATCGCCACGCATACCGATAGTCACTATACTCTCATAATTCTTTGTATTCTCAATACCTTCCTTAAAAAAACGTTTAATGGCTTTTTTATTCGTCAGCCAATTCCATTCGCCATTACCATAATTCTGTCTATTACGAATCCACTCTTGTTGAGAGCGCTGCATAGGCTCATGATGAGACGTTCCAATTATAATTCCATACTCATTTGCCAAACGGGGATTATCCGGGTCATCTTCATTAAAACAGTTCCCCGCATACAATCCGTCTTCGTCACGTAAAACAGGTACCAAGGGTCTATATTCTTTAAAAGAGCCCCACATTGCAGGCCACAATGTATTTGCTTTCAAGCGCAAAAGCAATTCATAAACATGAGCGTACATTTTACTGTTCATACCACCAAATTTCTCACGCGCCCATGTTGTCATACAAGGAAACTCATCATTAATAAAAATTCCACGATATTTCACCTTTGGTTCTCCAGAAGCTACATAAATATTTTTTACATAAACTTCTTGACGGTGACGTACAGGAACATCTGCCCACCAATACCATGGCGAAACTCCCAGTTGCCGAGATAACTCATAAATACCAAAAATTGTTCCACGTTTATCACTACCCGCTATGACCAAAGCACGAGAAACGCCCTTATACGGAGCGTTCACCGTCGTTATGACATAACTTTCCCACTTGTTTTCTATATCCTCAGCCTTAATCTTACCTGATCTCACCAGTTCGGAAATTAAAGGATTTCTATCCAAACTTCCTATAATAACCGGTAAAGTGGCACCTGTTTCAAATGTCATTCTGGGTGAACGCCCTGTCACTTTATAGATGTCGTTCCTTAAATCCTCTATTGCACGTATGACGCCCTTATATTCATTTTTATCGTAGCACAACGCAGCTGTCCCATCAGTTGTCACCAAAGGAAATGCATCATCTTCCAGCTTATCATATATCCACTCATCTGTCTCTGCATGTAATGTTGCAGTACTAAACATCAATACTTCAAAAAGATAGAAACATAATATTCGTCGAATCTTATGTATACCAAGTAACTTATAAGAATACATCAGTAGCCTCATCAATAAAGGGTTTTAATGAATAACATAAATCATTACATACCTATAATTGTATATTTCTTACCGGGGCGGGTATCAATATCATATTCATAAACAATCGGCAATGTTGCTGAATGCTTCTCTTTCAATTCCGGAGAAAATAACGGTGTCTTTACGTTAGCCGGAGCCATCATTTCATTCGGGCAAATACCTGAAGCAGACTTCAAGCCCTTGCCTTTTAATGGAACATAAGAACGTAAACGCAGGGTTCCACCTATGGTCGAGGATATCGTTGCGGCTGTCAGTTTTCCATTATCCCATTTCATATCGACCTCAAATCCGCCTCGTGCCTTCAATCCCTTGATTTGCCCTTTACTCCATACATCCGGCAACGCCGGCAACAGATGAACCGCTCCATCATGACTTTGCAGCAACATTTCTGCTATACCGGATGTCGCTCCAAAATTACCGTCAATTTGGAATGGAGGATGAGCATCAAACATATTAGGATAAGTACGGCCTTCAGGATGTTTTCTTGCTTCTCCATCGCTGGGTAAAAGCCTAAGCATGTTGCTAATCAAACGAAATGCATGATTTCCATCTAACATTCTTGCCCAAAAATTTATCTTCCATCCAATACTCCAACCGGTAGCCTCATCACCACGTTGTTCCAACGTAGTCCGCGCTGCCTGGAAAAGTTCCGGATTGAGAAATGGTGAAATCTGATTACTCGGATATAATCCATAAAGATGAGAAATATGTCGATGCTCATCTTTCGGGTTATCACGATCCTCCAACCATTCTTGCAATTGCCCATGTCTCCCTATCTGCATCGGAGGCAGACGATCCAACATCGTTTGTAATGAATCCTGAAATATTTCACTGTCGCCCACGATACGTGCAGCTGATAATGTATTGTACAAAGCATCAAAAACTATTTGGTTATCCATCGTACATCCGGCTGTTACTGGGCCATGTTCTGGTGAAAGTGAAGGAGAAACGACCCACCACTGATATTTAGGATGTTCCACCAAGAAATCCAAATAGAACTGTGCTGTTCCTTTTAAAATCGGATAATACTCTTTCAAGAAATCTTTATCACCCGTAAACAAATAATGCTGCCACAAATGTTGAGCTAACCACCCACCGCCAGACGGCCACATGCCGGCCGCAGCAAAATCAACGACGCCACTTATACGCCACAAATCCGTATTGTGATGAGCGACCCACCCACGACATCCATACATATCACGAGCTGTTTGCGCACCAGTCACAGACAAATCCTTCAGCATATCAAATAAAGGCTCATGCATCTCACTCAGATTAGTAACCTCAGCAGGCCAGTAATTCATTTCCGTATTGATATTAATGGTATATTTACTGTCCCAAGGCGCATTGACACTACGATTCCATATTCCTTGCAAATTAGCAGGTTGACCACCGGGACGGGAAGAAGAAATCAATAAATAACGACCAAACTGAAACAATAGTGCAGGAAGCGTAAGGTCATTTCCTTGATTAAAATCCCTAATACGCACTGGAGTTTCCTTTTCAACTCCATCCTTTTCACCTTCTCCTAAGGTAAATTGGACCCGATCAAACAACTCTTTATAACAAGCGACATGACTTTTCAATGCTTTTTCATAAGGGCGTTTCATAGCCTGCTCTAATAAGCGTTCAGCCTTTTCTGCTCCATTACCACTAACATCCTGATAATCTATAAAATTTGTTGCAGCAGCTATGTATACAGTTGCGGCAGTTGCATCTTTTACTTTTAGCTTATTATCTGAAGCAAGAACTGTCCCATCAGCTTTAATGCCCACCCGGCATTCAGCACGGAGAGCAGCCCTTATTCCTTCTTGATCTTTCCCATTGCAGGTAATTTGCAGCATACCATTGTCAGCTTTAAGTTCATATTTTAAAGGACAATCATAACCAACCTCAAAATTTAACCTTCCTGACTTATCTGCCTTAATATGCATTATTATCACACTATCTGTAAATGAAGCAAAAGTCGTCCTGGTGAAATTGACTCCATCTACACAGTAGCGAGTTGTTGCAAGAGCATTCGCTATATTCAAATCCCTATAATAACCTTCCGCATTCTCATGTCCGGGGAAGTCCAATGTCAAACATCCCAATGTCAAATAGCTCATACCATGCTGGCGAGTAAAGAAATTGGCATCTACTAACCGCTGCGCTTCCGTATTTTTATTATCAAAAATAAGTTGTCTGACGACCGGCAAAACATACAAAGCATTGGAATTATTGTTATTATGAGGAGAACCAGCCCAAAACGTTTCTTCATTCAGTTCAAGTTTCTCTTGTTCCGTTCCACCAAAAACCATTGCTCCCATTTTAGAGTTTCCAACAGGAAGTGCTTCCTCCCAGTTTTTGGCCGGCGTACTGTACCAAAGTTTCAAATTGTCCCCCCATGCTATGGCACCTATACAGGAGAAAACACATATAGCTACTATATTTTTCATCGTATCAGAATCTATTTTCGTTATTCATTAAAAAAAGTATGCAAAAAATTATAATCAATCTTTCAAATCTTAAAGAATCACGGTTTTGGCTTCAGTTTTTCCACCAGAATAAGTCTTACGTACAATTACAATCCCATTTTGTCCTTCCAACACTTGTTTACCACTCATATCAAAGTATTCTACAGAAATTGGCTGTTCTGTCCCGTCAACATCTTTAATTGTGGTAACTAAATCAGAAAGTTGATTAACTAAATCTTCGATAATACCGGCAGTTGTTCTCAGCGCAGTCTCATCCGTTAAGTCCATGCTGTCAACAGCATACGTTTCCATAACAGATTTCAATTTCAAATAAGCCTCACTACTCTCATATGCTATGTTGCCTTCGCATTCATCTAACAAATCTAAAGCCGTATCATATGCTGTAAAATAGAGATCTACACACACCTTCCGTACGTCAAGCGGCTCTATAAAATCTTTTATCTCAGAAGTAGCTGTTTCATACGCTGATGGTGCTGTTGAAACGAAATATTCGTACTTGACAATAATGTCGCTCAAGGCTTTCCGCAAATTCTCTGAATCACTATAACGTTCGTTATCTGTTGCAACATAAAGTTGTTTCGCATTTTCTAAAGTTCTCAGGAAACCACCCTTATAAACATCTGCAACAGATGGCTTAGTCGTCAGTTTTACATTCCCAATTATGACTGAGTTCCAACCCTGTGACATCTTAAACTCCAACAAATAGTTACCTGGCTGCAAGATCTCAAGAATGTACTCATGACTTTTAGAACCGGAAACGGCATCCGTATTCACTTCATATAAACATCCAGAAGAAAGCAAACCTGTTTTTGAGAATAAACTGGCACCAGTTGCCAACTCTGAAACAGAAACGTCAAATGTAGCATTTCCCGTCTCCGAGGATGCACTCCAATAAATGGAATTAAAAGAAAGTACATATTTCCCAGATTCCAAATACAAACGATTCTCTTCATAGTCACCATAATAAAACCTGCAAACATCAAAATCTCTGGCACTCAAATAGAATCCGGCATCAAAATCACCACCCGTCGGAAAATACTTGAGTCGGGCGCCACCTGTATTGGCGGCTCCCGATTCTTTTTCGTCCTTTGACCCATCAGCTCTGCTATTGACTCTTTTCCAACCATATGGGATTCCTTCGCCCACTTGCCCTTGTTCAGCATACCAGTCCGGCAATAACAAAGTATCTATCGCCAATTCCAATCCGACGTCACTCAATCCATAAGAATAATGAAACGTACAAGATTCCAGTTTACCGCCTGCTTCATTCACAATATTGCGAATGGTCAAAGTATAATCCCCATCCGTCGGTTCGGCATCTTGGGGCAGGTTTAAAGTCAGTTTGCTGCTCCATCCCTCTTCTGATGGTGTGAGATTATACGATGTCCCGTTGCCGGCAAGTTCGGCGGTCACTTGTCCGCAATCGATATCGACGTCGAAAACGAACTCATATTTCAAAAAACTTGCCGGCAAATCAAAAGACTGATTCTCTGGATTGGCAGAAACCAATGTTGGCGGCGCAGGCTCAGCCGGACCTAATGAATACCTTTTACAGAAATTCCAGATTTCCTCAGTAGTAATAACACTGGCAGGATCATTGGAGTGCCAATGTCCCTTACCGCCAATAGAAATTAAAACGACTTCAATACTGTCATTCGCATCAGAATATTTTATATAAGTGGCAGAAGAACCCGGCTTGCTTGTGGGATATGGCTTAATTGTTACCGGATTTTCTGTATCGCAACCATCAAACGCGGCCCATTTCTTGACATAATCGGGAATACTGCCATAACCGCCGGCCATGTGATTAGGATCACCATTGTAATGAACAACATCATCAGCTGTTCCGTGAGTATGGATAATAGGCACAGGACGAGTACCTGAAGGATTCCTGTAATCTACCGGAATACCACTCACAGGACCGAAAGCTGCTATCTTATCACCCAGTTTAGCCATTGCATGATAAGTCATCATACCACCCATTGAGAAACCTGACAAATAAACCCGGTTCCGATTTATATGATGACGCGCATACATCGTATCAATAATGGCCTCAATAAAATTAATATCTGTCATACCGGATATATCCCAGCCTCTATTAATACCATTCGGATACACCACTACAAATTTAGCGGTATCGGCTACACTTTCCCATTTTGCCTGGCTACGCTGATAGTTGGCATCTTGGTTCATTCCATGCAAAGAAATGACCAAAGGCGCACTATACGGAAGATCTTCAGGAACATAAGTAATCATATTCCGAACTGTTGTTCCGACTTTTATCGTTTCCTGCGCAAAAGTATGCATTCCTGACGACAAAAATGCCGTCAACAACATTGCTGAAAATATCTTCTTCATAAAAATAAAAAAACCATAATTTATTTGCTGTTCTTTCCTAATAAGTAAAGCATGACTTCGGCATAACGTCTGCCAAGTTCTCTATAACCTGCCGCATCAAAATGCAGAAAATCTCTAGCACAAGTACAACCTGCAGACGAAACGACATGTGCAGTCGGTATCACCTCCGGCAATGTTTGAATAATATTATTCATAGAACCACACACGCCCTTCTGGTCAGAATTTACAACTTCACCAGCCAACAAAGGCACATTTTTTGCCTTTAAGCCCAAGTCTTTCAATAAATCCTCATACACCACTTTAACTTTCTCCGTCCAATTCTTGTCACCGGTATTAGACTCGCCCTGGTGAATTAATATACCTTTTATCACACCATCTTTCTGAGCCAGACGAGCCATCTCTACCAAACATTCATACGGATTATTGTTATATGCGGCCAACGGACCTTTCATCCAACCCGGCGCTCTATGTTCCACGTAATTTGCAATACTATCTTTCATAAATGTCTCAATATGACAGCCACCTATTGCAACGTTGATTACGCTCACTTTTATATCCTTCGGCAATACAGCCACCAGCGTACGGCCAAAATAATCCACCGGAGTCAATCCGTTATTTGGACGACAAAGCGGCGGAACAGCAGGATACCAATTTCCTTTCTCGCGATTCATTTGAGGGTTGTCAACCACTGCCATCATTTGGAAACGGCTGTCAACACCCTGCTTGTCTATCTCTTCTATTCGTGCATTACCTTCCATATTTGATTGCCCGAAACACAAGAAAATATAATTGTTGGGATCCGGCTTTGATTTTGCCTGCATTGTAAAGCCACCGGCTAAACCTAACAATAAAGCTAATACATACTTTCTCATAATACTTTCCTCCTTTTATATAACTTTCAATTGTTTATTTTTTCATAATTAAAACTGTCTATATCAACATAGCCACCGGACGCTTTTGTAGCGTAATTGAAAATACCGAATTTGGTCCCCATGAAAAACTTACGGAAATCAAAACGCATTTTAAGGTCATTGCCTAATTTTGTCCACCGCTTTCCATCCATGCTATAATAGAATGTGGCCAGATCATGTCCTAATCTGAAATCTGCATCTACGCGCAAATATATCTTTTCAGCCTTACCGAGATCTATTTGGCCACAAGTCTTACTCTTCACTCCAGTCACGCGCTTATCATTATCCAAGCTCACATCTTCCTCTTTCATGGAAAGAACCGTTGAGTTGCCATCTCTTGCAACTTCAAGCAAACCAGCATGATCATTGAAGGCTGAAAATCCGGCTCTGTCGCCATCCTTCATATTCTTGATATCCATTACGACCACTCCACTACACTTCGGACCTTCCATACGCTGAGTCAACGTATTACGAGCCTCAAAGACACTATTAACAACTTTATTGGTCTTCAATCGTAAAAACCCCTTTCGCTCAGTCAATGACCAAGCCTCATCCACCGGATTATGATTCCACTGCCAATTAATCTTTAACTGTTTCTTACTAAAATCATCACTGACCACCAAAGGAATCTCGGGTTGAGCTTCTAGCGGTAATTCCATTGTGGCAGGTACATGACCATCCTTGTCTCCTATGATAGGCCAACCGTCAATCCACTTACATGGGGAAAGCGTCGGCACACGTCCAACAGCACCTCGGTCCTGGAAAATCCAGCCATACCAGTTGCCGTTTGCATCATCCACTATAGTTCCTTGTCCTACATAAGGGAAACCGGCATAGTTATCACAAAGAATGACCTTCTTCTCATAGGGACCAGTAATCTTGTCCGCACGATAGCATAACTGACGACGTTTTCCGCCATTTGGCCACGAAATCATCAATAAATAATATTTACCATTATATTTCAACGCCCGGCTACCTTCCAACAAACCATTCTCTTCCGAATCACGCACATTCAATGTCACATCCACGCCTCCTTCCTTGATGCCGGTCAAATCCGGTTTCAATTCTGTCAACTTCCCTGTTCCGGAAAATACATACACGCGGTCGTCATCGTCAAAAAACAACGATGCGTCATGAAAATGATTCATTCTTGCATGCAGTTTCCAACCTTTAGCAGGGTCATCCGTCGTATAAATATATGAGCGGAACGGTGCATCATTCGGAGAAAATAAAGCATAAAACTTACCCTTATGATAACGGATTGAAGTTGCCCACTGTCCACGGCCATAAACAGTTCCACCCTCCATATCATATTTAGGGGTATCAGTCAACTTGTCAAAAAGGTAGCTTACCAGTTCCCAGTTAACCAGATCCTTTGAACGCATAATAGGCGCACCCGGCATCAAATGCATCGTCGTACTGACCATATAAAAATAATCACCCACACGGATAACATCCGGATCCGGAAGATCGGCCCACATCACGGGATTGGTAAAAGTTGCCGCCTGCTTACCGGCCTCAGACCGTGCCACTTCAACGGCTTCAACATACGAAAAATGGGAAACCGCGGCCAATAAGCCCAACGACAACTTCAAAATTATGTTTTTATTCATCATGGTATTAATTTTTATAATTAAAAAAATCTTGATTCTAACTTATATCATAACAATCATTGATCACTACTTGTCAAATCTCCAATAATCGAAGCGAAACAATTCGTGTGGTTTCCGTCCTTTAAAAACAAAATACAAATCATGCAGACCTTTTACCTTTTTAACATTAACCGAGCATTTTTGCCAGTTCTCCCATTCACCGGTATATGGGACACGTAACGTCCCTAACAGTTCACCCGACAAACTGTCGATTCTCAGTTCTATTTGTCCTCCATGATACCTGCTGGAAGCCGCAGCAACAAATGAAGCTGCTCCCTGTTGCCCGAAATCCACGTCACGAACCTTTAAAAAATCTCCGTCATGAATATCACGAACAAACACGCCTCGGTCTGCAGAAACATCCGTCGTAACACCTTTTGACCACGCCATTGTCTCTGCCTCTGTCCGCTTATAAGGATTCAACGTACCGACACCTGTTCTGATACCTTCTGCCGTCATATGCAACTCGGGTATTGTCCCGTCCGCATTATACTTAAATTCTTCCACACAAACAGACCGGCAGTAACTGTGTCCCCCAGGTAAGGCCGCATTATGATAAAAGAAATATGAATGTCCTTTATAATCTATTATACCGGGATGGTTGGTATTACTTTCGCCCTCCAGCGGCATCACAACACCCTGAGCTTTCCACGGTCCTGCAGCAGCCTTCGCCATAGAGTAATGAATGGATTCAGGGAACCCCGATGCATAAATCAAATAATAATGTCCATTGCGTTCATATATCCATGGCGCTTCTGTAAAACCTTTAAAAAAAGCCCGATCGTTCTTGTCTATGGCCTCAATGGAACCATCTAAAGTAACCATATCGCGCTTTAATTTTGCTTTATAGCATACTCCGTTGCCCCAATACAACCAAGCCTCTCCGTCAACATTAATGAAAACCGTCGGATCAAGATCATCCCAACTATGAGATGCATGTGTCGTCATGTCGTTTGTAACCAAAGCATGCCCCAATGCGTCTTTGAATGGCCCATAAGGACTGTCAGCCACGGCCACACCGATTGAGGATCCCGGTTTATGTTTGTTCTGGGACGAGATGTACCAATAAAACTTACCGTCACGCTCAATGCACTGCGCTGCACTGGCATCACCTGCCGACCATTTGAAATCACTTGTCCGAAGCGCAGCTCCACAGTCAGTCCAGTTCACCATATCCGTTGTTGTGTACAGACGATACTCTCGCATCAGATACGCATTATGTGGAGCGTCTTTCTCATCGCAACCTACATAAAGGAAAAGAGTATCATTGTACACCATAGGTGCAGGATCAGTTGTAAACTTTGTCTGTATGATGGGATTCTGAGCGTTTACTACAGTCAGTAAACAACCCAGAAATATGAACAATACATTACGCTTCATCACAATAAAATTCAAAATAACTTTATAGATTACTGCTTTTTATCCGGTTTCGCTATAGTTCTTTTAACGACTGAAGGTTTTTCATCAGCAAATGGATTGACAATCTTAGACACTTCAGACTTTGATTTTGGAGGCAAAAGACTTCCTTCCTTCGTTTGTTCAACATACGCCATCTGACCGTCCGGCAAATAATACAACCGATCCACACACACGCTGCGACGGCCTGTAGCACCGCCTACACCATTAAGTGTCAGTGTGGCATTATGATAAAACAGATACCATTGTCCTTTAAACTCGGTGATTCCCGGGTGAATCGTAAAACTGTTCTCCGCCATACCGGTCAAAGCGCCTCTGTAAGTCCATGTACCATCCATTGATTCTGCAGTCGCATAATGAATCATTTCACGGCCTCTGCCCATAGAGGCATAAGTCAGATAGTACAAATCGCCTTTCTTGTGCAACCAGGGTCCTTCAACATAATGGGGCATCTGCAATATTTCTATCGGCCCGTCAAGTTCAATCATGTTAGGTTTCAGTTTCACCAAGAAACAGGTTCCGTTACCCCAGCTCATCCATGGTGTTCCATCGTCATCAATTAACACTGTCGGATCAATGTCATTCCACCATCCTCTTCTCCCGTTTGGTGTCATGTCATCAGAAATGAGCGGCTTCCCGATAGCATCCTTAAAAGGTCCTGTCGGACTGTCACCGACAGCCACTCCGACAGCTTTACTGTTATACGGTTCACCGGCCTGAACCGTTGTAAAATAATAGAACTTACCGTCCTTCTCGACGACCTGTGAAGCCCACGCTTCACCTACGCCCCAACTGAAGTCTGTCGGTTTAAGCACACTGCCATGGTCTTTCCATGTCTTCATGTCTTTGGTGGAATAACATAGCCATTCCGTAATATTGTAGTTATTATTGTCCTTTGCCTCGTCATGCCCCACATAAAGATAGAGCGTACCATCATGTACCATCGGAGCCGGATCCGCCGTAAAATTATCCTTCACAATCGGGTTTCCCGTAAATGAAAACGATTTATTCTTTTGTCCAAATCCCAGTACGGGGATAGCCATACAAGCCAAAAGGCACAACTGTCTGTTTATTCTCATAATACTTATCTTTATTTTATTATTAAATTAATTATCATTCATGGTATATATATTTATTGTCTGTTGTCTATAAATCCCTACACTCCCAACATATCGTCTTATCAGATAATGAAAGTGATGCTTACCGGAACAGTTGTTTGCTGACATGTACACTTCCGTCTTCCATAACCTTCCGCACGATATTGATACCTGGCTGCGGCACAAGAGACATATGTCCTGACAACGAATAATAAGCAACCGAAACCACCCTGTCGGCATCACTTTCATCCGCGTAAACAGATTCAACGGCCACTGGTACCGGAGTTATCCCATCATTGCTCAAGAACACTTCCTTGATATACACAGGAGAACCACCCATCGTCCAGAATCCTGCAATATAGATATGAGAAGGATCACACTTCGTTCCGTCTGACTTCACCATATTTCTTAAATCAATCTTGGCTTCTGTTTTTGTCCCCAAATCATACATATAAGGAGTAGACCAGTAACTGGTTGCATCAAACAATCTGAAAGACGGAGAACAAGAGGCAGAACGCTGCAAACGCACCACCAGATAATTATAACCGGACAGATCAATGCCCGCATCATACTGCCAGCCACCAAAACCATACGGTCCTGTAATCAAGCATCCTGTAGATTCGTCAAATGTACCTGTCTCCCAGATAGAAGGATTAAACCCTTCATTTGTCAATGGGAAAGTAGCTACAGTGATTGTAAATTCCACGCTCATCGTATTCTTCATGAAATCCGTATAATAGGCTGTCACTTGGGTCGTACCATCCGCCAAAGCCACTAAACTACCGTTTTCAATATTCACAACGCCCGGTGTCGTCACCTCATAACGGCACATGGCAGCCACATTTTCAGCACGTCCTGAACGGAAAGTCGCCACAATGTCCAAAGAGCGTCGTGCGCCATACATCAAGTCTATGCTCTCATCTGCAATTGTCAACGATGCCATCGTCAGGTCATCCTCCGTAAAGGTGGTCAATGTTCCTTCTGAATAATATTTCTCTTCGCTGAAATCCGGTTCGGTAGAGAACCAGTCGATATCCACATATCCCCCGCGTTCCGCAGTTGCATAGTTGAACAATCCGAAACGGTTGCCGACAAAAATATTCAGCGTGTAGCGCATATTCCATTCGTTACCGAAAGCCACATAGGTAACGTTGTCCGTACTGTAATAGAACGTCACTTTGTTTGTCCCGAAATTAGCCACGGCACGCAAATAAATGACATTCCCGTCTACCGGACTGCCTGTTACTTCTTCCGCAGCCACGACACTGCCGTTCTCCTCGTAAGCGCTTCTGTAATAAACCAGTTTCCGTTGTCCGTCTACCATCTTCACACCGATATAACCATAAGGATCCTGGAACACGCACAAACCGCAAACATCTCCTTCCTGCATACCGGAAATATCAAAACGCGCCGTACCGTAACTGTCCCGGTAACTGCCGACATCCGCACCTTCCGCTTCATATGCGAACATACGCTGTGTCAACATGTTACGAGCCTGTTTCAAGTCATCCGTTACAGACGCCGTATATAAGCGCAGCGAACCCGGATTCTCAAATAACGACCAACTTGCAGCATCCGGATTATGATTCCATTGCCATTGCAATCCGAGCGACGGTTCTGTAAACGTGTCATTGGTTGGTAAATAAGTCATCGGATAAGAAGTACCGACATTGGGTTTTGCATAGGCCGCACCATTTTGGCTCACATCGATACCATTGTTACCGAGTACCGGCCATCCGTCAACCCACACGACAGGCTCCAGATAAGGAATACGCCCTATCGTACCGGCATCCTTGAACAGGATTGTCCACCACTCGCCGGTCTGCGTCTGTACCAAACCGCCCTGATGGATGTGCTGTTTCTCAAAAATCCGTCCCTCATGTTCCTCGTAAGGTCCAAAGGGTGATGTCGAACGGAAAATCGTCTGACTGCCTTCCGTACCGCCATAAGTGGCATAAATATAATAATAATCACCTATGTGATACATGTGGCTGCCTTCACAACCGTTGCCCACCGTAATCACTTTCTCGGTCTTTATCGCCTTGAAGTCCTCATCCAACTGCGTCACACTGATTTCTCCGATACCATGGGCAACATAAATATCAGAACCGTCAAACAACAGGCCTGCATCATAGTAGAAACCATCCAGCTTGCGCATTTCCCATTTGCCTTCCGGATCAGCAGTCGTCAACAAGAAACCGCCGCCATCCTGCACACTTTCATGGTCGTAAGCTATAAAATGGAGATAGAACAGGCCCTCATGATACTTCAGACTTGCCGCCCATTGTCCTTTGGAATAATGGTTAAGCCCACCGACCAGGTTATAGGGATCCGAGTCACTAATCTGCTGCAACGGGTTCGCACAATATTCCCAGTTAACCAGATCCTTTGATTTCAGGATGGTCGCTCCTGGAAAATAAAACATCGTGGTACTCACCATATAATAGGTATCATCCACTCTGATAATATCGGGATCCGGGAAATCGGCATGAATCATCGGATTGGTAAAAGTGCCGTCGCCGTTATCTGCGGTCCGACGATAAGTAAAATCAGGACGGGGACAATCTACTTTGGCATACTCCGCATACCAGTCGAAACACGCCTTGGCACAACACTCCGGATTACCATCGAAAGCCGGTTCCACCACTTTATTGTTTATATAACTATCTATATCGATATAATCGGCCGTACCGGTCAACGTCACACTGATGTTTCCATAATGGTCAAGCAAGGCTTTAAATGCATTGCCCCACTTTGACGTACTGGCTGTACCCCATGTACCATGGTTTATGATATTTCCTTCATCATCCACACCGATCTTCGGACTCCAGTCCGTCTCTGAAATCAGGATAGGATTGGTTTGCGCCACGGGCACTTGTTTGCCCCACTGCGTGATAAAAGCATCATGGTCGTAATGATTGTCATCAGCGCCATACCATCCCGGATACGTATGCACGGCATATCCTATATTATAGCCTTCTATCGGATGAGTCGCAAAACTTTCATATTTTGACTGGTAACCTGTTCCCGGAATCCACAAAATACCCGTATAACCGTTGGAACGGATTTTGTCCACTATCGGTTGGAAGAAATCGTGTAATGCAGCCGCCGACTCTTTACCTTCAGCGTCAAGACATGTTATCGGTTCATTGGCCAGCTCCAAAGAAATCTGACCGCAATATTTCTGAACAGACGCATCGGAACTGACAATGTCCCACACATCCATCAGATAATCCTGATACTCGCCACCTACCTGGATTACCTCCGGACAGACGCCGGGCGGGCGCATCACGACATACAATCCTTTATCCATCGCCGACTCGGCCAGCGGAATAAACAACAACTTCAAATAGTTTCTCAATCGCGTACTGCTGTATTGGCTGATATTGGCCTCACCCGTTGCCTCACCGGTCTGCGGCTTATTCGGGTCGTTTGTCCAACACGGATCTAAATGCAATCTGAAGATGTTGCACCACGCACCTTGTGTCGTGTCTGTAATGGCCGTAAAGAGTTTATCAAAATAAGTACGGCACTTCCTGACGGTGGTATTGTCACAAACATTGCCCCATCGGTAATTGTTGAAATAAGGGTTGGGCGTATCCATTACCCCGTGCAGGTTGACCACATTCCCATGCGGGTCCTTCAGATATTTACCGTCCACATGCAAAGGCGGCATCTCGCCGTACTGCGCTTTCAACATGGAAAAGGCAGGAAACAGCAAGAAACATAGCAATAAAGATTTAAGGTTTTTCATGTTTTGTGTTTTTATGTTCATTAAAAGGTTATTACGCTTTTGTCACTCATGTCTGACCGGCACCGCCCCGAAATAGCTCGGATGGGCATTGTCCGGATTGAACACCAACTGTTCCAAGACAATTTCAGGGTCAACCATATAAATCTTGAATGTATGCAATCCCGGCTCCGCAACGTCAAATTCCGTCACCAGCCAACGGAGATTGTCAAACACCTCGTTGCGGCAGAACCTGTTACCTTTCAGCAATGCCAGACTGTTGTTGCGAGGCGGAAGAGGTTTGAGTGTAGGCGAAGCCTTCAAATTTGCCGGCGTATATTCTCTAAACTCATCATGAAGTCCCTGCCGTGCATCCATCGTTATTGGTGTTTCGTCATCCACGCCGTATGCCAGCCGCAATCCGCGGGCAGGCATCACATCCTGTGTCGGCAATATGCCGATACAAACCGTCTGCTTGCCGGCTGCCATCAGGACACCTTTCCAATCGGCCGTATCCGCATAAACGGTGGCTGCACGGTCTCCATCAGCCAGACAGAATGCATTTCCAACAGGCCGGAAAGAAACATAAGATGTCTCGGCTCGAACAATGTCTGCGTTGAAAAGGCACAGGAAAACATAAAAGGTCAAGAGAGACAGAAGTGTTCTTTTCATGGTCTATTTTTTATACTTTACAAATATAGGCTAAAATACATACGTTGCATTTCATATAATGTAACATCCTTTTGCAGCATTGTATCAAAAAATAAAAAACCGTACCGAAAATCACTTCTCAGTACGGCCTAATCACTAATCTAAACCAATATTATATGAAAAACTACCTTAACGGTCTTACCAGAGGTCATCCCAAGCGTTCGTATTGGAATAGTTGGGCTGATTAATATCCGAAGAACTGTCGCTGACGCCCAGATTTTTTGAGAGGCTTTGCATCATCTCGCCTGACTCAAGCAGGCTCCATTCGGTTTTCGGTGCATTATATATCTTTTTCATTTTTGTTACTTGTTATGGGTTACTACTGTTTATTTATATTCACTCTTATTTTACAATAATCTTCTTAACGGTGCCATCTGACATCTTGACGAGGTTGATACCACGCTGCAAGCCTTCCACACTGCGACCGGACAAATCATATACTGCCACAACGGTTGCGGCGCTTGAAGGAACATTCTCGATGGCTGTTGCGTCTGAGCCCAGGTCAATGGACAGCATGCGCACGTTAGCGCCAGCTGCAGGTAACGTAAGATAGGCTGTGAAGGGAACCACCTGCTGTTTGCCGGCTTCGGCAACACGGTAGAAGGCTGTAACACCGCTTTGATTCTGGAGAACGTAGCTGTTGGCAGGTGCTGTCGTAGCCTCATAGCTGCCGTTCAACAGGCCTGAAACAAGTGTCTGGGGAGCAACTGATACGTTTACACCGCTTGCTGCAAACTGATGGGTACCTTCGCCGACCAGCAATACCGGTTCATTGGCAACGATCTGTTCTACCGGCTCGCACTGCAAAACATCTGCTTCATCTACTGAAACGATCTTGTAAGCCTCGCAACCATCCGGAACAGCAACATTGTACGGTGATACGAAAGTGGCAAAACCGATCTCAGTCACGCTCTTCTTCACTGTAGCCGTAGTAGCGGCAAAGTCGAACGGCGCTTTGAAAGGATAAGCGGCATCCAAAGACAAATTTGCACATTCATAACCGCCTTCTCCATCTGCAACCAATACGTTGGTCGTATTTGCCAACTTAGCTGCATCAGAAGCTATAAACAAGCAGTTCGGATTAGCAGAAGTCAATGTTATAGGTTCATTATTAGTTAAACCTGTTACATCAATACGAGTAGCACTTGCATCAGCCAAAGCAGACTCAGCAGAAGTTACCATATCACCTGCTCCAGCAATATAATAGTCTACACCTCCTTTTATAAGACCGATGGCATCAATAATACAAGAAGGCGCATCCCAAATTAATTTAACAGCATTCAAATGAACATACTCATAATCCGATAAATCGACTAATACAGTTCCATCATCACCAATAACCGGATTTAATTCAACAAGAGCCCCTCCATCAGTCACTCGATTAAACATTACACGCATAGTCGTACCGGGTGTTCCTTTTATCTTTAAATACTCTGCATCGCTAATATCTGCATAATTTAAATAACCAACACCGCCATCTCCATATATGGTAGCACCATCTGATACCACTTTACCAAAATCGACATAACACCCAGCTGTAGCCGTAGGTTCTGCATCTTTATCTGGACTTGTCCAGGTTTTAAAGTCTGCTTGTGTCAAGTTCAACATGTCAGATGCAGTTATCACAGATTTTGTGATACAAATGGAAGAAATTTTCATTTTGCCCGTTAACTCTTCATTAAAATGAAGTTTTATTGATGAAACATGTTTGCTCGCTTCCTTTGCACGATATTCTTCTGTATAACTAACATTATATTTTGAACTGTACCATGCATTTACCTGTTCATTCTCACCACTTACATTTACACCATTCACCTGTGTATTTGAAAGAATATCAGAATATCCATCGGAAGTATTATCGTAATCAAGTGAAATTGCTGTTACATTTGAAAAATCCACATCTCCCAGACTCAATGTGATTGAAGCCGCACCAGATTCTGTCTTTGTAATTTCACCTGTCTGTTCATCAACCGTGACACCCTCAACCAGTTCCGCCATATCACTCGGCAGGATGTAAGCCCTTCCGCTTTCATCAAACGTCAAGCTAAAAGGCTTGACAAGATATGCATTCTTCACTACAACGCTTCCACTTTGACTGTTTGTATTAACCCTAATTTCCGTTACTTTACTTAACTGTTCTTTTGAAAAATTTGATTGCAAATCAATAGTAAAAGTGCCGGCCTCAGTCCATGCCATGCCATAATTATAACCTTGTAATGGCGTTCCATCTACAACTAAATCTACACGATAACCTGCCGGCGTATCTTCACTCCCGCTATTATTTACTAAATTTTCTGTTTCAAGCACCAATGCAGAACAGTCAGATAAGTCGCCGGACAGATCGGATAAAATCAGGCGTGCATCATAACTTGCAGTCCATGTAAACGTTTGTGTTTCGGCATCCCATGTTGCAGCAGCTCCCTCTGCTCGCGCCGCCGACAAATCCGCATAAATTTTCGTCGCATTTACAACCGTCCCCACCCCCAAGGCGAGAACCATCATCATTAAAATTCTTCGTAGCATTTTTCCATATATTTAAAATTAACAAATTATTTGCGGCAAAGCTACATAAGATTTTACTTTTGGTGTTTTTGAATTTGTAACTGTTTTTTGCGGAAACGTATACTATGTTATTTTTTTTTGTTTTTACCGTCTGCCGAAGGCGTTTCGTCACCTTTATTCTTCGATTTCCGCTTCATATATTCTGACGGCGTCATGCCATAATAGGCCTTGAAACAGGTAGAGAACGTTGATACCGACCTGAATCCCGTCGCGATGCTCACATCCGTGATGTCGAGGTGTTTTTCAGACAAAAGCTTGGCAGCCTGCGACAATCGGATGTTACGCACAAAGTCACGCGGCGTCAGACTGGTCATGCCTTTCATACGACGATGCAGGTGCACACGGCTGATACCGATTTTGTCTGCAATAAACTCAACATTCAGATCAGGATTAGACATATTATCATTGATGACCTTCATCATCCGCTCCATGAGTTTCTCGTCGGGTGAAGTCAGTTCTATTTTATCAATTTTCTCTTCCTGCTTGGCCACGACACCATATTTGCCTTGTATGCGGTGGTGACTTTCCAACAGATTGTTGACGGTCTGCTTCAGCAAGTCGATATTGAACGGTTTCGTCATATAAGCATCTGCACCTTTACTCAAGCCCACCATCTTATCCTCATCATCACTTTTGGCCGAAAGCAAGACGACCGGAATATGACTCGTATTGAAATTGCCTTTTATCTCATGACACAACGTGATTCCATCCATCTCGGGCATCATCACATCACTCAGCACCATGTCAAATGCTTCCGGATCCTTGATAATGGCCTCCCATGCGTCCTTACCATTGGCAAATTCCGTCACCTGATAGCGCGATGAAAGTTCATTGCGCAGATAACGGCGGATAGCAGCTTCATCTTCCACAATCATTACATTGAAATGTTTCCTGGCCCCCTTATCATCGGACGGCGCTTCATACACTTCTACTGTACGCTCAGCCTGATGATGCAATTCCGGCAACGTATGAGCTTCCGGCAGAGAGTCATCTACAATTCCTTGCAACATCTGTAACATCTGGGGCATTCTTACGATAAAACGGCATCCTTTCCCGGCCGGATTATCCTCAACCCAAATCTTACCTTCATGCAACTCCACCAACAGTTTGGTAAGATTCAGACCAATGCCGGTACCGACGTAACCGTCCCCCCATTTGCCTGAATAGAAACGTTCGAAAATACGTTGTTTGGCATTATCAGGAACACCGGTTCCGTTATCCGTCACCGTCAACACGAAATCATGATCAGCCGGATGTTTGCCCTCCACGTCTTGCAGTTCAATGGTAATTTCACCACCGTCGGGTGTAAACTTAAAGGCATTTGACAGCAAGTTCATCACGACCTTGTCAAAGTTTTGCGGATCTATGCAAACCTCCAGCCGTTCCATTGCATGTTGAAAATTAAAAGCAATCTTGCGGTTAGCGGCGGTCGTCGCAAACAATTCATACAGGTTATTGATGAAACCAACCAGTTCCACTTTGTGGTACTTCAACCGGAATTGTCCCTTTTCTATCTTCCGTGCATCCATCAGCTGGTTAATCAACCTGAGGATACGCTGGGAGTTTTGGTATATCAGCGAATAGTTACGCTGATGCTCTTCGTCCTTATCCATTTTCATCAGTTTCATCAATGGACTGAGAATGAGCGTCATCGGAGTACGAATCTCATGACTGATATTCATAAAGAATTGTATGCGTGCCTCGTTCAACTCTTCCGTCTGCCGGTGTTTGGCTAAAATCTGACGCGCCTTGTAACGTTCTTTCAGTTGCACGGACAGCAAATAAAGTGCAAACAGTAATAATACACAATATATCACCTTTGCCAATGGGGACAAATACCACGCGGGATGTATCACAACCCGCAACTCCTTGACTTCCGATTCATTGCCATACGACTCTGCTTTCATACGGATGCGGTGTTTACCCGGCTCCATATCAATGAAACTAATCCGGTTCTGCCCTTCCTCCAATGCCATCCAATCTCCGTTGTCAACGGCATAATAATAAGTCACTCGCCGGTTATTGAAACTCATTGCAGAAAGTTCTATGCTGAAAGACTTGTCATTGTGCGACAAATTGACTTCATCCACTAACGGAAACCATTGGTCAATTATGGTGTACCTCCCCGAACGATCACCGCCATGAACCGGTTTGCCGTCCACATAAAAATCAATCAGGCGCAACCTGACCTTGGCAATTTCCTCTTTTTTTCCTATGTCTGACGGACGGAAATAAGAAATACCGTTGATGCCGCCAAAATAAACCAAACCGTTCTGGTACAGCGAAGCATGGCAACTGAATTCATTGCCTTGCAAACCATCAATGATCCGGTAATTCTCAAAAGTTTTTGTAACCGGATTATAACATGAAATACCATTGTCCGTACTGGCCCACACGTTTCCATCCGAAACTATTTCTATACTGTTCACGAAATCATTGGCAAGTCCGTTTTCCGTGGTCAACATTTTCAGATCGTTACCGTCGGTATCCATACAGCCCAGCCCTTTTGTCGTCGCTACCCAAATATTACCGGCAGCATCCATCTTCATGTCGCGCACCGTTGTTTTGTATAACATACGGCGTACAGGTTTCAGACCCGTTTTAGTCAACTGGAACATATCCAAGCCATCGGCAGTCCCTGCATACAGGAAATCCCTGTGGATCAACAATGAACGTATATAAGTATTGTTCAGGATATGATAAGGATAAACCTGTGAATTATTTTTCTTCGCCGTATAGTGGCTAAGCTCACGTGTCTGCAGGCTATAGCAGAACAAGCCGTTGCCCATCGTGGCAATCCATATATTCTTGTATCCGTCCTCGGTAATGGCATAAGCATTCGGTATTTGCTCCCCTCCTTTCACCACCTTACCCAAATCTGTGCAATGTCCTGTATCACCATCCATCAGGACAACTCCGGAATAAGAGGACCCCAACCAAATCGTTCCTTCCGAGTCCTCGTGAATACTCATGATAGTTGAGGGAATACCCGGCACTTCGCCCGGTTTGTAATGAATGCTCGATGTCCCGTCATGAGCCACACGATATATACCGCAATGATCTGTAGCCACCCACATATCACCTTTACCATCTCCCGTAATGGCAGTAACACAGTTGGTGCCTATCGTATTTTTATTGACCGACCGACGGCCTATATAATCAAAACTGCTCGCAATGTTGGGCATCACCAACACACCTTTCCAGTAAACACCGACCCAAATATTACCATCGGCATCTACCATCGCATCTTTTACATTTGATGACAACAGATTGTACTCATACGTCCGGATATTACTCTGGTGCGTCTCTCCGGTTATTTCATCATAAATCAGCAAGCCATTTCCATCTGTTGAAATCAGCAACTGATTGGCTGCCCCACGGGAAACAGCCGCCACGACATAATCACGACTCGCCGAATTTACCCTGACAAAACGTCCCGCCTGCTCATTATAGTTGTACAAACCGCTGCGGACTGTCGATAAATAAACATTGCCGGACGAACTCTCGCAAAACCTGATGGCATCGGGAAAACAGCCGATCGTCTTCAACGTCTTGTCTTTCAACAGCGATACATTACCGTCTGTCTCAAGAATCCATACATTCTTTCGTGAGTCTTCCATGATATGTATCACCATATTCTTGAGAGGAATGTCTTTTACCTCATGAAACGCCAATTCTTCTGAATCCGGAGAAAGGCGGTACAAACCATAACCGGCTGTACAGACATAAACCGTCCCATCGCTCATCTTCGACATTGATACGACATGTGCCGGCAACGCAGCACCTCCGGCCGCAACCAAAGGCACATCGGTGAAACTATCCGTATCATAGCAATATAACTGCACGCCGCTCTCCATACCGACCAGTATCTTGCCCGATTTCATCTCCAGAACGCAGTTGGTATCATCGTGCCCCAATGATCCCGGCATTTTCTCGTCGTGATGATAGACATTCATCTTCACTCCGTCGTAACGGTTCAAGCCGTTTTGGGTACAGATCCATACATTTTGCCGGCTGTCCTGCATAATAGAATGGATACAAGTGTTAGAGAGTCCCTGATCCGACGTGAAAGAAATAGTAGTCTGAGCTGTTATATGACAGGCGTAACAATATGATACAAGCCATACAAACAATCTACCTATATCCATTTTCTTCATCTTTTTTATTGCCATAAATTAAAATCGGTTATGATTGGTAATCCGGCACATTCCGTGCCATAACAAATTTCTGCCACTGTACTCTCACGAAGTTTTAGCATGCAAAATTAAAATAAAGATGCATTTATAAATCGCGTGCGCACATCTTTTTATGATATTTAGCATATTTACGTTACTTCACTTCAAACATAAAGGAGGACGTCGAGCCACAATATTTGCCATCGGGCACGGCCAAAGCAATACTCTTGAGTGAAGACAAAGAACGGATTTCGCCGGTCGTTTCCCATCCGCATACCGGCGCAGCGACATCAAGCTGCAACACTATCCCGTCGGAAAAGGAACGGAGCAAACGCACTTTTGCGCCAACTGCGGCTGCCACGAAACACGACAGCAATAATATATACTTTTTCATCTTAATTTTATTCAACAGAGAAAAACATCACAAAAATAAGTGCAACAGCAACAAAGCGTTTTTGAATTTGTAACATAGTTTTTGCTTTTTGCAACCAAATTTGTAACATATCCTATATTCCTCAATATTTCACGGCCTATCTAGTCAAAAGAAACAATTAAGCTAAGGTAACATCAAAAAGGACAAATCAATCTTCACATCGCGAACGAGATTCCACTCACCCTATACAGTAAATCTGTCGGAAAACTCCTTCACTCCTTCACCTGACTTGTTTATGTATTGCAGGACAGAATTTTACGGGTGAAGGACTTTATTTGTTTACTTTTCATTATTCTGTTCCTTTTCGGAGAAACAGTTTTGATATATAGAAACCAAAAACTGTGTTGCCGATACGTGGAAAATTACAAGCGCTCGCCGCAAAAAATACGACCTGTCGCTTTCTGGAAGCGACAGGTCGAAAAATCTGCTGCGACCGCTAACAGATTCAGGTTACAATTCAGCCCGTCAGTTTCGGCCTGCACTAACATTTCATTCCTTAATAGCCACAATGTCCCAGCCCTAAAAATATGATACGGGGTGACTGGGGAAAGATGTGATGAAATACCGATGAAAGAAAAATGAGAAAAGTCCTTCACCCGTAAGCGCCTGTCCTGCAAGTTGTAAACAGGAGAGGTGAAGGAGTGAAGGACTTTTTGAAAAAACCTTCTGTATGTAAGAGTGCGCGGCACGTTATTTAAACGAAAAACGTGCGCACGCCTTCATGCAGAGAGGTGGGATAAACCTTTGCCAGGCCGTTAAGGCATGACATAGACTTTACGAACTGTTCCGCCGACAGTCCTGATGATATTCATTCCCTTTTGAAGGGTCTGATGTTTCACACCATTGACATCATATATCTCGCTTTCCGACAACGATGGCAGGAAATCGGCAACGACATGATCAACGGCTGTATCAATAGAAAAAACAGGCACAAGTGTCACAATGTCATCGGGCATCACAAATGTATTGTCTTCGCCTATCTGTACATCACCGTGGATAATCGTCCAACCGGCCAACTTATAACCGGCATCCGGCTTAACATCGAGGGTCACCAGCTCTCCTTCGGGTGCTGCGGCCACTTGTGGAGTTACCGTTCCGTGCTCGCTGTCTCTGACTGTTATCTCGAACTCCTCTGCCGGAAGATCAGCCGGTGTAATGGTGATATTGTCTATATAACAATCAAGTCCGCTGGGGTTGGATATGGTCACTTTGTTATCACCTTCGCTCAAAGCCACCTTTATCGTAGCCTTTTTCCATTCATTCTGCTCTGTCTTTTGGAATGTTACCGTCTTGCGAACCCTGCCGGCTGCCACCGTCACAACGCCTTTATTCTTTGGAGAGGTGTATCTCACGCTGACATTATAGTCGGTAGCATTGGCAATATTGACATCTGTCCTGATTGAACCATCGGTATTAGTTCCCATATCAATAAACCCGTTCCCCGCATGACCGAAAACATCGGGATAGAACGTATAAGGATCCAACACGCAGCTTCTCACACTCTTGTAATCCATATCTTCAGCTTCTATAATCAACTCTCCATAATAATCTTCGGGCTGTTTCGGCATCTTTAAAGGAGAGCTGTTGGCAACATCCGTACTACGATCCAAAGCATCGCCGGCACAGGTGATTGTCACATCAACCGGCCCCATATGTTTAACTTCCAGCGTATAGTTTCCCGTTGCAGCATCCCACTGTGCTGAGGCTTCAGCTTTAGTTTCAACGCGCGTTTCAAGTTCGTATTGCGGCTCTGACTTTGCCCCGTAGATAATAATCCTGTCAGCAACCATCGCCGTGGTGTCTGTGCGGTAGTTGTTGAGATAGAAATCAATATGATCGGCATACTCTCTTACGACTCCGCTGCTGAGTTTTCCCCATGTCAATCCGATGCTGTCGCAGGTATTATACAATAAGGGTACGATTGCAGACGCTGTTTGCTTGCTATTCAAATAAGTATAAGGTGTGTAAGTAACCAACTGATTTTTAAATCTTGATACGTAGAGGTCGCCCTTACTGATTTCAGGATAATAAGAATTAAATTCATCAACCTTCTTGTTAACTGTTGACCAGCGTGTCTTATAGGACGATTTCCTGATCTGTACGGGGATAGACTGCGCCAATTCATCATTCAATCCGATGGTGACCGGAATAGCAGCGTAACGGCCGGTACTTTTAAAATAACAATGGTTGTCCATCCAATAACCGTTGTTCACATTAAAGGGATCTGTTTGCTTGTAAAGTCCGTCATACAATTCTGCCCATGCCGCATTTTTGTCTTCACTTGATCCATAGGTCACATCATTGACAATGACAATCTTGGTCTTACCGACAACTTCTTCGCGTGTAGGTATGTATAAGGTTCCGTCGATAATCTTTGAAAACATATCCAACCAGGCATTACGGAAACCGGGAAATGTACCCCAGTTGCGTTGCGTATAGCCACTGACAACGGTATTATTAAGGTTCTGGAAGTCCTCGGTCCAGATAAGTTCGGGACCGTCCCACACGGCACCGCCGTTGACGCAGGTTTGCTCCATTACGGTTCCGATTCCGGCAGAAACAGGATAAGTATTTGGGCAACCTTCTCCCAACACATGTGTCAATGAACCATTCCATCCACAGTTATCATAACGGACTCCGTAATAATTGGAGAGGCCTGATATGAACGGCGCGAAGGTCACACTCTCATTATTGTAGAAACAACTCGTCGTCGTGTACTTGTAAAGCCACAGGATGGCATCAGGATATGCCTTGCAGGCTTCGTAAAGTTCTTTGTTCCCTTTCATCATCCCTACCGGATTGAGGTCGTGCGACCAAATGTTTCCACAAAAGCTGATGGTCAGGAAACCGCCATACTTATGCGCCATAGGCACCAGTTTGGCAAAAAGTTCCAAACGTTCTGCAATGGTACTTGAACTCTCGTCATTGGGCTCGTTAAAGCCCCAGAACTGTTCTGCATAGTTCCAACCGAGGAAATTGGGATAACGCTTGTAGAAATATTCAAAGATTTCCAGGTCATCATCATCCAGATGGGTATGACCGCCACTGGCCGGCTGGCAAGTAAACCAAACGTTATTGGCCTGGCATACGGATGCCCATGATTTATAAGTGCGTATGGCATTCTGAGGCATCTTATACACATCCCTGTCGGTATCATAAGAACAGGAAAGCGACAGATTGAAACATACGAAAGGCTTGATCTCTTCCGGTATCAGGTCGATGATTTTTCGAGGATCGGCCTTGTTCCACACATCAATATGTATCAACCATAAAGGTGACTCCGAACTGATGGGTCTTCTTTGCTGCGAAAAACCATACTGCACAGATGCCAACAGACAAAGAAAAAGAAATATTTGCTTTATTCGTGGTATTCTCTTCATATTATTCGATAATTCACATTATTTATTCATAATAAAGAAGAGCCGGATCATTCAACCGGCTCTTCTAACCAATAATCAATTATTCAACAAACCTTTATTTGACAATAACAGTCTTGACATCTACCGTTCCGTCTGCACGGAATGTCTTAACGATGTTGATGCCTCTCTGCGGCTTAGTCAGGCGGATACCATCTACTGTATAGTACTCGTATGATACCGGTTCTGCTGCTTCGACATCTGCAATGCCATCAGCGGCTTTCTTATAATCATAGCCGGCGAGCGGAGCTGTCAGATAAAGACGTACATCATCGGCATAAGTATTGGTATCCCAAGAACCCTGATCGGTACCGTCGGTATTCAAGCTCTTGCCGGATGTATAAGCTTCCTTGACACCGAAGGACAATACGGTTCCTTCCTTAACTTCAACACCCTTGATAGAAACAGGACAACCGCCCCAACCTAAAGTATAATCCATTGCAGCTTCTGCAAATGCAGTAAACAATGTGTCACCTTCTGCTGTGCTGACCCAGAAGAACATGTCAGGACGGCCGGTAGAGTCATTAACACCGATCTTACCTGTAGCAGTACGTGTTTCCATACTGATATCGTAAACACCGACCGGCAAGTTGCTGATGCGCTGATATGCATTATACATATTTCTATAACCATTGATTCGGGTATCGGCAACCGGTTTAACGTCAGAGGCCACATAATAAGCGTCACCACTCGTATGGATAAATCCATCAAAACTCCATCCCGGCGTATTTTCCGTAGACATTGAATCGGTACCGTTCGTCAAATATGAGTAGAAGTTCGGGTTCTTAACATAACCGGTCACATCGATACCGGTAGCCAGGATTCTGTATGCACCGGAAGCTTCTGTTTCGGTAAGACTTCTCAGCGTATCTTTCATCTCAGCAGGTATTTCAGCATTTTCTGCCAAAATCTGATAGATGGTAGCCTTATTGGCATCGTTCAGGTAATCAGCAGCCCTGTCATCGTCAAAGATTGCACTTTCTGCATCAAGAATCAGGCTCGGAGCATCAGTCTTAATGTTATTAGCAGTTTCAACAGCTTTCATCAAGCGGTAAGTCAAAGCATCGACATATCCTCTGACATTCGTTACGACAGTCACTTGACGGGCAAGTTCTGCAGTAACAGCATTCAAAACGGAATCATTCATTTCCAACAGATTAGCTTCACCATATTCAGCCAAGAACTTCTCAGCTTCTACACATTCTTTTACCTGTGCATACTTCTTACCTTCATAACTTGCAAGCGAATCTCTCAATTCCTGCATGTCAGGCGTATAATTGTCTACATTAGTAATACGGGTCAACATTTTACCACACAAAGCAAACAAATCAGTTCTTACATTTTCAACTGCAGACGGAGCCGTAAAGTGAGTATTTTGAGCATACTCAAGAGTTTCATTCAATGCGGTCTTTGTTTCGCCATCGTAACTTGCATCTGCGGCCATCTGCTGAACAACCAATGCGCTGTCCACAGCTTCACCCAACAACTGTTTGTAATAAGCAGCATCAGAAGGTTTGCTGATGAGACGTACATTTGCCAACAACATTTCCTGCCATGCTGGATCCGTATAGAACTTCAACACATAATAACCAGCCTTGTCTACCGTAAATTCTGTTGAAATCTCTACAGAACCCTCTACATAACCCGTGGCACCGTTCATATTTGGAACAGCCACAACATCAAGGAACTGTGCAACTGGTTCCGTGCTTCCAACTCTTTCAAGAATGAAGTCGAACTTCGGCTCAACTTTCCAAGCGGCCATACGGAATGAAACCTGATACTTACGCGGAGTCAGATACAAAGCAATTTCTGGATCCATGTCAGGAGAAACTGTCACATCATCCTCACCTGTCAGGTAGTCTTCAACCTGGGCTCCATAAGTCAATGTACCGGCTTCTCCAGCTGAACGCCAATAAATGGCCTTTGAGAAATCACCGCTGAAGCCTTCATACATACGTGGTCCACCTTGATAACCATTCGGATTGACACCACCATAGTTATAATTGTAAATAGAGCCATCGTCGTTCAAGCCATACTCATGCACTTCACCATTATCTCCGGTCCAAACCCAACCTTTCGGGAATGTTCCTGCCTGTACGGCATTGAAGTCTGGCGCATAAATAACTTCAGACTTGGTCGTGTCATTATCAATACCGATAGAGAATTTTATCTTCTGCTCTTCGTATGATGCAATTCCGTATTCGTTCTCAGCGCTACTAATAGTTACATAGTACTCTCCATTTGTACGTTCACCAATAGGAATACACAGAGAGCAACCATCTTCAGAAAGATACATACCATCTGTCAAATCAACAGTTAAAACACCGTTGCCATCAGTCAGAATAGCTGTTGTACTTCCACCGACGCTTAATTTTCTGTCATAAGTCACGACGAGCTCCTTGAAAGTCTCCGGATCAAGATCGAAACTACCATTCTCAGGCTGTGAAGAAATCATAGTAGGTGGCAACCACGCATAGTTCAACTCATCGATGTTTTCATCCAAATAGATCACCTCATTTTCAAACGGAAGTACTTTTACCTCACCTGAAATGTCCATACTCGGACGTTTGTCAGAAGTATAGATTACCGGACAATCGTCACCCGGGGTGAAGCTGACACGGATATTTTCCTCATTATCTCCGAGTACTGACTCATCAGCTACGAAAATATAAAGATAACCGTCATCATGGCATTCAACACTGAAGACTTCTACTTCCTCTTCGCCGTTCATCACCTTTACCCATTCATTTGGCAACAAACGAATACCGATAGGATCTTCACTGGCTTTAGCCAAATCGGCAATATTGGTAGGATAGCCGAAATCAACCCTGATGGCATCCCAATTATAAGTACAACCAGTGATGTTGGCCTTCTCAATCACGATGTCATCCAGAATATACTCGCCCGGATTATACATGTTGATAGTCAGGAAATACTCGTCATGGAAAGAGGTCATTCCGCCATAAACATCCGTCCAAGCAATCGTATCCATCTTTGTAGGATCTTCCTCATTAGGCTTGATCAATGTATTGTTGTCATAATTGTCAAAATACTGATCCTGAACATCCTTGCTTGAGAAATAAGAAACAAAAGAAAGACGGCGCCAGTCACCGGTCATGCCGCTCGTCCAGTTATACCAATATTCAGTTCCGTTTTGGGTAAGGAACGGAGCCTCAAGATTCTCTTTACCGATGGAAAGTGAAGACTTGATACTGGTATTGTTTGTCGCACCATCATTCGGATTGATAAAGGTAGGACTGGCTTTCACCCAGAAAGTCACACGATAAGAAGTCTCGGGTTCGATCTCGAGGCCGCGCATTTTAATACCGCGATCCCAAGTATTACCTAAGAAATCTCCAGAGTTTGTAACTTTTAAGGCATACTTCCCGTCGCCGGTACGGTCACCTTCAAATTTTTCATCGAACGCGTCACCCCTGTAAAGGTTGATGTGATCGGCATAGAATGTTGCAAATTGAGAGGAGTCGGGATTGACAAACTGCTTATCCCCTTCCTCAAAGCCCAGCGATGCTATGACCTGAGCCTGTGCCATCATTCCGAAACCGATAAGCCCGCAGGCCATCATGTAAAATCGTTTCTTCATAAGCTATTAAATTAATAAGATTAATAAAAAAAGTTAGTTTATACTCTCATAGTATTTGGGGGCTAATTTAAGCGGATTAAATTTCACCCCCAAAATAAAATGTATCACATAATTTTGCCCATGTAACATTTTGCAGGCCCTTGCTGAAAATCAGCCTTTCAGGCTACTACTCCAAAGGCAGGTACCAGTTGTTCTTATCCTTCAGACGTTCGAACAACTCGTTATTGAAATTGTTCTTTCCGCCTCTAGCTGCCACCTTACGTGCCAGGAACTGCGGATCATCACGATGCAAGGCTATGCGCTGCAAATCGCCGAAACGTGATCCTTCGAAAACCAGCTCAAGCGCCATCTCATCGCAAATCTTATCTTCCACAAAGAGAATGGAATCCTCGAGGGAAGTCAAATCATCCGGAATAACATAGGTAGTATCTGCGTCTGCGTTACCGCTTCCATTGGAATGGATTCCCTGTGTATTGTCAACTGTAAAATTATACTGGCTCCATGTCAAAAGGCTTCCGGCACGCTGGCGCTCATCTTCACTGATGTATCTGCTGATGGCCGTATTAAAAAGCCCATATTTCAGGATTGCAAATGCCGACTGCGGGAAACCGGCCCGGTTGTAGGCCTCTGCCATACGAAGATAAAGCGCAGCGGGACGATAAAGGAGAACGCCATTGGTTGGGAATTTACCTTGAATGGACTGCGTCCGCTCAGAGAAACCGTCCGTACCGGCAGACTTGCCGAAAGTAAAAACGGAACTATATCTTAAATCTCCACGCATCATCTCATCGCTATAAACGAAATCATCCGCAGGGGAAATCGTATCCTGCAACTGTGTTGATGGATTCGTATAGACCAAAACATAGCGCTGCGCTGCAGATAATTCTGCATAGCCGCTTGAGCTGGTTACCTGATAATAATCCTGGTTATCTTCCGTTGAGGTGAAAACATCGTCAAGTTCACTGATGATACCATCGTATTCAGATGCCTCCATCGGTATATAACAGAGAACAGAGGAGGTTGCGGAATAAGTGCCCGAAGCACCCTGGAAATCACTGTTATTCCATCTCATATAATTCAAACCAACGGGAATGGGATTATCCACATGTGTCAGATAATCGTGGTAATAGGTCGCTGCCTCGAGATAACGACCGGCCCACAGACAAAGGTCGCCCAGCAAGGCTCTGACCGGAATGAAATAACTACTGAAAGTACCACCCAAATCAGGCAGATCGGTTTCGACATAAGGCGCCAAGTCCTTAATAAAATAATCGCAGATCTGTTTCACGTCATATTTCGGATATAAGGATGGGTCTGCTTCCAGTTCCGTCAGCAACGGTTTGGTGAAGAACGGCACCTTGCCGTAATGGATGGCCAGCTGCAAATAGGTCCAGGCCCTGTAGGCCTTGACCGCCGCATATTCGCGGATAAACACCTTCTCACCACGGAAAGCCAGGTTCGTGTCGGCTTTGGAAATATAATAATTGCAATTCTGGATGACAGCGTAATAATCCTCCGGCTTGTTATATTGGTTGTCTGTTCCGGCCGTGTAATTAGCCAGATTGGCAATATCCAACAAGGCGGCATCTGTCACGGAGGCTAAATCACCCTTAACCTCTCCCAACACGATGGTACGGTCTGCAATGGCCTGCATCTTGTTGATAATGCCCAAAAGAGAATACACGGTGTCGTTCGGCGTTTCCAGACTCGGGTCAAAATCAACCAAATTCGACCCGGTATCGACACAGGATGTAAATGTAAAACCTGCACTAAACAACAGCGCCAATCCTGTATTTAATATTTTGTTCGTCTTCATAATATCTGATTTCATTTATTACAAGTTAATCTTTATTCCTAATGAGAACGTACGTCCATAGGCCAACAAGCCACGGTCAATTCCCATCATCAACACATCATTGCTCGCACTGAACTCCGGATCAACGCCTAAATACTTGGTAAAGGTGACCAGATTGTTGGCAGCTCCCCAAATGGTGATACCTTGCAAATATGTGTTACGTATAGGAATATAGTAGCTGAGCGTCACATTCTTCAAACGGAGATAAGATCCATCCTCAATCCAACGGTCTGAGAAACGGCTGTTGCCCATGGGATCCAAATAACTGATTTTCGGAATGTCCGTCTGCTGTCCTTCATGTGTCCAACGTTTCAGCAAAGCAGTCGTCTGGTTATAGAAACGTGAACCGCTCTCCAGAATGCTACGCTGATAATTATAGACGTCATTACCCAAAGAATAATTGAAAACAACATTCAAAGAGAGGTTCTTCCAATTAAGATTGGTAAAGATATTACCGTAAAGATCCGGATTCGGGTCACCGATAATCTGCATGTCTTCTTTGTTTATTTCATGGTCGCCGTTGTCAACAAACTTAACGTCACCGGCACCGAAATAAGTCTTCACACCTTTTTCATTGACCTGATAAAGACCGGCTGCTTCTGCCTCTGCTGTAGTGGCAAACACACCGTCTGTCTTATAGCCATAGAATACACCGGCCGGATTGCCTACCTGTGAAAGCACCGTAGCACCGTACAGTTCCGTCTTGAATGATCCTCCCGGCAAAGAAGTTATTTCGTTCTTGTAATGTCCCATGCTGAAACCCACATTCCACTTCCAGTTCTTCAGTTCCAGGAGCCGTGCCTGCATAGTGACATCTACTCCATAGTTCTTCATTTCACCACTGTTCTTCCAATTGGTTTTCAATCCGGAAATGTATGACAAGGTGCTCAGGCTCAAAAGGTTTGAAGTCGTGCCGTGGAAGAAGTTCACATTCGCGTTCAAACGGTTCTTCAATACAGAGGCACTCAATCCGGCGGTCCAACGTGCCGTTGTCTCCCATTGCAACTGCGTGTTACCAATATTACCCATCGTAAGACCGGCTGCAGAAGTCAATAATTTCTGTGCAATGAAATAAGTACGGGAAGCCTTGCTGTCAAGGTCGTCATTTCCTACAAGATCAAAACCTACATTCAAACGCAAATAGTTCAGCCAATCAAGATTCATCCAAGACTCGTTTGTCAAAACCCAGGCAGCCTCAGCCGACGGGAAAAATCCCCATGCATAATTACCGATCTTGACACCGTCCACCGCATCGATACCAAACTTTGAACTACCGTTCATGCTGACAGCTGCGGACAAGTAGTAACGCTCGCGCCAATTATAGTCAGCCGTCAAATAATAATTCATATCGACAACCTCATCTTCGGTACCATCCGTTGACTTGTACTGTAAACTTGTTGACATGTTCGGAGTCTTGTCATTACCGCTGTTGTAACCGGTCTGGGTGTTGAGTTGATAGGAATCTCTCATATAACGCAGTCCTCCATGCAACGCCAATGAATGCGCATTAAACTGACGATAATAATTAAAGTAGCTGTTACTCATCAGGACTGTTTGACGGCCAGCCAACGCTTTTGCCACATTCTGTACGGTACCGATGCCTTCGATATCATAATCAGGTACACCGTTAACCGGTAGATAATAGTTCTCGTCGGTATTCACCAACTGAAGTGCAAAATGTTCTGAAATGCTCCAGTATTTGTTAATTTCCCATTTCGGTGTGATAGCAAACGTAATCAAACGGTTTCCGAAGTAATTCTTATTATCTCCGTCACCATAATGAAGGATAGAAACAGGGTTGGCCAATGAGTTCAGATAAGACTTGGTAGACAATACGTCCGACAGATAATCATCGGCTTCTGCTAAATATGAAGATATATTGCCATTTGAATCGAAAGCGTACGGACTCAGGAACGGCGACTTGATCTTACTTAAAAACGACGGTGAGGATATAATGCCATCACCTATATTGGCAGGTGTGCCATCATCACGCATATCGCGCGTAACATCACTGTAGGATGCATCAAAACGTGCCGTAAGGTTATCAGCCAATATAATATCAGAATTCAGACGCAAGTTAAAGCGTGAATACGAATTATTCTTCAAGGTAGCGTCCGCCATGGTATATCCTACAGACAGGTTATAATTCGCCACATCATCTCCACCTTGTACGTTGATGCTGTAATACTGCGTAAAGGCCTCATCGTAGACTTCTTTCTGCCAATCGGTGTTATTGTGATACATCTGGTAATAATAGTATTTCGGATCGGTCTGCAAGAACTTGAAGTCATTCGTCGTTGTTCCTGTGCTTCCAATCAATTCAGACGCATAAATACGATACTGACTGCCATCCATCAAATCAGGCTGGCTTGGCAACATCTCGTATGATCCACCAATGGAGACATCAATTTTAGTAGCCATACTTTTCGTACGCTTCGTTTCAATAAGAATAACGCCATTGGCACCTTTTGCGCCATAGATGGCCGTTCCGTTCTTCATCACGCTGATCTTTTCAATATCCTCAACCATGATATTGGCCAGAATATTATTGAAGAAACCATCATGGATGGATGGACGGGAAAGCTGCAAATCAGTTATTACGCCATCAATCACAATCAAGGGCTGCGCATTGGAATTGAGAGAATTCAAACCATTCATAAACATGGCAACACCCTGACCGGGGACACCGCTTCTGGTTATTACATGAATATCGCCGCCTAACTTGTTCTGTATCTGCCCATCAATGCTGATATCATTATTGTTATAGTCAACATTAACGGTTTTCTTACTGGACGCAGTTATAGATGAGGTATAAGTTTCACCGAAAACATCACTGTTCATGTATGCCGTCACAGACTTTTTACCGTTTCCTATTCCGACTTGCATACTGCTGTAACCATCCGCTTTCATCCACAATGATGTTACATACTCAGGAATCGAGATGGTAAAGTTTCCGTTTTCATCCGTCATAGCCGCATATCGTGTATTATTGTAGGCCGTGATACTGACGCCAACGGCAGGTTGCTTGGTAGCATTGTCATAAACTCGTCCACTAATCTCACGCATGGGAACATTGGGGACAGTCTTTTTCATAGTAATAGTCTGACGAAGCGAATCCTGAACCGGCTGTCCCGCAGTATTTCCTGCATTTTCCTGCGCCATTACCTGAGAACAAGAAATGGCAGCCAGACAATATGTCAAAAATATGTGTTTCATAGTATTATTCCTCTTCTTTTACTGGTTTGAAATATAAACAATCGAGATACATCTCACGTGAATACTGGGTTTCACGACGACCGATACTACATTCCAACTCTAAATACACATTTCGGATGTTAGGCTGTCCATAACTGCAAACGGGAATAGTAAAGGTTCCAATTTTAACGGTGTCGACTTTATAAGGATCATTTGTATACTCATCCTCAAACTCATAAAGATTCTCAACGCCTTCAGGAGTCTGATAATAAATCCTTGCTTTAAACTTATTTGGTTTAAAATCTCTTGACAAAGGATTAAAAACTGTTTTTGGCAGAATAACGGCACAAATATCGTAAGTTCCTGACAAAACATTAGGCACCTGGAACTTGGTAATCCAGTTAGCAGAAGAAGATCTCGGAACGATATCCAAATAGCCGTTTGAAATAGTGTCTGCCACCAAATAACGGGCATTATAGGTACAATCATCATATTCTGTCAGCATGGACTCTATTTCTGTTTCAGTCTTTACCGGGAAGAAATAAATCTGTTCCGGTGTAAAAGGCCATTTGCGCAGATTATAAATCATGCCATTGCTACATTCCATGGAATCTTTCACAAACTCAGTAGAGAAGATACCGCCTGCATCCAAAGGTCTGTAATAAATGTGATGACGTTCCTCATCATATTGGCTGTATGAAGTGGAATAAACGGAATCTGCCATGTGCATACAACCATATGTCCGGTTATACACCAAATCACGTATCAGTGCGATATTCGCATAATAACGTTGCAATGAATCGGCCTTATTTATGCTACCATAATTAAAATAGCCTGCAGCCTCAGTATAGACTCTATTCCAGTCCTGTTCATTGGGAACCAACATGATAAAGTTACTATCCTCCTCGTTAATAGGATTGAAAGTTCCGAACAGGATATTATTCCGACGCATAACAGAATCGGAATAGATAATCATACCATCGACAATTCCACTCGGGATACTGGCATTTTCATCCAATTCCAACTCTTCATAGGATTTGAAGAAAGAACCTACATGGGCATATTGATCTAATGTAGTAACACCTTCGTACACATTATACATGTAAGGCAATTCATTCTCAACGACATGCAACAAGCCATTCATCGCCGGCACATTGGAGCGTCCTGCAACATAAGAAACTCCTTGGAAATTACCGTTTTGCAAATCCAGGAACTTGTCGTTAAGCATCATGACGGATTTATTATTAGTGGAACTGTTATTGTAAATATAATGTGCAATATGGTTCTGTACAAAATGCTGTCCGCACATAGAGTCACCCTTCACCGTTGCACATTCATTCAACAACGAGTCTAAATTAAAAGTACCATCTTTCGGTGCCCAAACCGTAAAAGTCTGGTCTGCCCCCAACAAGTCCGCATAAGTAATTTGTGTCGGTTTGTTGTTGTTAAACACATGCGTACTTTTCAAGACTTTCAAGAAGTCATTCAGGTCGCCCGCTTCCTCAATTAATTGAAGAAGGGTCTTGTCTGATGCAATCTGGCCATTTCCACCATAATGCTCATCCCATGTATCCATACAAGCCACCATTGCAAAGGAAGCTGCGGCCAAGGACATCATTTTAAACATATAACTTGTTTTCATCTGTATTCAAATTTAAGTAACAATTAATGTGTATCTTCAGCTTCTACGCCGGCATAAATACTCTTCGGACATAACTCAAAGTAGTTAATAGGCAACTCAGCCTGGGGATTGTCAAGCACCAATTTGATGCGGACGTAATAATCACGGTCGGGACTCATCGTCTGTGTCGTCAATACCTTACGCAGTTTACCCGACTGAGTTCTCAAAATAGTTTGCCCACCCTGTGCCCACGAATCCATATCCTTCATATAACCGCGGTTATGCATCGCTTTGTCAACGGCCTGGTCTGTTTCCTTGTCTCCGGTATCTTCTACCCAGCCGATATTAGGATCACCACCATAGATTCTAAAATCGATAGGAATGCCCATCGGAAGAAGGCCGTCTGGATCTTCTCCGAAATAAACCTGCACAACACCACGCATAGCTGCTGCTCCATATGCGAAACGGACTTCGTAAGTATTTTCAGGAACAGGCGGCAATTTAAAAGTAACATCAAATTGACCCACCATGTCAACACAATCTGCATAAGTTTGCATCCACACATCACGCTTACGTAACGTCAATGATGGGGTTTTTCCATGGAAGTCCCATCCTTCAACCACCTTGAAGCCTGTAGCACGCTGCGTATTACCACGTGCGCCGCAATTCATAAACTCTGGCGACAACGTTACAGCATTGATACGAATACGATCATTGAACACGACATCACGTGTCGTCTTGTCATATAAAAGAATATCATCAATATAATGATATATACCATTAGTAGCTTGCTGGTCTTCATCTCCACCCTCGGAAGGCGCATAAACCTTAACGCCTCTTACACTATACTGCGGCCCAACACCTTTACGATTGATAAACAAGCCTTCGGAAGGTGTACTCATTTTCATAATAGTTCCGGGCATTAGCGTAGTATACCAGTCGGTGCAATCAATCAAATTGGTTTTAGCACATACGGATTTCACATCACCATAAACCGTCCAATCGTTATATGCCCCATAGTAAGGCAACAAATGATAAGCCACAAAGCGATTCAACGGATTCTTCCGGTGCTTATAGTCATCATCATAAAGCCCTGCATCTTCGGGATACATCGCATCATAATTAGCTTTAGCAAAAGCTATCAGATCTTCAATATTATGAATATTGTTTTCTGCATATAACTCATCCTTTTCTACAAATGCCGTATAACGTTTCATTCGGGTTCCTACATAACGCATGTCATATTCTGTACCTCCTGTAGTGATTTTCATATCCTGATTTACTGAATCCTCACTACAGAAATATGATTCGTCTATGTACTCCAACAAAGAATCATTCAAACCCGTCAGGAGCAAAGCCTCGTAAAACAATGAAATCGTAGAATCCTTAGCCAACAAATCCGGCAATTTATCTGAACTTGGAATGATGACCTTGTTCAACGTGTGAACCACACCGTTTTCAACAGAATCATCCCGCACAATCAAGCGTGAAGTCTTATTGATAAAATATGCCACATTTGCATTATTCACTTCATCTGTATCACAAGAAAATGTCAAATAACGCCCATTCATATTCGCCGAGGGAATATTACCATCCGTCAAATCGGTTGTAAAGTAAGCTGCCTCATCAATAATGTGATTCCAAGCTAAGGTATCACACTCATTTTTTGTCAACTGGTCTATACTTGTCAACCCTTTTGAACGGAGATATTCATCCATAGCCGCATTAGTCGGCGCCAAACATGTATAAGTGCCATAGGTGGCCATCATACCATATACACCTGAACGTTGAAGTACAGCAATGAACTCACTAAAATCGTCTGAACGGTTATTCAGATAGTCTGACACCATTTCACCCGTAAAGGTGTAATAGTTTTCCGGCAGCGGATCATCATCACATGAGAATAGAAACGCCGGAACGCCCAAAAATACTAAAATGAATTTTAAAAGAATATTATCGATCTTTTTCATAGTACTTATTCTGTTGTGGTTATATTTTCATTTTCATAGGCTGGATTCTGTACAAGATATGGGTTTGCATCCAACTCATTACGATAATAAGGGAAATAAAGCGCATCTGGTGAAGCAAGCTGAATTCTTAAAGCAACCGTATTTTCCTTAAATTTCGGAATAACTAAATTCAACATCCGGGTATTGTTACCATCACGACGGGACAGACGGACCAAATCAAACCAGCGCTTTCCTTCAAACATCAGTTCGCGCTGACGTTCTTCCATAACTAAATTCTCCATAGCCAAACGAGATGTTGCATAATCTGAGTACACCAACGTATCAGTCGTTGCAACACGTTTATTGTTGGCCCGCTTCCAAACAGCTGAAACACAAGAGAACGCTGTCCTGTAATGTGCAGACTGTTCCTCAGTCAAGGTCGCTCCATCTTCCACATCACCGGCAAGCATTACTTCAGCCTCCGCTTTCATCAACATGACATCAGTCAAACGATAAACGATCCAGTTTGGCGTCATTCGATTTCTTGAAGTTTCTTCAACAGTCGGCAAACCACCGGTCGTCGTATTGGCCCTGAAACTAACACCGGCCGTAACATATTTCCTGATATCTGCCGCAGACTCTGTAGCCTTCATATTTTCCAAGAAACGACAGTCAGTTTTTCTGAAATATTTGTTCGTACCTTCTGCCACCTGTGAGTAAATATAACTCGGCACTGTTAATGCACCGACAGCGTTAGAAGTACTACCATAGAAATCATTCACTAACGAATTAACAGTCTCCTCGTCATCAACAAAATTCAGTTCAAAAATACTCTCAAAAGAAAGTCCGTCTCCAAAAATCCGAGTATAAGCAGTTCCTGAGTTTGTCGCATTATTAGGCGCTTCTGAAATCAACGGGAAAATACCATAAAGTTCTACTTCCGGGGAAGTTTGCTCTTCAAGCATGTCTTCATATTCATCAATCTTATAATCAATAATCAGATCGCAATAATCAATGCTGCGTTGATAATCTCCTTTCCAAAGATACAGATCTGCCAGCAGGGCATATATTCCCCATCTCGTGATACGGGTCATATTGTCCGTACTGTTTTCCCCATAAGAACGAACTGCATCATTCTTCACATTTTCAAGATCGTTAATCAAATAAGACAAAATATCATCAAATTTGGTTGCCGGAATCCTGTAATTTACGTTATCATCAATAGACGGTTCCGTCACATAAGGAACATCCCGGAACGTCCTGATAAGATAAAAATAACATAAACTGCGCAATGCTGTTACTTCGGCAATATGTGCCTTCATCTCCGCCTCGGTATAATTCGGATCCTTTTCCTGCACCATCGGCGCATAATGAATCACCGTATTACAGCGATTAATACACTCGTAAAATGAAAGCCAGTTGGTATAAGCATTTGTTTCAAGCAAATTCTCTTCCGTGATACGGATCAGATCCTGTTCAGCATTTGCATTTGCCGTCAAATTATCTGAGCGCAACTCACCCCAAACCAACATACGTTCTAAGCAATCTGATGATATCAACTGCGCATAACAACCGTAAACACAACTGTTTACATCGGCCTCTTCTGTCCAATAATTTTCAAGGACGACCTCATTGAGCGGCATAATGGTCAGGAAATCATTGCAGGATGCCAATGGAACTGCAGCCATTATGGTCAATACTCCTTTACATATATATTTATTCATACGAACTTTCATAACTTAATTCATTAAAATATTAGAAACCTACCATAACCCTAAAAGTAAATGAGCGTGAACGTGGAGTCTTTGCATTATCCGATGCCACTCCCATACCACCGTAACCTACTTCAGGATCTACACCCGAATAGTTTGTAAGACAGAACAGGTTGTTAGCAATCAAATGTAAACTTAACTGGCTCAAGCCGAAGCGTCTCAAAGACTTCACATCGAAATTATAAGAAAGTTGCATATAGTTCAGACGCATGAATGAGGCATCTTCCACGAAACGGTCGCTACCCAGATAGTTATAACCGTCACGATACAATGCACGCGGAATCTCAGCAATCTGTCCTTCTACACGCCAACGCCAGTTGACTGCGGCTGACTGGTTGTTGTTGTTATACATAGACTCGGCATTCATTCTCGCCATGTTAACGACCTTATTGCCATATCTGAAATTAAATTGCGAATTGAGCGACCAGCGTCCATAATTAAACCTGATACCCCATCCACCGGTGATCTTCGGCAATGAAGAACCCAAGTACACAATATCCAACTCATTGATGTTTCCGTCATGGTTGATATCTTCATAGATAGCATCACCACCCTGGAATTCATACGGATTGGTGTTGCTGACTTTATCATAACCAAATACCATCGGTATAGTAAATCCAGATTTATCTTTAATCACATTTCCTTCTGCATCTCGTGCAACCGGCGCATTAGGCCCACTCACACCCGGTACCTCGACTTCTGAATACTCTGAATATTGGTAAACACCTTTGTAACGGAAACCGTAAATAGCTCCAAAAGGATTATACAGTTGCACGCGAGACAAATACGAACCGTTGTCATTATTAAAGTCTTTATTCAGACTGGCAAGTATGGTCGGATCCATGGCCGTAATCTCATTCTTGTTGTTTGCAAAAGACACATTAATAGAAGTAGAGAACTTTCCGACCTGAATCAGGTTTTGTCCATTAATATTAAATTCCCAGCCCGTATTACGCATATCACCCACGTTCTGTATAGACAAAAAGTTGAAACCGGAAGAAGAAGGAATTACAGCGCTATTCATCAACAACTTTGAGGTCAACTGAGTGTAGATGTTAAAGTCGGCTGTCAATTTGTTGTCAAAGAAACCAAGGTCAAAACCAACATTCCATGTATCTTTTTCTTCCCACTGCAGGTTACTCAAACGTATATTGCTCGGATAAATGGAAGAATTGCCATTATATGAACCGCCTGCCACATATTTTGAGAAGAACAGGTATTCACCGCCCGGCTGGTTACCCACATGTCCCCATCCCGGCCGAACAGAAAGCATTGAAAGCCACTTGCGAGTTCCTGCCATCCACGGTTCATCTATGATGTTCCATCTGAAGGACAAGGCCGGGAAATTACCCCATCGGCGGTTATCACCAAATTTCGTAGTTCCGTCGCGTCGAAGTGAGAAGTCTGCAATATAACGTCCTTTGTAAGCATAGTGCGCAGAGAATGTCATATAAATACTTCTCCACTGTCCGGCAGAAGTTGAAATAGAAGAAATAATACCATCAGCCGTTGCTGAATGTATATCCCCCGTAGGCAAATTATAAACTCCGTTAGAAAGATTCTTGGAAGTACCGTTCGTCAACTGGAACTGACCCATGGCCATAAACGAATGATCCGTATTCTTGAAGTGCGGAGTAAACGTCAAACGATGGGTCGTCGTTATACCGTTACTTTTATATGCACTGGAAGATGACTTATTATTATTACTATTTGTCCAACCTGTTGTTACAAGGCTTGACGGATAATAGCTGTCATTATATGTATTTGAAATGTTAAATACGATCCTTCCTTCATACTTCAACTGAGTCTTCGTATCATCAAGCCCCAAAAGATTATAATGTAACTGGAATTCCGGCTGAATCGAATAACGGGTCTCATCGCTGGTTGCTTCGTAAGCCAAAGCTACCGGATTCACCAAGCCCAACTGATCGTTTCTCAATGCTGATGAACAGGTATTCAACATGTGATAATAGATATCCGTGTCATTACCATACGCGTCTTGTTCGTAAACAGAAAGGTTCGGCATTTTCTGATAAGCAATTCCCAACAAATCGCTATAGTTCTTTTCATTCTTTTGATAGGTAAGACTGAAGTTTGTAACAAACTTGATCCTGTCGCTCACAAAATAATCAAGTGCAACACGGGTTGTAAAACGATTCAGTCTCTGCTCAATGATTGTTCCAGTCTGATGATCGTAACCGCCTGAAACACGGAACAATGCCTTCTCACCACCTCCGGTAAGCGTAACATAATGTTTCTGCAACAAACCTAACTTGGTAACTTCATCCACCCAATCGGTATTATTGTTATACATTTCATATTCTGAGAAAGAAGGATCGTAGTTAAATTCACGTATATCAGAAGAGGCATCATTTAATTCCGGATTGTAATACGCCTCCTTCATCAACATCGTATATTGGTCTCCATTCAACATCGGAATACCTTTCGGCTGATAAGTTAACGTAGCACCATAAGAATATGACACCTTGGTTTTTCCACGCGTACCACGTTTCGTTTTAATTTCAATTACACCATTTGCACCTTGTGAACCATAAATGGCTGTTCCGGCGGCATCCTTCAACACGGTGATGGTCGCAATATCATCCGGGTTCACATTCAAGAGTTCGGAATATTGCTCTTCCGTTGCAGAAGCAAAATCAAAGTTGGACAAATAATCGCTCTCGAAAATATTACCGTCAACTACCACCAAAGGCTGTGTATTGGCATTGATGGAACTAACACCACGAAGTCGCATGGTTGTTCCTGCACCCAAGTCACCAGAATTAAATACGATATCAAGACCGGATACACGACCTTGCAATGCTTCATCAATACTGGTCAATCCAAGGCCTTCAAATTCTTTGGCGTCGATAGTTTGATGGGCAACAGAAACTTCTCGCTCAGGGATGGCCAAACCACTGGACTGGATGATCTTCTTCTGAGTTACCACCACCTCTTTCAGTTGTGTATTACTTACTAATTTAATATTGTAACGTGTTCCTTTGATTGGAATAATCTGCGTTGCATATCCAACATAAGAAATTTTCAGTTTATGCTTCGGATCGACAATCCTAAAAGAGAAATTTCCGTTAATATCGGTTACGGCATGTGCAACAATTCGATTCGCTTCATCAATTTCAACAACATTCACCATCATCAGCGGTTCAATTTCATCAGAAACAGTACCACTAATCATACTTCCTGCTGTCTGTGCATAAGCAGAAAAAGGTAAAACTGCTAATACACCTATTATTATCTTTTGAAATATGGTTTTCATTCCATTATAGTATTACGATTTAACAATTTCATATTTTATTCAGCTTCTTCCCAATCAAGGACACCATCTATTTGATGTATGACTGCGTAAGAAGATGTATACAATGTTGAAGCTGATTGTACATCCGCAGCGTCATACTGATATTCACGCGCCATCAGATTATATAAGCCATCTTTTTTAACGACATGTCGAACATTCTGAGCTTTATCGATGATTTGCAATCCGTCATTATCTCCTTCCACATTCAATTTCAAATATGACAAGGTATTTGTTTCTTCATCTAACGTATATGCTGCAGTTTCATACTGTGTTGAAGGAATCACACCTTGGCCTATATAAAGAGAATTATCTTGAATATGATACTTAACGAACTGATTGATAACCTCAGACAAGCTATCGCGCACCTCCTCGTCTGGTTCCAACTCTACATCATCCCACGTTGGTAGTTTACCCTCAGCATGTAATATCTCTATCGAATCATTAACCGGTACATATATGGTATAATTAAAGGTGTTGAACAAACTCAAGCTTGGACTTGGGCAGGCATGCTCCTCATCTCCTATCTCATAGACATCAACCAAATAAGGAGAACCTTCCAACAGCTCGTAAAAGGCAGAAAACTCTTCATGTTCGCTAAGAACATCTGCTACTGACTTACGTGTTGTCTGTAAAGGTGAACTTTCCAAGATATATGCCTTTCCATTTCCAACACCATTAGTAGCTGCTGACTGGTCGTATATTTTAGCGATATTAACCATCTCACCTTGACTCTCTTGCCAGCTTCCGGCTACCCTCATATTATCTTTTCCTGCATTCTCTACCTTGATTGTACCACCACTCTTTGTCTTATAATATGTATTACCGCTTTCAACATCTCCAATCACAATGTGATTCTCAAGAATATCTTTCAGGCGGTTTGTTATAATGTTTACGCCTCCAGCGCCATAAATTGAATCAATCGGTTCTTCCTGAATTGAGCCATCTTCATTCACAACATGTATTGTAGCATAAACTTTCTCATTTTCATTCTGTGCAGTCTCATCATAATGGAACTTATAGGCTTGCAAATTAGGCTTTCCATATGAACAAGGATCAATGTACGTCAACAAAGAATTGTTGGTCGGTATAAAGAAACTGTAGTATGAGTTTTGTGAATTCAAATAAATATCATACTGTAACTGCTGAATGGCCCAATACATAATATTCATTGTTTCATTCACCAAGGCGGGGAAAGAAACAGATACATAAGAAACCGGATTAAACACCTTATTTGTCAAATATATAGCGCCATTACATGCCAATATCACACTATCAACATCCTCTACAGTTATTCCAAGAACATCATTTGCGTCATTCAAGACGGTAGAGAACTTACTTGGCACTGAATTGATAAAAGAATTCAGCATATTCACATTCAACATTTTTGAAATTACCTTATTAGGCACCTTGTCCCAAGTACCATAATAATCCTTCAACACCCGTCCGGCACCTTCTTCCCAATATTTTCTCAGTGCTTCATCCGTAGGCACCAACATTACACCCATATTTTCCTGCAAAGCGACATTAGTTGCTGTCGAAGCATTCATCTGAGAATAATATTCATTCCATCCCGGATCAAACTTCAGCGTAGCCTCCACCGGTTCTTCTTTCGGTGTAAGATTCAGAGCCGTACCGCCCTGTGAACGTTCAGAGAAATATCTTTTCTGAAAAACAGAGTCGTAGCTGGTATTATACAAACGATTGTATTCTTTTGTAGCCTCCTCACTATAATATGGTGCAGAAAAGCGCTCCAAGAAAGACGCGAACAGTTCCGTCTTGCCATTGTTGTTAACAACTTGTGCCATATTTTGCAGCGGCGTCATCACTTCAGCCATTTTGTGGACAAAACCGTTAGAGCACCGGATATTTTGCTCTTCGATCATCACGCCGTTGACATTGGCATCACCGGCCTGTCTGTCTGTTTTATAATTAAACAGGAAATTGCAGTCGTCATTTGTTATCAAACGGTTCTGCAAGAAGTCTTCAATAAAATGAATCATCGGCACCGTTGACATATCATGCAAGCAAGGGAATGTCTTTCCTGCTTTCTTATAATAAGCCCAATAAGGATTATCAGGCATATCTGCCGGAGCCATAACAGGCACTGTATCGTAAACAGACATAGAAGTCAAACGACGCATACAGTCACCTTTGATCGGACCGGCCGCACTGGACAAATATGCGACCTGGCATGCGTTGTTAATCATTGAGCCGTAAAGCAACTGTTTCTTTTGCGCCGTCGACAATTCGCCATAACTGCTGACACCCCAGTCGTTCTTTGCGTAGAAACGATTGAAGGCATCATCGTCTGCCACAAAAAGTGTCTTACTACCTGTTCTCGCAAGCACATCAGTATAGCCAAGATCATCGATAATCTTCACCATATTGGTATAGTTACCACTCGACTCCAAATAGTCGTAAATACTATTTCCGATAAAGCCTGCGTCTTTGTACATCAGGTCATAACCGTCGTTGCAAGAGTACAAACAACTCAATGCGCAACACGCTATGCCCGCCCAAGCTGAAAACAAAGCATTTCTGCCCCTCTTTAATTTCATATTATTCATTTTAAGGTTACTACTACTGTTTAACAAATGACAAACATTAAAGGGTTTCTTTAACACCGCTAAATTACTATCTGACGGAAAAAGACGTTTTTTCCCATGTATCATGTTTTTATTTGTTTGTTTCATTTATATAAAAAGATAAAAAAGCTCTTATACAGAAGCCTTTTTATCTTTCATTCTTACGACCAGAACATTTGCATACGTTACATTCAGACCTCAAAAATGTAACATTAGCGGGTTATGGCAGTTTATCCATGCCGGCCGCAGTATAATTGTCGATACGTAACTTGTATCTCATCAAATCTTCAAGTCTGTGTTTGGGAGTGAAGCAACCGGCAGGTATTGGTTCTCCAGAATATTGCTGGAAATACAGTACACAAGCGTCACGCCACCACTCCGCATCAGCAGCCTGACGACGGAAACGCTGAAGCATCTTTTCATAACGCTCTGCATCAACATATGCTTTTGCATTCTCCCATGTCTTCACGAACCTGACCGTTTCATCCACGCCGAACTGATAGGTATAACATAAATTATCCCATAATGTCTGTCCGTTTCTCATGATATAATCCCATGAAACGTGGTGAAACCACAACAAATATTCCTCCGGGCATGTATTTACATCATTATACAGGACTGACAGCGGCTCATGATATTGTTTAACCGCCCCCGACCCATTGGTTGTCCGGTCAAAACCGACCCCAAACGAATCAGCCTGATGATAGTACGAAGGCAGCCAATCCTTACGGAATCCCGGAACATTACACCATGGCTCGGGACCATAATGGTGGCCTTCCGCAAAAATATGATGTAACCCTAACGGCATCATATAACTTATCGCCGCATTCCACGAACGCAACAGCAACTGACTCACAGGCGCCACAAAACGCTCATCCGTTGAGAAAGTCTGTTTCAAAAATTCATCTGCTATGTTTGCAGCCGGCAGTTCTGTGTTCCAACTTAATCGACCGAAAGCATACCAGTTTGATTGAGCCATATCGCTTCCCGTCCAATTCCGCACATCGCCGATATTTGCGACTCCAGCCATTGCCGTTGTTGCCCCGGGAACTGTACGTCTTTGGGTTGCACCAGCAACGGTCAGTCCATTCTCCTGGTAAGTATCGGAATCCAAGCAGTCTTTCCACATTGTCGCAAGGAAAACCGTGTGTATGGATTGACCTAAGTATTCCTGAGTTATCTGAAACTCCGGCATTACCTGCGTATTACGCATAGCACCGAACAGCGGGCTGAAGGGTTCACGAGGCTGGAAATCAATAGGTCCGTTCTTAACCTGTATAATCACGTTCTCCTTGAATTGTCCATCGAAAGGCATAAACTCTTCGTAGGCCTGACATGCACGGTCTGAACTGGATGCCTGGTAAACAAAAGCACGCCACATCACGACGCCTTTGTAAGGTGCAAGTACGTCGGCCAACATATTGGCTCCGTCAACATGTGTCCGTCCGTAATCCTGCGGACCCGGTTGACCTTCGCTATTCGCTTTCACCAAAAAACCACCAAAATCAGGAATCAGCCGATAAATTTCAGCCACTTTCTTTTTCCACCATGCCTGAACCTGCGTGTCCAGAGGATCAGCCGTATCAAGCCCCCCAATCACTTTTGGTGAGGCAAAATTCACAGACAGGAACGTTTTAATACCGTATGGACGCAGCACTTTAGCGATGGCAGCTACCTTACGGAGCATGTCTGTAGAAAGCATTTCCGGCTTGGCATTTACGTTATTCAACACCGTCGCATTGATTCCGATCGACGCATTGGCACGGGCATACTCCTCATAAACAGGAGAAATGCGTCGCGGCAATTCATCCCATTTCCAAATTGAACGTCCGGCATAACCACGTTCTATCGTACCGTTCGGGTTATCCCAGTGGTTTAAGATACGCAAGTCGTATGACGGAACTTCCTGCACAGTCTGGCCTACCTGAAGGGAGTCCCCCATCTGTTGCAATCTCAACAAAGAGTAAATGCCATAAAGCACACCGCGATCTGTAGCCGAAGAAACGCTGATGCCGTTGTTCGTCCTGTTTAATGCAAAACCGTCACGGCCGGGTGCATCAGACGCTACTTTTAGAGTAACAGCCGTCGGACTGTTCCAATAATCACGCAGTTCCCTTATCGCAATTTCCATGGTTTCTGTTTTCTTTGTCTCTTTGGACAAAGAAACTTTCGCCGGAACAGCGTTCCGCTTCATGCGGAGCCATAGCTGACTGCCATCCTCTGCATGAAGCGGAACAAAACAAAAAATCGAAATTATTAACCACCAAATTCTCATAACGGCATGTTATTCGTCCGTACCTTCAATCGTCAGAATATGACCGTCTGCATCATATTGCAACTCGCATACCTTCAAGCTACGTAACCATGTACGTCCGCCGGATGGCACGGAATCGTGGTGGAACAAGTACCACTTGCCTTTATATTCCACAATACAATGGTGAGTTGTCCAGCCGACCACCGGCGTAAGAATCACGCCCTGGTATACAAACGGCCCATAAGGATTGTCACCAATGGCATAACACAAGAAATGAGTGTCACCCGTTGAATAGGACAAATAATACTTTCCGTTGTATTTATGCATCCATGATGCTTCAAAGAAGCGGCGGTCATGGTCGCCTGCCGTCAAAGGTTTGCCGTCGGCATCCAGTATCACAACAGGACGGGGCGTTTCAGCAAATTGCTTCATGTCTTCAGACAAGCGCACCACGCGTGAAGGAATAGCCGGCTGATCATCGGCTGGAAATTCAGCCCATTCCAATGCACTGTTATCTTTATAACGCTGCAACTGGCCGCCCATTAATCCTCCGAAATACATGTAAACCTGTCCGTCATCATCCTTAAACACCGCCGGGTCAATGGAATAACTGCCACGAATAGGATCCGGCTCCGGAACGAAAGGTCCATAAGGCGTGTCGCTAACGGCAACACCGATACGGAAAATGTCCGTCTTGTCCTTGGCCGGGAAATAAAGGTAATACTTACCATCCTTCTCACAGCAATCGCAATCCCACATCTGTCGCTTTGCCCATGGCACATCGTCACGGTCAAGCACTACCCCATGGTCGGTCACTTTGCCTTCCATCACATCGTCCAAAGAAAACACATGATAATCACGCATATCGAAATGTGCCCCCCAATCATCCTCAGGAATGCCACTTTCGTAATCATGGGAAGGATAAATATAGACTTTGCCGTCAAAAACATGCACTGCCGGGTCAGCCATATAATCTTCCGGAACCAAATACCTTTTTTTCATAATTATAACGTTTACTTTTTATTGTTTGCTCATTAGTTATCAATATTTGCCTGAAGTCGCCATCTCCGTTATCACTTTTACAAACGGTTTAGGCTCCAGATTCCTGTCAAATGCCAACGGATAATCGGTACGTCCGTGTACCGGCCAATTATTTTTCCATGAATCACCATCTGAAACGCCCCAGAACGTCACCCTTGATATATCCTTACTGTGGCGGAGATAGATATCAAAAAGTTTGGCAAAAAAGTCGGTCTGTTCTTTTACCTTCTCAGGTGTCAATCCTTTCTTGTATGGGTCCATCTGCTTCTCGTACGCAAAATTTGTCTCAACAGCAGCACCAAAGTTTCCTCTCGGCCAAGGTAAAACGCTCAGGTCCAGTTCCGTTACCATAACTTTAACTCCAGCAGCCGCAAATGCCTCAAGGCTCTTTTCATACTCATCAAGCGGTGTATCGAAAGAAACATGTGACTGCATGCCAACAGCGTCAATACGGCAGCCATGAGCCTTCAGGTCTTTCACCATCTTAACGACAGCCTCACGTTTTGCAGGAGAGTCCATGCCGTAATCATTATAATACAGCTCTGCATCTGGATCGGCTTCATGTGCAAACTGGAATGCCAGACGAATAAACTCCGGTCCGATAATGCGATAGTATTGTGATTTACGAAACTCACCGTTGCCTTCTATGGCCTCGTTGACAACATCCCAACCCTTTACACGACCTTTATAATGTCCTACTACTGCATGTATATGATCTCTCATACGCTGAATCAGTACTTCACGCGTCACTTGTTTACCATCCTCTCCTCTAAAGAACCATCGTGGCGCCTGTGAATGCCAAACCAAGCAATGACCGATGACAACCTGATTATTCTTCTCTGCCAAATCACACAACAAGTCACCTTCCTTGAAATTAAACTGACCCTCAGCAGGCTGGAGATGATCTGCCTTCATGCTGTTTTCTGAAACGACTGAACTGAACTGCTCTTTAATCAAAGTCTGCAACTTCTCGTTGTTCGTAACCACCTGACGGTCATTCAAAGCCGTACCTATCAGAAACTTATCAGCAAAAGCTTCCCTCAAAGTAACATCGCCTTTGGCAAAGGCTGTGGTACACACCAACAAAAACAAATTCAAAATAACTTTCCTCTTTTTCATAATCCTAAATATTAGTTAATGTATTATTAGTCTTGCTCATTTGCTCTTCGACGCGCCAGCTCTGCCTGCATCTTTTCATTCAACGCCTTTGAAATAGGATAATAGAACAAAGCGAGGACACCGATTCCGAAACAGATTCCGGGTACGACACTGGAAGCCAGACGGATGCCCATCAAGGACGCTGCAGATTGCTCAACATCAACGACATTGACATATCCAAACGCAGAGAGGATAACACCGGCAATCGCGGCTCCAACGCCCAAACCGGCCTTCAGCGCGAACACAACACCTGAGAAACAAAGTCCCGTAGCACGACGATGGTTCACATACTCCATGTGGTCGGCCACATCGGCTATCATCGCCCAAAGCAACGGTACGGTCGGCGCATAGGCCAAACTCTTGAGAATACCCAGCGTGAAGATAAAACCAATATCATCCTTGTCCGGAATAATAAAAGCAGCGGTGAAAAGTGCCGTCAGTGCAAGGCAAACGATAAATGTGGACTTCTTGCCGTATTTGTTAGCCAGGAATTCAGATAAAGTAACGACACCTATCAACTGAATAATTGCACCTACCATATTAAAGACAGACAAACCTATCGAATAAGACTCCGTAGGAGATATCGTCCCGTCTGCCGCCTTCGTCGCCAACAAATTGAACGAGTCAAGCACCTGCATGCCTACCCCCAACACAGCGTCCTCGGTTTTCACCAATCCTAATTTTTCGAGAAACGCACCTAACGCCTGTGGATCAACATAATGCTGGAAATAATAACACATGGCCGACCCCCACATCGCCAATGTGATAAACACGAACAAAGTCAGAATAAACATGGAGCGCCATGAGACATCTGAAAACAAACCTTTCAGGTCATTGCGGATATCCATTTTCTGTGATGCCGGCGGCGCAATACGTTCTTTGGCCGAAAAGCCGGCAACAATCAAGAAGACAAAGCCCACAACAGCGAAGATGGTAATGGTTGTAAGCCACCCTTGAGCCTCATCAGCCCCTGAACCACGGCCGAATTTGTGTACAAGTGGCAAAGTCAGTCCCTGAACGACAAACTGCGCAATCGTGGCAGCCACAAACCTGATGGAAGTAATGCTTGTACGCTCCTTTATATCTGCGGTCATCACTCCACCCAATGAACTGTAAGGCGTATTGTTAAATGAATAAAGAGACATCAGCAACACGTATGAGATACCTGCATAGAGTGCCACAAGCCCTTTTTCCTCAATTCCAGGGTTATAGAACGCCAGCACGTAAAACACCATAAACGGCAAAGCAGTCCAAATCACCCAAGGTTTGAACTTACCCCATTTGCTCTGCGTCTTATCTGACAGAATGCCAACTGCCGGATCGACAAAAGCATCGACAATCCTTGCAATAAGGAGAACAGTGCCTGCCACTGCACCTTCCAACCCGAAGACATCTGTGTAAAACTTCAACTGATAAATCATCATCATCTGGAACACAAGGTTGGCAGCCGCGTCTCCCAGCGAATACCCCACTTTTTCACCAAAGGGTACTTTTTCTAAAATCTTATCCATATTCGTATTTTTAATTAATCAAGAGTTTTCCATTAGTATCATTGTAGCGCAAAGTAACTGATTTTACAAGACAAGCATTTTATGATTTGTAATCTATACTTTTTAAAATGAAACATAAAACACAAAGTCAGTTTAAAAAATACAGACTTTTACAAACAGACGCCACAAAACATGTTATTCAACACAAAATTTCTGTGCAAACATGTGCCCTGTTATGATACAATATAAAAAACTAAGATTTTCAAACGTCAGACAACATCAACATAACATTCTTCCATAAAGTATGAACGTCCGGCGGACATAGAGACATTAAAATGCCATTATCACTTACAAACACGTTACGAAATGAACCACAACCAGACAGGGAAAACGCTTATTTATATCACCTCAACCGCCTTTATCCGGCTTTTCTGTCGGGTATCAGCCCGTTCCGACCGCTCACAATAAAATCTGCGACCTGTACAAAATTCAAAAGCTGGCTTTACAAAAAACGGTGCGACCGCAAGCAACCGAGGGTTAATCCCAATTCTAAGAGAAAGTATTGCATAAAAAAACAACAAAGACGGCAATTAAGGCGTCTTTATCTCTATTTCATCGTATTTCACAAACAAAAAAATCATTTATAAAGCACTACAACAAAGTATTTTACGATGGAAAAAGCCTCGCAGGAATCTCATTTTTCCGTCCAATCCGGAATTATGGGCGAATTTTTGCATTCTCACGCTACCCGGAATAGCAAAATGTCAAAAT
>CASGAM010000025.1 GCA_949299545.1 uncultured Prevotellaceae bacterium | reverse complement strand
TCATCGACCTTGGCGGCGTAGACGGCTTGATTCATATTACAGACCTCTCTTGGGGCCGTGTCAGCGATCCGAAAGAGGTTGTACAGTTAGACCAGAAAATCAATGTTGTTATCCTTGACTTCGATGACGAGAAGAAGCGTATTGCTCTCGGTTTGAAGCAACTGACCCCGCATCCATGGGATGCTTTGGATCCGAACCTGAAAGTAGGCGACAAAGTTAAGGGTAAGGTTGTCGTAATGGCAGACTACGGCGCATTCATCGAAATCGCACCGGGCGTTGAAGGTTTGATTCACGTTTCAGAAATGTCATGGAGCCAGCACTTGCGTTCAGCACAAGACTTCATGAAAGTAGGCGATGAAGTAGAAGCCGTCATCCTGACACTCGACCGCGACGAGCGCAAGATGTCTTTGGGTATCAAACAATTGAAAGCCGACCCATGGGAAAACATCGAAGAAAAATATCCTATCGGTTCTAAACACACTGCAAAAGTACGCAACTTCACAAACTTCGGTGTATTCGTTGAAATTGAAGAAGGCGTTGACGGCCTGATTCATATCTCAGACCTTTCTTGGACTAAGAAAATCAAACATCCTTCTGAATTCACGCAGATTGGCGCAGAAATCGAAGTACAGGTATTGGAAATCGACAAGGAAAACCGTCGTCTGAGCCTTGGTCACAAGCAGTTGGAAGAAAACCCGTGGGATGTATTTGAAACAATCTTCACAATGGATTCTATCCACGAAGGTACCATCGTTGAGATGTTGGACAAAGGCGCTGTCATCCAATTGGAATATGGCGTTGAAGGTTTTGCCACTCCGAAACACCTCGTTAAGGAAGACGGCAGCCAGGCTCAGCTTAACGAAAAGCTGCAATTCAAGGTGATCGAATTCAACAAAGAAAGCAAACGCATCATCCTTTCTCACAGCCGCATTTATGAAGACGCACAACGTGCTGAAGCAAAAGAGGCTAAGAAAGCAAGCACAGCAGCAAAGAAAGCTAAGAAAGAAGAAGCACCTGCAATCCAAAACCAGGCAGCTTCCACTACTCTCGGCGACATCGACGCTTTGGCAGCACTGAAAGCCCAAATGGAAAAAGGCGAATAATCACGGTTTCTTTATTGAATACCATACAGACAGGACTGTTCCCGGGAATCCCGGGAACAGTCTTTTTATTTCCACAAAAACATATAGTCAGAACAACCGGCCGGCATTTATCCTCAATATAACACAGAAAAATGAATCAAAGAATTATTCATATATTGACAAATAAATCAAGATTTATACGTATGTTTGTAAGAAAAGAACTAACCATATACGATACTGATATTTATGGAGAAGTTTGAACTGACCATCCTCGGTTGCGGATCAGCATTGCCAACAACCCGGCATTTTTCAACCTCACAGGTACTTAATGTACGCGATAAACTCTATATGATAGATTGTGGCGAAGGGGCACAAATTCAATTCCGACGCTCAAAGTTGAAATTCTCAAGACTTAACCACGTGTTCATATCACACCTTCATGGCGACCATTGTTTCGGGCTTCCGGGACTGATATCTACCATGGGTATGCTCGGACGGACCGCAACCTTGCACATACACGCCCCTTCTGACTTTGAACAGATGCTCAACCAACAGCTGGAATTCTTTTGTAAAGGATTGACCTACAAAGTGGAGTTTCATCCGATAGACACGAAAACGTATGGCCTCATACATGAAGACAAATCTGTCAGTGTATACAGCATTCCATTGCACCACCGTATCGCCTGCGGAGGTTTCCTCTTCAAGGAAAAAGCAACCCTCCCCCATATCAAAAGGGAAATGATTGACTTCTATCATATCCCCCTCTATGAGATAAACCGTATTAAAAACGGCGGCGAATGGACAACCCCCGACGGACAACTCATCCCCAGCCACCGGCTTACATATCCGGCAGATCCGCCACGCAGCTACGCTTACTGCTCTGACACCGTTTACCTGCCCCATCTGGAAAAGTACCTGAAGGGCACAAACCTGTTATTCCACGAAGCCACATTCATGCACGAAGACCTCAGTCGGGCAGAAGAAACATGCCACACTACAGCCTTGCAAGCCGCCACATTGGCAAAAGCAAGTAACACCAAACAACTTTGCATCGGACACTTTTCTGCCAGATACGAAAACGAAAAACTTTTACTAGAAGAAGCCAGATCGATCTTCCCCAATACTATCCTTGCTGCTGAAAATCTCACCATCCCCATCAAATAACAAAAAAAGAAGGAACTAAACACAATAAAATTTGTTTTTTTCGTTGGCATAGCCTATATTTGCATATAAAGAACAAATAAAATAACCGATGGTGGTCCAAAAACTGATTATATCCATACTCGCATTGGCACTATTGTCTGCCCCCATGACGCCTTGTCTGGCTCAGAACTTGGACAAGGAAGGACAGGAAATACGTGCGAATGAAACGTGCATCGCCATCAAAGGTAATACTGTCATCGTCTCAAATGCAGAAGGCTCCCGTCTTGAAATCTATGCCATCACAGGAACACAAATAGCCAGTTACGAGATAGACAGCGAACAAAAGGAGTTCGTACTTAACCTTAAAAAAGGGTACTACATCGTAAAAGTCAACAAAACATCACGCAGAATCGCTATCAGATGACATACCAATCAAAAAAAATTATATAATGCCTTGCTCAGACCCAACGTTTGACAAGGCATAATTTGTATCCTACAAAATTAAAAACACGGCAACAAGAAAAAGACATCAAGAAAGACACCGAAGTTGACATGTATTAAAATACCTTCCGTCATTAAACCATCGTGCCGCCAAGTATGTCTAACTATTGCGAATCATCCCAAACATGAATACGCCATTCAATGAACAAGATATAATCAAACAACTTCAGGAGCCGTTGACCAGAAGAACTGCTTTTGAAGCCGTTGTAAACCAGTTCAGCCAACAACTTTACTGGCAAATACGCCGTATTGTATTCTCACACGACGACGCTAACGACATCCTGCAAAACAGTTTTATCAAAGCATGGACAAACATTGAGCATTTCCGCGGCGAAGCCAAAATCTCCACATGGCTTTACCGCATTGCCATGCACGAAACTCTGAACTTCATCCAACGACAAAAAGCACACCTCAGCATAGACGACGCAGAAGCCGGCATCGTCAATAAAATTTGCAGCGATCCTTATTTCGACGGGGACGAAACAGCAGCACAACTGCAGGCTGCCATATCACAACTCCCGGAAAAGCAACGCATGGTATTCACAATGAAATACTACGAGGAAATGAAATATGAAGATATGAGTCATATACTCGACACAAGCATTGGGGCTCTAAAAGCGTCCTATCATCACGCCGTTAAAAAAATATCTGATTTTTTTAACCACATCGATTAAACCTTAACACAAAAAGAACATCTAAACTAATAAATAAGAAAGGAGACACTACGATGAAGGAAGAAAAAGACATCAAAATGAAATATGGCACCGGTAATCACTTTACCGTACCAGAGGGCTATTTTGAGCATTTGACTTCCAATATTATGGAAAATTTGCCAGATATGCCTGTAAGGGAGCCTCTGCAAAGATCCAGTTCCACGACCTCACTGTTAAAATGGAGCATGAGAATATGCAGCTATGCCGCAGCGGCTTGTTTATGTGGCGCCATCCTGTTTGGAACGACCCAGCTGATGGAGAAAAAACATATGCCAACAAAAACAAGTACTTCTTATGTCAAAACGGACATCAATCTTGAGGACTCCTATATCAACAATGCTTTGGATTATGCCATGGTAAGCAACCAAGAAATTGCACTTTATCTAACCGATGTATATTAAAAACACTGTTCTATGTCAAAAAAAAGATTATTATCTGCAGCCATAGGGCTCTGCTTACTAACTTTACAACTTGTAGCACAACCTAAACCCGAACGCTTCTCACCAAGAGAATATGCGAGAGAACTCGAAACATACATTGTACAACAGGCGTGCCTCACCCCATCGGAAGCCGAAGCATTTTTTCCATTGTTCCACGAGTTACGCGACAAGCAACGCGCTATCAACTGGCAAATTCTTGAAATAAAGAAACAGAAACCGACTCCCGACAACACCAACAAGGACTATTATAACCGCCTTAATAAAATAAACGACCTGATAATTGAAGCGGCCGAACTTGAAGGGGAATATTACCGCAAAATGTGCAAAGTAATATCAGCCCAAAAAGTGTATAACGCCATTTTGTCTGAAGACAAATTTCACAGACGGATGCTAAAACGATTCAGCCATCAGGAGGCTCCAAAAAACAACAGTAAGAAATAAAGGCTGTTACAGCAAAAGCACATAAAGTTTCATAATGGGTGCCAGAACATGTTTCTATCCCACACGATTACACGTGGAACTTTTTAAATTAAGAAGCATGAAAGTTTTAAACATTGTTTTGTTTTTATTATTGTCCGCTTTTACAAGTGTACATGCACAGAGCATCCCATTAGTTTATGACAAAGAAAATACGGGAAGTCATTTCCCCACCCCCATCTTGCCGGAACTGTCAAAACTGCCCGACGTAAACCTATTGCCCAATCCTTTTATGTGGTCTGACGGAAGCGGTTGCATCGCAGGATTCAACGATTGGAGCAGACGAAGGGCTGAAATAGGGCACGAAATACAGCATTATGAAATCGGTGAAAAACCGACTGTTGCGCCTGAAAACCTGAGAGCAAAACTGGAAAATGATACGCTGTCCGTTATCATTACGATTAACGGCGCACAACTGACCCTGAAAGCAAGTATCACTTATCCGGAAGGCAATGGACCGTTTCCAGCCATCATTGGCATCGGAAAAGGTTCCGGAAGTCTCCCACCTGAACTTTTTACACAGCGCGACATCGCACAAATAACGTTTGATTTCACTCAGGTCATGGCACACACTCAGCAACGTGGCAAAGAACCTATCAACAAACTATATCCTGAACATACGGAAATGGGAGCTTACGCGGCGTGGCCATGGGGTATCAGTCGTATTATCGACGGACTGGAAATAGTAAAAGACGAAAGCCGTATCGATTTAAAGCATTTAGCTGTTTCAGGATGTTCTTTTGCAGGTAAAATGGCTTTGTTCGCAGGGGCGTTCGACGAACGCATTGCTTTAACTATTGCCCAAGAGCCCGGCGGTGGCGGCGCTGCAGCCTGGCGTGTTTCAGAAACATTGGGTGAAGTAGAAACACTTGGACGGACAAGTCATGCATGGTTCAAAGAGAGCATGTTCATGTTTAAAGACAAAAATGTCGTCAAGCTACCTTTTGACCACCATGAACTATGTGCCATGATTGCACCACGCGCCCTTCTCGTTCTTGGTAATCCCGATTACAAATGGCTGGCCGACGAGTCGGGCTACATTTCTTGTCAGGCAGCCCGTAAAGTTTGGGAACATTTTGACATAGCGGACAGAATGGGATTCTCTTTCATCGCCGGACACGGGCACTGTATCCTACCCCAAAGCCAATATCCAGAAGTCGAAGCATTCATTGACAAGTTCCTTTTGGGAAAAGATGTGAATACAACGGTCATGAAAGCACCGCTTTTTGAAAAAGTCGATTATTCACGATGGATTGACTGGTAACTCCCATATCTTTAATTTCACAATTATCCACAACATTTGAAACACTTAGTTATCCTTAACGGCTATAACAATCAAATATCAGTTTTTTTGACCTTCTTCCTGATATCTACCTGAATCAAAAATGCGGAAATTACTTCTGTTTTTTAGCTTCTCCGTTTAAATGGCTTTCCTGCGAATACTGCTTCATCATTTCAAGTAGCTTCTCAGCCATAACAGACTGCCGACGACCTTTCATGAACAACAATGAAGCGTGCATACACTCTACACAGCCTTTGATAGGAATAGCCCGCAAATCGGAATTGTTTCGGGTTATGTCTTTTGACATGATAGAAACCCAATGGCCTGTACGAAGCATATCCAAAATAACCGCTGTACTATTAATCTCTAATTGAGGCGTGACACTGACTTTATTTCGTTGTAACATTCTGTCAATCACCTGACGAGTGTAAATGTTTCGAGGGAAAAGAATCAATGGATAGTTTCCGATATCTTCCAACGAGAAGCTTTTGCGGATTGTCACCGGATGGCTTTGATGAGCCACAAGGCATAAAGGCGGATTATTAAATTCTTTCACCTCTATTTGCGAAGGAACATTATCCGGTTTGTATGTAACAGCAAAATCCAACTTATTGGCTTTCATCTGTTCAACAAGTTCTAATATGGAATGGGAATAATAAATGGAAAGCTGCACTTTGGGATAAGTCTTTGTAAACTTGTGAATGCAAGCATTGAGAACAACTGAGGAGCTGTATATCACCCCAACCTTTACACAACCTGAATAAATATGCTGCATCTCCTTAAGTTGTTCTACACCATTCGAGACTTCATCAAGAGCGTGACGAGCATACTCCAAAAACACCTTGCCGGCATCAGAAAGATATATGCGCTTACCAACACGGTCAAACAAGGAAGTCCCCAACTCATCTTCAAGCTGTTTAATACTAAGTGATAGAGTACTTTGGGTAATGTACAATTCTTTGGCTGCTTCTGTAAACGAAAGATAATCCGCTAACACAGAAAAATATTTCAAAGGTGTCAGTTCCATAAATTTTTCCAATAATAATAATGAAAACAATTAATTCCACAAATATACCAAAAAAAGAAAAAAGCCATAACTTTGCTATATAAAATTAAGGGAGGATGTATTCCTTTCTTAAATTAGAATTAGGTATATATAGGCTAAAGGGTAAAAAGAAGAAATCTGTTGTCAACACCCAAAAGCAAAAAAACAATTGTGTAGTAGCTTTGTGCATGTGCAACATATTAAGTCAGTCTCATCCACAAATATTTAGCCAACTATAATACCGCATATAAGAATTAAACGGAAACATCATTAAAAGAATATTATTTATAAAGTAAAACCTATGGCACAAGTAGTCGGACATATCTCACAAATCATCGGGCCGGTGGTTGACGTACATTTTGAAACAAAAGACAACGAAAAGAGGCTCAACTTGCCAAGCATACACGATGCGCTGAAAATATGCCGTCCCAATGGAAAAGTACTCATTGTAGAAGTCCAACAACATATAGGAGAAGACACAGTGCGCACTGTAGCAATGGATAGTACGGATGGGCTTCAACGTGGCATGGAGGTTCTCTCTACGGGCAGACCTATTACCATGCCGGTAGGGGCACAAATCAGGGGGCGTGTAATGAACGTTGTAGGCGAATGTATAGATGGCATGAATCAATTGGATACCGAAGGATCATTCCCGATACATCGTGACCCGCCAAAGTTTGAAGATTTATCGACGACACAAGAGGTTCTGTACACAGGTATCAAGGTCATTGACTTGCTTGAACCCTATCTTAAAGGAGGAAAGATTGGACTTTTTGGTGGAGCAGGCGTTGGCAAGACTGTCCTTATAAAAGAGCTAATCAACAATATAGCCAAGAAACACAACGGTTTCTCCGTCTTTGCCGGTGTCGGTGAAAGAACCCGGGAAGGCAATGATCTACTTCGCGAAATGATCGAATCAGGTGTTATAAAATATGGCGACGAGTTTCTAAAAAGCATGGCAGAAGGTCATTGGGATCTTTCAAAAGTTGACCATAAAGAACTTGAAAAATCACAAGTAGCCATGGTATTCGGCCAAATGAACGAACCGCCAGGCGCACGTTCCTCAGTCGCACTATCCGGACTGACACTGGCAGAATCGTTCCGTGACAATCCGAAAGCAGACAGTCCGCGCGACATTTTATTCTTCATTGATAACATTTTCCGTTTTACACAAGCTGGATCAGAAGTTTCCGCCTTGTTAGGACGTATGCCGTCTGCTGTTGGTTATCAACCGACATTAGCATCAGAAATGGGACAAATGCAGGAGCGTATCACGTCCACAAAAAATGGCTCCATCACTTCCGTTCAGGCTGTTTATGTGCCTGCCGATGACTTGACAGACCCTGCACCTGCTACAACGTTCACACATTTGGATGCCACAACGGTATTAAGCCGTAAAATTACGGAACTTGGTATTTATCCAGCTGTAGACCCGTTAGAATCTACTTCACGAATCCTTGACCCGCTCATCGTCGGACAAGAGCATTATGAGACGGCACAACGCGTAAAACAGATATTGCAACGCAATCGTGAGCTTCAGGATATTATCTCAATACTTGGTATGGACGAACTCTCAGAAGAAGACCGCATGACAGTAAACCGTGCCCGTCGCGTACAACGTTTCCTTTCTCAACCTTTCGCAGTTGCAGAACAATTTACAGGCGTGCCTGGGGTAATGGTATCTATCGAAGACACTATCCGGGGTTTCAAAATGATTCTTGATGGCGAAGTGGATGATCTGCCTGAACAAGCATTCCTTAATGTTGGAACAATTGAAGATGCTATCGAGAAAGCTAAAAAATTAGTTGAAAAAGCACAAAAATAATCCGATGAAATGGGAAAAGACAATATTCAACTGACAATCGTTTCACCTGAAAAGGTTCTTTTTGAAGGTTTGGTAAGATATGTCCAGATGCCAGGAGTTATGGGGTTGTTCTCTGTCCTGTATGAACATGCACCGCTGCTCACGAACTTAATCAGCGGGGAAATCAAATTCAAATCGAACGGCGTCACACAAAAGATTCCTTTGCAATCTGGTTTCGTCTCAGTCAGCAACAACCAAGTTTCAGTATGTATAGAACAATGAGCGACACAGAAGTTAAGTACTGGAGAATATGCAGTTCACGCTATTGGACGCAGTTAACAATCACCAACGTTTGTTTATATGCGATAGCGTATATAGTAATGTATCTGTTATGGCCAGCTTACAACACCCCCATACTTGTCTGTCTACCAGGATTCTTCTGGTTTTTCGGTATAATTCAATTCTACATAATGGAAAAAAGTGACAAGCACGGTTTTCCGCGGACAAGTGTATATTTGGCGTTAAAAACGTTCAAATTGATTTCTGCCATTATACTGTTATTGGTATACAAGCTGGCAGGCGGTACAGAATTTATCGTTTTCAGCCTACTTCTAATAATATATTATTGGGCTAATTTGATATTAGATACAATGTTCTTTGTCAACTTTGAAAAAAAATACAAGAAATAAAAAATACATGAAAAAAGATATTGGCCATAATTTTATAAAATGCCAGACAGATAAGATAAGGCAACTTGTCACTGTCATCTTCACAGGACTGCTTTTCTTTGTCGTCCCCACATCGTTAAAAGCCGTAGAAGCCGAAAAAGAAGTGAATGTTTATGAAATAGTATTCGGCCATATTGAAGATTCTTACGAGTGGCATATCACAGACATTGGCTCCAAATCTCTCTGTATTCCCCTACCCATTATAGTTCATGACAGCAATGGTTGGCATTGTTTCCTTTCTTCACACTTGGAAGAAGGTGCCGTTTATGAAGGTCTAAAAATAGCAACAGGCGGCGAATACAAAGGCAAAATTGTCACACTCAATACTGATGGTAAAGAAAGTGTACCGTTTGACATTTCCATCACAAAAAATGTATTAGCTTTACTTATCAACAGCACCATACTCTTATTCATCATGCTTCGTTGCGCATCATGGTACAAAAAACGTACATTCGAAAATGCCGTCCCAAAAGGTGGAATTGGCGCCATTGAAGCATTAACAATTATGATTTACGATGAGGTCATCAAAAGTGGCGTAGGAAAGAAATATCAAAAATTTGCTCCTTATCTACTAACCGCATTTTTTTTCATTCTTGTCAATAACCTAATGGGATTAATTCCATTTTTTCCCGGTGGCGCAAATGTCACAGGTAATATAGCCGTCACCATGGTTTTGGCATTATGTACATTCTTATTTACAAACGTTTGCGGTTCCCGTGCCTATTGGAAAGAGATTTTTTGGCCTGAAGTACCCACATGGCTTAAAGTTCCCATTCCAATGATGCCTTTCATAGAATTTTTTGGAATATTTACGAAACCTTTTGCCCTGATGATTCGTCTTTTTGCAAATATCATGGCTGGTCATGCAGCTATTCTCAGCCTTGTCTCCATTATCTTCATTACTGTCAAAGCCGGTGCTGTCATCAATGGCAGCATGACCATTGTCGCCGTTCTATTTGGTATATTTATGAATGTACTTGAAGTTCTCGTTGCATTCATACAAGCCTATATATTTACAATGCTTTCATCCGTATTCATCGGATTGTCGCAGGTTGAACCAGAAACAGAAAAACAAAAAAGCAACTAATAAGAAGTATAACTATTAAAAACAGAAAATTATGTTACTATCAATTTTATTACAAGCAGTAGCAGGTGTAGGAATCAGCAAATTAGGTGCAGCTATTGGAGCTGGCATAGCAGTTATTGGTGCTGGTCTTGGTATTGGCAAGATCGGCGGTTCTGCAATGGATGCTATTGCCCGCCAACCAAACGCGTCCAGTGATATACGCGCTAACATGATCGTTGCAGCCGCCTTGATTGAGGGTGTAGCCTTAATCGCCGTGGTGGTATGCCTCTTAACATTGTTCATTTAATTATCAATCGTTTATGGGACTGCTCATTCCAAGTTCAGGAACATTGTTCTGGATGATTATCATATTCGGAATCGTATTCTTCATTTTAACGAAGTATGCGTTCCCCGTTATTATCCGAATGGTGGACGAACGAAAAAAATATATTGATGATTCGCTTGAAGCAGCACGTCAGGCCAACGAGCAACTGGCTCAAGTAAAAGTAGAAAGCGAACGCATGTTAAAGCAAGCCCGAGAAGAACAAGCGCAAATACTCAAAGAAGCCGTTACGGCTCGTGACCGTATCCTCAAGGAGGCACAAACCCGCGCCCAAACGGAAGCACGAAAGGCCTTAGACGAAACACGGCAACAAATCATCGCCGAAAAAGAAAGCGCCATCAACGACATACGTCAACAGGTAGCCATACTTTCCGTCGATGTCGCTGAAAAAATATTGCGTAAAGATCTTACGGGCGAAAAGGAGCATATCGAACTGATAGACCGGTTGCTTGACGAAATGCTTCAAACACCGGATAAAGCATAAATAACGTATGAATATCGGTGCTATATCAAAACGCTACGCGAAAGCCTTATTGGCATTCGCTACAGAGAACGGGAAAGAAGACACTGTTTATAAAGAGGTCAAGTCTTTCGTTCGGCAGTTCCGCGAGATGGAAGATTTGAGAAAGGCAATAGAAAGCCCGGCTGTACCTAAGCTTGAGAAGCTCAAACTGCTTGACGAGGCAGCCGGACACTTACAAACAAGCCCAGAGTTGATGCGTTTCTTTAAACTGGTACTTGACGAAAAGCGTGAAAAACTTTTTATTTTCATCTGTTTCTCGTATATAGATCAGTACAGAGAACTTAAACACATCAAACGTGGCAAACTCATCACAGCCGTCCCAATCTCTGAAACGCTTGAAAGCCACATGCGCCAGCTCATCGAACAAGCCAACACGGGAACTGTTGAATTTGAGACTAAAGTCAATCCCGCACTGATCGGTGGCTTTGTGCTGCAAATAGCCACAAAACGTATTGATGCCAGTGTGGCCGGACAATTAGAACGCGTCAAGAAGCAATTTATCGAGAAAAACAAAAGAATCGTGTAATCTCAATATTTTTGAAATATATGTCTGATAACATAAAACCAAGTGAAATACCCGAAATATTGCTACAACAACTAAAGGGTATCAACGCAGCGATCCAATATGACGAGGTAGGCTCCGTCCTGCAAGTCAGTGACGGTGTGGCACGAATATACGGTTTGCAAAACGCCGAGGCCAACGAATTGCTGGAATTTGAGAACGGTGTGATGGGCGTGGTTATGAATCTGGAAGAAGACAATGTAGGAGCCGTACTTCTCGGCCCCACTGACCAGATACGCGAAAGTATGATAGTAAAACGTACCGGTCGCATAGCATCCATTAAGGTAAGCGAACACATGTTGGGACGCGTGATTGACCCGTTAGGTGTTCCATTGGACGGACGAGGGCAAATCGGCGGCGACCTTTGTGAAATGCCGCTGGAACGTAAAGCCCCAGGTGTCATCTTTCGCCAACCCGTTTCCGAACCTTTACAAACCGGTCTGAAAGCTATAGATGCCATGATTCCCATTGGTCGCGGACAACGCGAGTTGATTATTGGCGACCGACAAACCGGGAAAACAGCCATTGCCATAGACACCATCATCAATCAAAAAGCCAATTTCGAAGCCGGGCATCCGGTATATTGCATTTACGTAGCTGTCGGACAGAAAGGCTCCACCGTGGCCAACATCGTCAACACATTACGTGAAAGAGGTGCCATGGATTACACTATCGTTGTAGCTGCCACCGCGGCTGACCCTGCAGCATTACAATATTTCGCGCCATTCGCCGGTGCTGCTATTGGAGAATATTTCCGCGATACGGGACGCCACGCATTAGTGGTCTATGATGATTTATCTAAACAAGCAGTCGCTTACCGTGAAGTGTCACTTATATTACGCCGCCCCTCCGGCCGTGAAGCCTATCCTGGTGATATTTTCTATTTGCATTCACGTTTATTGGAACGTGCTGCGAAGATTATCGATCAACAAGAGGTGGCAGAACAAATGAACGACCTGCCAGAAAGCCTCAAAGGACGTGTAAAATGTGGTGGCTCACTTACCGCATTACCCATCATAGAAACTCAGGCGGGTGACGTATCTGCCTATATCCCAACGAACGTCATCTCCATCACCGACGGACAAATATTTTTGGAAACAAGTCTTTTCAACCAAGGATTCCGTCCGGCCATCAATGTCGGAATTTCCGTTTCACGTGTTGGCGGTAGCGCACAAATCAAGTGTATGAAAAAAGTAGCTGGTACATTAAAGATTGATCAAGCGCAATACCGCGAACTCGAAGCCTTCTCAAAATTCAACAATGACATTGACGCCGTAACAGCTATGACATTGGATCGTGGACGCAAAAATAACCAGTTACTGATACAACAGCAATACTCTCCAATGCCGGTAAGCGAACAAGTAGCAATTCTTTACTGCGGCACTCACGGCCTGATGCGTGACGTCCCCATTGACAAAGTTCGGGATTTCCAAAAAGAGTTTCTTGAAAGTCTCCGTTCAAGCCATCAAGCGGATGTGCTTGACGTATTGGCAAACGGACAAATTGACGACAAGGTAACAGCTGCCATCGAAAACATTGCTGCCGAAACGGCGCTGCTTTTTAAACAGTAAGCAACTATGGCCTCATTAAAAGAAATAAAACTAAGGATTGCGTCTGTCAACGGTACACTGAAACTTACTTCAGCCATGAAGATGGTCGCATCTGCCAAGCTACATAAAGCACAAGAGTTGATTGAAGGCATGTGGCCTTACGAACAACGACTCTCAAGGATTCTGGAAGGTTTTTTAAACGCAGATTCGGAAATAAGCTCTACACTGACCGCCCAACGTGAAGTAAAGCGTGCCGCATTAGTTGTATTCGCATCGAACAACAGTCTTTGCGGGGGGTATAACGCGAACATCATCCGCCACTTTAATGCGTGGGTTGAATCACATCATGCTATCGGTAAAGACAACATGGTAATTTTCCCTGTAGGCAGGAAGATTGAAGAGGCCGTTAAAAGAGCAGGTTTTACCCCTGCCGGACAGTTCAATAAGATGGCAGACAAACCGAACCGTAAAGAAGCAACCGACCTTGCTGACCGACTGACCTCAATGTTCTTGCAAAGGGAGGTGGATCAAGTTGACCTACTTTTCCACCATTTCAAATCCATGTCAACCCAAGAATTAAAACTCAATACCTTTCTACCGGTCGACCTCTCGCAGATGAAACAGGAAAAAGCAACAAGTCATTTCGCTACGAACTATATTGTAGAGCCATCACCTGAAAGTTTTCTGAAAACTTTATTGCCCACAGTTCTGCGAGTCAAACTCTATACAGCACTTTTAGACTCCAATGCATCAGAACACGCTGCTCGGACGATGGCTATGCAAGTAGCGACAGACAACGCAAACGATTTATTGCAAGACCTGAACATCATGTACAACAAGAGCCGGCAACAAGTCATTACCAACGAGTTGCTTGATATTGTAAGCGGTTCTATGGCATAATAAAGAAACCGGTTCGATAGTCTGACTAAACAGGAACTATATTTACACACTCAAATCTCATAAAATTACCTTCATCCTTTCACATCCGGTATGTAGAAAGAATGAAGGTAATTTTATGAAAGACTTCGATAAAAAGACGCCAATCTCGGATTATCGCAAACAGCCATGTCAGACTCTGAAAATACGTCTGCGCATCCTTCGCTTCGCCAATTCTGACTCAAGATGTTTCTGTCTACCGACAGCGCGGTGGGCACGCACAAGTATATTAGGAACAGCTACCCCCAAACCTATACACAAAATAATCAAAGCAGATGTTACCCCATTATAAAAAGCATTTGTCACCTCACCTATTACTCCGTGCATATTAATGAAACTGAACAAAGCTCGATACATCAACACTCCCGGAATCATCGGAATCACCGATGGTATCGTCAAAACATGATTTGGCACATGAAACCAGTGAACAGCTTTCACAGCCAACAAACTGACAACAAGAGCTCCCATGAATGATCCAAGTACAGGGCCCAAGCCTAACTCAAAATTAAAAAAATTTCTGGTGCATACCGACACCATACCTCCAATGGCCACAACCCATAACAAACGCCGCTGCACGTTAAATATAGTGGAGAAACCAATAGCAGAAATTGCAGCTGCTATGGCATAAACGTAATACGGGTCGTGAGGTATCATACTAAGTTCACTGAATTTTTTATCAATAGCCACATCTTCGATCGCCAACAATTTAATAGCCAGAACGATACCAAAAGCCATCGCCCCCATCATCATCACTGTATTCGCAGCCCTGTTAATTCCTACCATAACATAGTTGTCAATCATATCATCAACGAAATTAATCAACGGCACTCCCGGAACAATAAACAAAGCACATGCCAACAACGGATGGTTGGGCGTGGAAGATATACCAAACAATGAAGTGAAATAAGCCAAACAAGTAGCAACCCCAGCTGCAGCTGCAATACCCATATACATGTTTATACTCAACTTATTACATATTTCCCTTACTTTGAAACCTATAAAAGCACAAACAGAAGCAAACAGGAAAGCCATCCAGTCACCACCAAACAATTTACAGAAGCCGCCACACGCAAAAGCCGCACAAATTGCGACCAACCACGGTCTGTAATTACGCGGTTTCGAACTGATGCTAACCAATTCCCGCTCATACTCATCTAACGTAAAGTCCTTCTCGATAGCTCGCCACGAAAGTTTACTGATTTCAGAAATGGCAGTCATGTTTATCCCATGTTTCTCACATTTCTGGAATTTGGAAAACGAATATGCCTCATCACTCAAATTTACTGCCAACATCGTATAACTTACATCGATATGCAGTTTCTCATCGGGTAACCCCAAATAAGCAGCTACGCGTTTCATATTCCTTACCACACGATTCGTGTCTGCCGCACTTTCCATCAATAATTTACCGGTTCTCAACAATAAATCAAGTTTGCGACGTAAAACCAAAATATCTTCCTGATCTGCTCCAGAATCAAACATAATCTACCTTAAACTAATTTTCTGCAAAATTAAACAATGATTACGATACATCCCATCATTTGCAGATGAACAATAACATAAATAACATAAAAAGTCCAGGTCAGCCGATTATCTAATATAAAAAGTTCAGCTTTCAGATTTGCAGACAACAATGTTTATCAATACATTTGTGTAATATATTTCGGAAAAATATTAAATTAACCTGTAATTAGAAATTCTCTAAATTTCCCTTTATGTGTAGATATATTTTCTACACATCTGTATAATTATATTCTACATTCAGATATTTAGCCTAATAAATAAAATAATTATATTTGAATTTTGATAAGGCAGGTGCTTTTTAATAGAAAATCATGATACATATCGGGCAATTGATAGAAAGACAAATACACGAACAAGGAAGAAGTGTTACTTGGTTTGCCAAAAAGCTATATTGTGATCGCACGAACGTATACTCCATATTTAAAAGAGCCAGTATAGATACAGACTTATTAATAAGAATCAGCAAAATACTTAATTACAACTTCTTTGATTGTTTTACAGAAGAAGTTTACGATGATTCCGAAAGTCATGAGATAATAAAATGACATCGTAAAAACACCAAACCAAAGCCTGCGGAGCCCAGCCGATTCAAAATGCCTGCCGGTTAACTGTTCGAATTTGTCAACGCCCTTGAATGGAAGGTAACAAAGTTCGTATATTATTCCTACTTAAAGAGATTTTTTATAGTTTTGCGACAAGAAATATAACATGTCGTAAATGAAACCTTCAATTCCTTTTAAAGCAGCTTGCGGTTACTTTCTCATCACCGTCATGTTTATAGCCGGTATATACATTGTATATTCGCAAACTTATTCCATACTCAGACTTTCCGAAAACGAAGAATCAATCTCATCACGACGTAAGGCAACAAATCTATTGATATACAAATTATTCAAGGTTGAAAACATGGCTCATGCTGTGCAAGCCGGAAACAGCGGAGCCTATGCTGTATATGAACAATCACTCTCTGACGCCCACGACGCCATTCTTTTCGTCGACTCATTACTTACAGACAGCCTAAACAAGAACAGATTAGATACACTATCATACCTGCTCGACCAAAGAAAGAACAACTTGAGGAAACTCGTCAGAACAATAAACTCCACCACTCCCGGAACGACTTACAAAAGGCATATAGACAGTTTGTTATCACTTAAAGACACCATTGTATCACGCCCTCAGCTTAAACGGGAAATCATTCAATCGGAAGAATCATACACCATACAAAAACCTAAAAAACGTTTTATACAGCGGCTGGCTGAAGCATTCAATCCACAGACAGCAGACACGACCCAAGTCAGCAGAAGTACAAGAATTGTATCAGTAGATACTCTGAAACAAGACTATAACACGGCCGACAGTCTGGCATTCTTACTCACTGGTATTGAAGAAGAACTCAAACTCGCAAGACATCAACACCGTCAGCAAGTAGAAACACAATCCCGAATCATTGGTTACGAAGGTCTGGAAATCAGCAATCGCCTGGCGCAACTTCTTGAAAGCATAGAGCATGACGAACAACTATGGATTCAAGCCGAAACAGAAAAAGCCATCCAATCCAGAAACAAAGCCATGCTCACTACCTCCGGTGTTGCAACGGCTGCCATCATGTTGGCCGTGCTGTTCTTCATACTCATCAAAAGAGATCATAACAAAAGCAACCACTACCGCAACGAGTTAGAGAAAGCTAAGAGGAAAGCTGAAAGCCTGCTGGTTTCAAGGGAAAAACTCATGTTAACTATTACCCATGACATCAAGGCACCGGCCGGAACCATTTCTGGCTATGCAGACTTGCTCGCAGAAACAGTGTCTGACAAAAAAGAACAGTTATACATCCATAACATCAAAGAAGCCGTCAAGCATTTGTTGTCGCTTGTCAACTCACTTTTGGACTTCCACCGTTTAGAAGCAGAAAAAATGGATTCCCATCCCGTCAGTTTCTTTCCGAAACAACTTATGAACGACATCTATGAAAGTTTCATCCCGGCCGCCAACCAAAAAGGCATAGGCTTTACCTTAGAATATGAAACGACAGGTGACCTCAACTGTCGGGGAGATGCTTTCCATATCCGCCAAATAATTGAGAATCTCGTCAGCAATGCCATCAAGTTCACCCAATCGGGCAAGGTTTCACTCCGATGCAAGCAGTCTGAAAACAACCTGACGTTCATCATAACCGACACCGGATGCGGCATGAACGAAGAAGAAACGGCACAAATATTCCAAGCGTTCACACGTTTAAGAAGCGCCCAAGGCGAAGAAGGCGTCGGATTAGGTTTATCCATCACGCGAAAACTTGTCAGTCTGTTAAATGGAAAACTTTCCGTACAAAGTGTTCCCGACCGCGGCACGACGTTTACAATAAGCATTCCGGTCGAAACATCACCCAATGTTGCCACTACCCTCGAAAACACGCCATCCGGCAAGCTCCCCCCATTGCACATACTATTAGTTGACGACGACACGCTGCAGCTGAAACTGGCTAAAACGATGCTCGAACAAATCCAACCCGACGAAAACAATGGAACGATGTTTATAAAAACATGTTCCCGCCCCGAATATGTATCCACTATATTAGAAAATGAATCATTCGACCTGCTATTCACAGACATACAAATGCCCGGTATGAATGGTTTCAGCCTGTCAAAAAGCCTATCCGAGAAAGGTCTCTCCAACATGCCTGTCATTGCTGTTACGGCCCGACAAGACATAGAAGAAAAAGAATTCATCGCACAAGGGTTTGCCACCTGCCTGTACAAGCCTTACAGCAGGAAAGAACTATACACCGCCATTCAGAAAGCAATCAAAGGCCGGAATGAATCGACTATCCATACGCAACAGCAAACTTCCGAAAACCTCGAAGAGTCCGGGAACCTACGTTTTCAGGAACTCACAGCCTTTGCCAACGGTGACCCGTCAGCTGCAAACGACATACTGACCACATATCTCGAAGAAACCATCAGTCACGAAAAATCGTTTGCCACGGCACTTAAAAAGAAAGATCATAACACCCTGTGTAACCTGGCACACAAACTTCTCCCAACATCCATCCTGATAAACGCTCCATCCGTTCAGGCACTGAAACTACTTGACAGTTCCAGAGAGACCTTGCCGGAATGGACAGCCAGGCATCAACAAGCTGCGGAAACCATATTGGCCACATTGAGACAAATCATTTCCGCCCTGCAAAAGGATACAGGGTATAAAAACCTTTAAAAAAGAATCCATAATAAAGCAGTCAAAGAAAAAGCCCTTATCTTTGCACAAGCAGCAACAAAACAATGGCAATAAACTCTATACTGATAGTCGAGGACGACCTCACATTTTCAAAGATGCTGAGGACATGGCTTGAGAAGAAAGGCTTCCAGGTTGAAACCGCATTTTCTGTCACCACAGCCAAAAAACACCTTTCTCAAAAAGCATTTGACATTGTCCTCTCGGACCTACGTCTGCCGGACGAAGACGGTCTTGGCTTGCTGTCATGGATGACTAAGGAAAACCACAACAGCCCGGTTATCATCATGACCAGTTACGCCGAAGTCCAAAATGCGGTAAAGGCCATGAAACAAGGGGCGGCCGACTATATCGCCAAACCGGTACAACCCGATCTGCTTTTAGAGAAAATCAACGAAGCCATTACAAAGAACCGCCAAACGCCACAACAGCAGCAAACAAAAAAAATACTCCATGAAGCCCCTCTCCTCATCGATGGTAAAAGCAAAGCTGCCAAAGAACTGTACAATTATGTAGGACTAGTGGCACCAACCCAAATGTCGGTGCTTATACAAGGAGCAAGCGGAACCGGCAAAGAGCACATCGCCCACCGCATACACCAGTTGAGCAAACGTGCAGACAAACCGTTTGTTGCTATTGACTGCGGCGCGTTATTAAAGGAATTGTCTGCATCCGAGTTCTTCGGCCACATCAAAGGTTCATTCACCGGGGCTCTAACAGACAAGACTGGCGCTTTCGTTGAAGCCAACGGCGGCACCCTGTTCCTCGACGAGGTAGGCAACCTCAGCTATGACGTGCAGGTGCAGCTGCTGAGAGCCATCCAGGAAAAGCGCATACGCCCAGTCGGCTCAACACGCGAAATTGCCGTAGATGTCCGGTTGATATGCGCTACAAACGAAAATTTGCCGCAAGCCATCGCCAACGGGCTTTTCCGGGAGGACCTTTTCCATCGGATAAACGAGTTTACCCTACACCTGCCATTATTGAAAGACAGAGAAGAAGACATTCTTGTGTTCGCCCGTTTCTTTCTGGAAGAAGCCAATAAAGAATTAGAAAAAGATGTCATAGGTTTCACCCCCGACGCTTCGCATGCTATGATGAATTATTCATGGCCGGGTAATTTACGGCAAATGAAAAATATTATCAAACGCGCAACATTGTTGGCACAAGATAATTATATCTCTGCTAAAACACTCAATCTTCCAACTACAGAGGAAGCTCTTCTAAATGCTCCTGCATCGGCCACAAATAGTCTGAGGTTGTATAATGAAGACCACGAAAAAGAGCAAATCATACAGGCACTGCAAGCAACGCAAAACAACAAAAGTAAAGCCGCTGCTTTGTTAGGAATAGACAGGAAGACCCTATACAACAAACTCAAATTATACAAAATTCCACAATGACAATGTAGAATAAATCCACAGTTTCTACATGCCCCCACATTCATCCTAAAACAAGGCCTTAACATATCATTCTCATAATCAAGCCTTTCATTATCTTTTCTTAGTTTGGCATATCCTTTGTCTATTATAAATGTGACTTTTATTCTATAACCAATTTAAAACGACAAAAGATTATGAAAAAGATTTTTTTAACTGCCATAATGGCAATGGGTATCAACAGTTTATTTGCGAACATCAATACTGCTGCAAACGATACAATACCTAACGACTCAACAAAAAACGTTTGTTTAACAGACACCGTTGTAACAGATACGGCAAAAGTTAATCCGTCAAAATGCAATCTGCTAACACAAAATGATACAGTTGTTACCGATTCAACAACAAACAAAGTATCTGTATATGAAAATGCCGGCGAAAAAGCCATTCTTGCATTAGCTGAACAAATGAGATAATCTTTTCTCTACATTCATAACATCATAATAGCAGAAGCAGGACACAGCACAACTGTTGTTGTGTCCTGCTTTCATTTTTATACCGATTTATACCAAGAAATCTTACCGGCCACTTTTCGGAAAATCCTGTACAAAACGTCAGTAGCATAAGGGATAATTTACAAAAGAAACTGAATATCTTCCGCAATTTCTGACTTTGAATTCTGACATACAATAAATCACTGGTTATAGGCTACTTATAATCAAAGAAATTGCAAGCGGTCGCAGCCAAATTTATAACCTGTCGCTTTTACGAGGCGACCTGTTGCAAATTTGGCTGCGACCGCTTGTAATTTCAGCCCCCACAATATAAGGTTGCAATATAAAAAGCGGACGTGTCAAAACTCAAACGCATGAAATGGATTTTATTTTGACACATCCGTTCGATTACATAATCAAACCAAACGTTCTGCAGATAAACAATTACTCAGTCACCACGATACCACCATTACACGGTATCGTAATCGATAATTCTTGTTTCTTGCCGACTTTTACTTCTTTCACGCTACCGGCTAAATCTCCATCGTCGCCATATACCTTCACTTTGCTGCCGGCGTCGAACATAGACAAATCAATTTTCATTTTCAGGGTTTCCTTATCTGCATTGATTCCGGCAACGAACCATTTGTCACCACTCCTGCGGGCAAGAATGACGTATTTGCCGGGATAACCGTCAATGAAACGTATCTCATCCCACAATGTCGGCACTTTTTTCATGAAATCGACTGCCCACGCCGGAGCATCCGTCATGTTGTTCGGCGCAAGCGCAAAATGCTGTACCGGGCTTTGGAACAATACTGCTGTTGCCAATGCAAAGACATCGGAAGTAACCCGCTGCCGTCCGCCAGGTTTGTTGGCCGCATTATAATACTTGTTCAACGTGCTACCGCCAAAATCCATGCTTCCGACCGTGTTTCGTATAAAAGGATGAAGGGCCGCATTGAAAGCCTCGGCATCGCAACTGCCTTGTGAAAAATTCATGTTTTCACTGGCAAGTACAGCTTCGGCAGCCGCAAAATTCGGATACATACGCTCCCAGCCTCTCGGAATAGTGCAGCCATGGTAAATTACCAACAGGCCATACTCGTTCGCATCGGCCAGAATATCTTCGTATAGTTGCATGGCCATTTGTTTGTCACTACCGATAAAATCTACCTTTATGCCGCGGATGCCGACCTGCTGCATCCATTTCATCTCTTTACGCCGTGCAATGATGTTGTTCATCAATCCGCGCGGCCCTTGGGGAGCATCATTCCAATAACCGTTAGAATTATACCACAAATACAACGCCACGCCCTTTCCTGCCGCATAACGCGCCAGTTCCTCAATACGTTCCCGACCTACTTGCGTATCCCACAAGGCATCAACCAAAACAGACTGATAACCCATGGCAGCCGCAAAATCCACATACCGTTTCTGGGTGTCATAATTCATGCTGGCATCGCCGGCAATAATCCAGCTCCATGTACCGCAACCGTACTGATATTTGCGCGACGGTTCATACAAAGGTTTAACCACATCAAAGGCCACCGTTGTCTCCACTATCGGTTTCAATGTGCGTCCTACAGTGATTGTTCTCCATGGTGTTTCCCCCGGCAGCGAGATGCCCGGTGCAGAAGTTCCGTTACCGTTAAACTCTGTCGGTTCGGGGAAGGCTATGGTGTAAAGGCCGTTATTTTTTCCTTCCAGATGGCTGGCACAATAGGCACTTGTAACCCCTGTTTCGGAAATCAGGACCCATCCATTCTCATTATTACGGAACAGACAGGGGAACGTATAACCAAAACCCCATCCGTTTTTTCCCATTGCCCCGTCGACCGTATATGATGTCTCATAGCTCGGCGAAGTACGGGCGAATCCTTTCATGGCATCTGATTGCGGACAAAGGAATGTTGTCGTACCCTGTGGCAACACAAAGCCGGTGGCCTCTTCTTCAATTACACAGCAAAGTGTACTCCTTTGAGGATAAAGGCGGTATTTGAACGCCACGTCACGGTTACTCAGGCGGAAAATCACGTCATAAACCTGCTTGCCATCTTTCTCAAAAGAAAAAACGGCTTCATTAGCCTGATAGTGCACTTTGCGCTGCTTGATGGTCGGCACCTCATAGGTTTCATCAATAGAAGTTTCAGAAGCTGCATCACGCAAAGCAAGCCCCTGCGTGAAGTCGCCAATGTTGGTTCGCATACCCAACGGAGAGGGTTCCAAGAATACAATCCCATCATATGAAACCGTGTAAACAGGTTTGCCTTGTCCGTCAGAAACCGTCACAACCAAACGTCCGTCCGGGCTTTTCACTTGTTTCTCTGCCGCATTTGACTGTAACAAGGCGAGCAAAGCCAATCCCAATAAAAATGTTTTTTTCATGATTCTGTCTATTTATCAATTTAAAGTTCAACTTTCCATACAAAACCTCCACGCGGCTGGCAACGTACTTGCACTGACTTGTCTGAGAGTTTCATCTTTTCTTCCTTAATCACCCACGGTTGAGAGGTGTTGCCACTGTCCTCAAATGAAAGGATTTTCACCCGTTTTTTGCCAAGAACGGAACAATCAACGTTCAATGTCTGTTCCCGGTCTGTCCCATTCAAACCACCGATATACCAAACATTACCTTTGCGGCGCGCCAACACGACATGATCGCCGGGGTATCCGGAAAGCAGTTTCGTGTCATCCCACACCGAAGGCAAACCACTCAAAAACTGTCTTACGGCAACAGGTTGCGTCAAATAGCCTTCCGGCCTGTCTGCCAAGTGTTGCAAGGCCGATTCAAAAACAACCGTCAGCGCCAACTCATGGGCATGAGTCGTGATGTGCGGATGCTGCGAGTCGGTAAAAGTACACGGAGTATAATCCATAGAACCGACAACGTTGCGCGTAAAAGGCAAAGTGGCATTGTGTGAAGCGGCTTTGTTCGTCAGTACGGGCGCATTGTTATACCATTCAGCCCCATAGACCGCTTCGACTGACATCAGGTTCGGATAAGTCCGTTGCCAGCCCCGGGGCAATGTGGCACCATGGAAATTGACCAGCAAATGGTGTTTAGCCGCACTCTCTAACAAATCTAAGCAATAATCCATCGTCTCTTGCGTGTCGCCGGAAAAGAAATCTATCTTCACGCCGGCCACACCATTTTCCTCTAACCATTCAAACTCTTTTTCACGGTTTTCGGGCGCATTCAGCTTATAAAGTGGCCCCCCGGCGCCGTTTGTTGTCCACGCTGTTGAAGAATTATACCACAGCAGAGTGCGCACATCGCGTTCCGCAGCATAAGCCAAAGCATCGGCTATCGTGCCACCATTCCCCATGACATCCCATTCCCAATCAATCAACACGTAAGGCAAATCCAGTTCATCCGCCATGTCGATGTACTGTGAAACAATCTTGTAGTCTTTAGAACCACGGTTGTAAGCCCAATATACCCATGAAACGACACCGGGGTTTATCCATGCCACATCATCCAACCGGCATGGTTCACTGACGTCGGTTATTAAGGTAGATTCCACTACATCAGCCAACGAACCGATAATTGCCACTCGCCACGGCGATTCCCATGTACCGGTGAGCTGCACTTTATTTTCAGCCTGGAAGACCTTATACTCCGATGGGTTCTCACCGGCCTTCAGACTCGAAGCACTCTGATTGCGGCCGATATTAGCCTCCGAAACCAACATCCATGCGTGGTCTGCCGCCTGAAACAATGCCGGATATGCCCAATGCTTCACGTTCCCGGTTTCACCGTTCGACATCGGGAAAAAGTTCTCATAAGACATGTCATATTTCTGCATCCAACGCTTGATGCCGGGAGTTATCCTGTAAGTGGTCATCTCGTCTTTTATCCGGGCATCCTTCAAACCATAAAGTTTATACCGGAAAGCTACACCGTCGTCATACAACCTGAAAACAACATCCACACGGCGTCCTCCATTGTCTTTGAAAGTATAGACACGCTCTGACGCCTCATTGGAACATGATTTTCTCTTACCGGACATCATTTTATAACGTTCCTTAAAACGGCGCTCGTCTGAAACGCTTTCCAGCGTCAGGCTGCTACCGCCTCCATCTGTCGTAAGGATACCGATTACCGGCAACGAAAACATTTCATATTGTCCCGTACCATCCGCATATAGAACTTTATATAAAGGTTGTCCCGCACTCTCTGCCGGCATTTCCAAACTAATCTTGCCATTAGGAGAAGTAAACCCGCTCTCTGTCATGGCCCGACAATCAAGCCATAAGAAACAACACAGGAATAAACACAACAGTTTACATCCTGTCATTTTCACTTTTACATACATCTTCATCATATTAAACAATCATTCAACGTTTAAATTCCCACCAATCAAAATTAAAGAGTTTACATCCCTTGCGGCCTTTAAACACAAAATACAAGTCATGAACGCCTGTCACGGAAGCAGAGAGTTCGGTACGGATTTTCTTCCAGGCTTCCCAACCACCGGTATGTTCCACCTTGATTTCCGCCAGCAAAGGCCCCCTTGCACTGTCAACCCGTACTTCCATCGTGCCACCACGCAATGCACTGGCAACAGCCACACGGAACTGTTTGGGGCTTTGGGTGCCGAAATCCACTTCACGCACTTTTATATAATCGCCGTTGTGAATGTTGGATATGTAAATTCCTGTTTTGGCATTCGGTTCGGATTTTACACCTTCTGAAAAAGCTATTGTTTCAGCCTCAACCCGTTTGTATGGATTCAACGTTCCAACCGGTTTCACGCCCTCTTTCGTCGCATTGATAACAGGGAAAGTACCGTCGGGGTTATATTTGAACTCTTCCACAGCAACGGAACGGCCGAAACCGCCTCCACCAGGCAATTTTCCTGTATGATAAAAGAAATAAGAATGTCCCTTATAATCAGCTACACCACAATGGTTCGTAAAAGACCCTGTGTCTTGCAGAGGCATAATCTCTCCCATGTATTTCCATGGACCAAGGGGCGCATCACTCATTGAATAAGCAATATGTTCGGGTACGCCTCCGGCCGCATACAAAAGATAATATTTGCCGTTACGCTTATAGAACCACGGTCCTTCGGTATATACATCTTTGTACTTCTGTCCTTTGACACGATCTTTCGGGTTGGGAGCACCAAAACTTTCTACCGTTTGTTGTATCATGCCGACTTCACCTTTCAGGGAAATCATATCATCATTCAACTTTGCATAATAAATATTGGGGTTACCCCAATAGAGATAGGCTTGACCGTCATCGTCAATAAACACGGTCGGGTCTATATAATCCCAGCTGCCATCATAAAGCGGTTTACCAATGGCGTCTTTGAAAGGACCGGTCGGTGAATCGCCGACAGCCACACCAATGGCCATTGCACCGGAAAGTTTTGAATGTAAGCACACATACCAGTAAAATTTTCCATTTCGCTCAATACACTGAGCCGCCCATGCCCGGTCATCGCCCCACTCGAACGATTCGATGGCCAGCGGCGAGCCATGGTCGGTCCAGTTCACCATGTCGGTGGTAGAATATAACCTCCATTCTTGCATCCAAAAGAAGTCAGCTTTCTCCTCATCACGTCCTGTATAAAGATACAACGTCCCGTCATGGACCATTGGTGCAGGATCTGTCGTATAACATGTTTGGACTACCGGATTTTGAGCGCAAAGCCCGGACATCAGCAAGCCTCCTATACAAAGCGCCGCCGTTCTTTTACATATTTTAAACATATTGCTTAATTATTAGTAATTTATAAATGTATTTTCCATACCATCTAACAGATTATTTTCACAAACCGGCAAAACATACCGCATAACCAAAATGGCTACAAACGGTACCATCGAAGAAGACTGCCTGTTTATTTATTACAAAGGAACACATTAACGGCCACTCTTCCCAATAATAGTGTAACAAAATTTATTTCTATTGTTACATTACACTAAAATAAAAGGCTTCCAATCGGAAAGAGTCTCTTAAGTATAAAAATATACAGCATTACCTAACAAGACTTCATACACATTTTTGCCCATTACTCTACAAGCAAAAGTCGGAAATAAATCATCTTGGCGTCTCACACGCCGGAAAGCACTGCATGACACAGGCCGTTTTATACACATTTCCCACAGAAATCCAGTCTTTCAGCTCGCCGGATCTCAAAAAACCGGCTTGGGCAAAAAGATTCAGACTCGGAATATTGTCCGTCGCAATAAAAGCATAAAGCTGATGCAAATGCAAAAAATCAAAACAGTAATCACGCAAGAGCATAAGAGATTGCAACCCTATGCCTCGCTTCCTAAAAGAAGACTTAACCAGTATACCAACTGCAGCCCGGCCATGTAACGGGTCATAATCCGTCAGGTCGACAATACCCACGACCTCACGGCTGTCACGTTCTACTATCATCAACCGTAACTGACGGTCTATAAACAAATCGTCGTGTGAACTTTCTATATACCGTTTCAAGGTATACATTGAAATTGGCTGAGTTACTCCGCCTGCTACCCAATGGGTGGGATTATTCTCTATGACATACATCACATCCAAATCCTCAGGCTCCACAGCGCGCAGATAAATCAATTCATTTTCCAGCCAGTTCATCATATCAGGCGTTTATGTTTCTTATAAAGGTAAAACAAAGCAGATATATGTTTCCGCCCCAACGAAGAAAAAAGATGACGGTTCGTTATGCGTTGGCAACAATGGGTAATGGTAAACTGGGGAAGATACATGACATGCCAACCTTTTTTCCGTATTCTCAAACAAAAATCAGCATCCTCCGGTCCGATAAAAATATGCTCATCCAGCGCCCCAACTTCTTCATAAGCCTTGCGTCTGATTAACTGGCAAGCTCCGATAAGATACTCCGGTTCAAAAGCATGCTGCATCATATTGGTTCCGTAAGCATAACGATAACGGCTTCCATTCAACACATTCAATATTTTTTGAATCAGACCGGGATACTTCTTGCAACTTTCCTGAACCGTCCCTTTATTGTCCACCAGCCGACATCCGCAAATCCCGACTTCCGGTTGGCTTTCCATATAAGCCATCATACCATCAAGCGCCTCTGCAGTGACGACCGTATCATTATCCAATATCAACAAGTAATCCCCCGTGGCTACTTCCAGCCCGCGGTTACGGGCGAAGGCGACCCCCTTGTTTTCATCGAGCTCAATGAGCCTGATATCAGGAAAAGATGCCTTCAGCCATCCAGCAGTCCCGTCACAAGAACCATTGTCTACAACAATAGCTTCAACATCCGGGCGCGAAATAAATTCAGCCAATGATGACACGCACTTTTCAAGATGCCCCCGACCGTTCCATGTGATTATAACAACTGAAACTCTCATTATTCAACCAAACAACTTTATCTTCAATGCTTTCAGGGCATAATAAAACTCTTTTATATCTGTAAATCGGCGCATTTGCGTAAATACGAAATATGGCGACAGGAAATAGCTCAAATTATGACGAAACAATATGCGCTCCATCTCTTCAGCAGAAAGATGCGGATAACTGAGTATAGAATGTCTTTGTACATCTGTAGGTACATAATCCCCTGTTTTTATCCAACCATTTTCTTTTGCCATTGTATAAAATTCTGTTCCCGGAAATGGCGACACGATATTGAACATTATCTGATCAACCTTCAAGGCTTTGGCTCGTCTGAGCGTATCCCGCAATGTTTCTTTCGTCTCCAAAGGACTCGTGCCTATCAGTATGTTCAATTTTACCGGTACATGATAACGTTTCAACAAAGCTATCGCGTCATAAATTTGCCGTCGATTAATTCCCTTCCGTATGAAAGCAAGGATTTCATCATTAAACGATTCTACTCCAAGATCCACATACATACATCCGGAATTACCCAATGCTTTCGCTATAGGTTCCGTAATAGCATCAACCCTTGCCTGACATCCCCATTTGAAGCCATATTTTTTCATGATGTCACATATTTGCAAGGTTCTTGTTTCAGTCCAAATAAAATTATCATCCATAAAACCGACCGCCTTATAACCCTGTTCGTGCAGAAGTTTCATTTCAGCCTCAATGTTTTCTATGGAGCGGAAAGAAACAAAAGGCTTCTTGCCATTAAAACGACGGTTTTCTATTTCTCGTGCAAATGTCAGAGAACTTGGTACACAATAAATACATTTGTAGGGACAGCTGCGCGAAGTAACGGCCGTAGTATATGGAGCTTGTTTAATCTTCGGGTTATGATAAACCTTATCCTTAATAAAATGCCGCGCTGGAAAAGGCAACTCATCCAACTGCCTTACCATCGCATGCATTTTGTTATGTATCACCTTGCCTGCCGAAAGATAGGAAATACCGTCCACAGTACGCCAGTCCTTGCCTTCATGAAGAGCGGCTACCCAATCTTTGACAATTAGCTCAGGCTCTCCACGGACGACAACCGTACGTTCCTGTATCAGCACTTTCTCTGTAAAATATGTCACACCGGGACCTTGCATCACAACATAAGCCTCTGGATGAATTCTGTGGATTAGCTGAGTGACAATCAAATCGTTCTTTACTGACAAGTTGACTGTCCAAATAAAATAAATGTCGCTTTTATCTTTTTTCAGGAAATCATAAAAACGTTCCCTGCTCTGGTCGCCATAGACAAAATCCTCATAGTGTAAATCTTCGTATCCGTCCTTTTCAAGAACAGCAAGAACAGACAATTCATATATATTAGGGGTAGGATATACAACCCGTGTACACCCTGAAGTACGCTCTGCCGGGGGGGCACCATCTAAAGCCGGTGGCACCAAAAAGGTGATTTTCATAGTTTTGTTACCTGCCATGGTTCTTTATTTCTTCTCACGTTCCAAATTCAAATCATTGTAAACACGTACCTTATCAGGCACACAAAAAAAAGAAGCGGCAACAGCTATCAACAACATACCGGCTGATGTCATCGCCTCGTAATACACTATCAAATTGAAAAAAGTCACTATAGCAAACGCCAATAGTCGTAAGCGGGAAAGAAGAAGATAGCTGCAGCATTTTTCCTCAAGCCCTCTATCACTTTTATCCACTTTCCGTTTTACTAATACCGGGAAAAATTTAAGGGACAAAGGTATCAAGATTATCGTCAACATAACACTGACAACACCAAACAAATATTCCATACGCCCGTTTCCAACGATGCTGCCACCGACAAAAACCTGTGTCTCATATAACACAATCATCAACAAGACCAAGCCTAAAAAGGCTCCATATTCAACACGCATACGCCATACCAGTCTATCAACACTGTTTCTCATAAATATAAAATCTATACATTCCTAAAATTTCCCGGTAAAAGGAATACGGTTAACAATCGAACGCCCTAATGTTACCTCATCAGTATATTGCAACTCATCGTTTTGCGCGACTCCGCGCGCAATGATGCTGATTTTCACATTAGTGCCCGACAACTTCCTGAAAATATAGAAACTTGTAGTATCACCTTCCATTGTAGAACTCAAAGCAAGAACGATTTCCTTTATTCCCCCACTCTTAACCCTTTCAACCAGGCTATCAATATGGAGATCGGAAGGACCGACACCATCCATTGGTGAAACGACACCGCCCAAAACATGATAAACACCCCTATATTGGCCTGTATTCTCAATCGCCATCACATCTTGGATGTTCTCAACCACACATACCAAAGAAGCATCACGCAACGAATTGGCACAAATGCTACACACGTCCGTATCCGAGATGTTATGACAAACTCTGCAATACTTCACATCATGTTTCAAAGTCATAATGGATTGACCAAAACGTTCCACCGCGTCCGTTTCCTGACGTAACAGATGAAGCACCAAACGCATGGCTGTCTTTTGACCTACTCCCGGCAACTTTGCAAATTCATTGACCGCCCTTTCCAATAAAACTGAAGGATATTGCTGATTCATGCCCCTTTTGTTACTACATAATATTTTTATGCAAAGATAACCAAAGTGAAATAAATAATGTATATTTGCCCATAAAAATACGCTATCTATGGAAATCAAAAGCGCAGATTTTATCATCAGCAGTGCAAAAACAAACCAATGCCCAGCCACGAACTTACCGGAATACGCTTTTATCGGACGTTCAAACGTTGGAAAATCGAGTCTCATCAATATGCTAACGGGAAGAACAAAACTGGCAAAGACATCAGCTACGCCCGGAAAAACTGTGCTTATCAATCATTTTTTAATAAACAAAGAATGGTTCTTGGTTGACTTGCCGGGTTACGGATATGCCAAAAGGAGCAAAAACGACATAGGCAAGATCAACGAAATCATTTATGGGTATATTATACAACGAGAACAACTTACTAACCTCTTCGTTCTCATTGACAGCCGACATGAGCCCCAAAAAATCGACATGGAATTTATCGAATGGCTTGGCGAAAACAATGTTCCCTTCAGCATCGTATTTACCAAAGCGGACAAACTAAGCAAATCTAAATTGCAAACAAATATCGACAACTACATGAACAAGCTCAAAGAGCAATGGGAAGAATTACCGCCTTATTTTATATCATCATCTGAGAATAAAACCGGCAAAACAGAAATATTGGATTATATTGAGCAAATAAACGCTTCACTAAAATAAACACAGTCCAAACTAAAAATTATAATTCACGCCCAGACTGAACCATTCTTTAAACATCAGGTAACGCCCTGTTTCTTCATTCCGGTAACTTAAAGAACTGTCATCGTACCGTGGATATAAGAACAACTTGGCATTGAGAAATCTTGTAAGCGAAAACGTGATAGTATTTTCCCACTCCACCGTTGTTTGCTCTAAATTACTGAACCAGTATAATCTCGCACCCCACTGTATATTCTTATATATATCCCACGTATAATTAACAGTTATGCTGGGACCAAAATAATTATATGTTTTCTCCCCTTCCTCTATTCCAAAGTTAGGTCTGAGGCTTTCCCGATCCACATAACGAAAATTATACGAAACAGGAGTTAATACAGCAGAACCTTTAAAACGCGACAATTCCAATTTATAATCCATACCTAATGAGACCGTCATATTAAAAGGTGACATAAAATCAGAAGAAACATCTTTGCTGTTTGCCTTATAGTTAGGATAAAATTGCGTACTGGCCTGCACCTGCAAGGTATAGTACCACCGTTTAGCAGCCTTATAGCCAATCTTCGTAGTGAAACGTAACAAGTCATCATTGGTTTTAAACTTGTGTATTTCATCGCTTTGGGACGTTTGGAAACCTAACCGCATTTCTAACCAGTTTTCCCATTGCACTTTATTCTTATTATCATAGTTCGCGCGCATGGTGGCCAATGCCAACATCGTATAATTATTTTCACCACCCTGATACCAATTTTCTGAGAAGTACGACTGAGTAAACTGCAAAGAATAATCTCCACTCGTACTCCAAAAGTTGGGACGCCGAACCTGAATATAAATTTCATCTATATCAGGCGCCAAATCAATATTCATCTCTTTTTCTGCCAACTGTACATGCGTAATAGCTGCCGGTTTTATTTCTTCTTTCACTTCACCGGCCTTGTCTAACTGCTCTTCCGTCATAGATACCAACCATGGATTTCTAACATAGGTTTGCATCAGCACTCTATTCTGTTCCTTATATAAAGTAAGAAGGCTGTCGCCTATTGGCAAATATGCAGGAAAAACAAGTGTACGCCCTGGCAAAGACGGTTGCCATTCTACCCCAAAAACCTGTTCCAATGGAGCCTTATATAAAGTAGGTCTTGCAAAATACCGGAAATAGCTGGCATTTTGTCTGGATCCAACTGTATCATTCGCTTTTGCCTTTATATCGTAATCTTTCACCAAGTCCGACAAAAGCATGGTATATTTCTCTACAACACTATTCATAACCAAAGTATCTACACGTAATTTATCCTTAACCACAGCTGAAACGGATAAACCACCAGAAACAAAGATTATAAACAATGCCAATATTCTGTATAACATATCTTTTCCTAATCCTTTTGCAAAGATATATCATTTTTAAAGGAAAAGCTCACACAACTCAAAGTTTTTTTGTAATTTTGCCACTTGTTACAACAATTATACAAAGCATTTAATTAAAACAAATTATACCGTGGGAGAAACTAAGTATATCTTCGTGACAGGCGGCGTCGCCTCATCCTTGGGCAAGGGAATTATCTCATCATCTATCGGCAAACTATTGCAAGCCAGAGGATACAATATTACCATTCAGAAGTTTGACCCTTACATCAACATCGATCCAGGAACGTTAAACCCTTATGAACACGGCGAATGTTATGTAACGGTCGATGGCCAAGAAACAGACCTTGACTTAGGACATTACGAACGTTTCACTGGCATCCAAACAACCCGTGCGAATAATATCACAACCGGACGAATATACCAAAGCGTTATTGAAAAGGAACGCCGTGGCGATTATTTGGGAAAAACCATTCAGGTTGTTCCTCATATCACGGACGAAATCAAACGCAACATCAAGCTCATGGGCAAAAAATACAAGTTTGATTTTGTCATCACCGAGATAGGCGGAACAGTCGGCGATATCGAGTCTCTGCCATTCTTAGAGGCCATCCGCCAATTACGTTGGGAGTTAGGTAAAGATGCCATCAACCTGCACTTGACTTATGTCCCCTACCTTGCAGCAGCAAAAGAGTTGAAGACAAAACCGACCCAGACATCCGTCAAACAGTTGCAAAGTTTAGGTATCCAACCAGATATTCTAGTTCTGCGAACAGAACACGACTTAAATGCCGGTATCAGGAAAAAAGTAGCTCATTTCTGTAACGTGGACGAAGAAGCTGTCATTCAGAGTCTCGATATGCCTTCCATATACGAAGTACCCATCAGCATGCAGGCCCAAGGTTTGGACGCCATCATCCTAAAGAAAATGAACATGCCTGTTGGCGAAACGCCACAACTTGGTCCTTGGCGCTCTTTCTTGGAACGTCGTAATAAGGCAAAAGACATCGTTAACATCGCCTTAGTCGGCAAATATGACCTTCAAGATGCGTACAAAAGCATTTTGGAATCATTAGCACATGCAGGAACCTATAACGATTATAAAGTAAAAGCGCAATTCGTCAACAGCGAAAAACTAACGCGCGAAAATATAGCTGAAAACCTGAAAGGCATGTCCGGCGTAGTCATCTGTCCGGGATTTGGCCAACGTGGTATTGAAGGCAAAATTATTGCCGCAGAATATACCCGCACTCACAACATACCAACATTCGGTATATGTCTCGGTATGCAGATGATTGTTATTGAATTTGCACGCAACGTATTGGGTTATGCCGACGCCAACAGCCGTGAAATGGATGAAAAGACTCCGCATAATGTGATAGATATCATGGAAGAGCAAAAAAACATTACCCAAATGGGTGGAACGATGCGACTCGGAGCTTATGAATGTGAATTGCGTGAAGGAAGCAAGACATACGAAGCATATCAAAAAAAGGTAATTTCCGAACGCCACCGGCACCGTTACGAATTTAACAATCAATATACGGAAGAGTTTGAGAAAGCAGGCATGCAATGCGTAGGGACAAATCCGGACAGCAACCTCGTGGAGATTGTGGAAATACCGACGCTAAGATGGTATATCGGCACCCAGTTCCATCCTGAATACAGCAGTACAGTATTGAAGCCACATCCTTTATTCCTGTCATTCGTCAAAGCGGCCATCGATTACAGCCGTGAACAAAACGACAACGCAAAAACACGATAAAAATGGACAAAAACACACTTACAGGTTTTATTCTCATTGCTGCCGTCCTTATAGGATTTAGTTATTTCAGCCAACCGGACGAAGCAGAACGACAGGCTCAATTCACACGTGACTCCATTGCATCGGTAGAACGCATGAAAGCCGAAGAACTGCAAAGGGCAAAAGAAAACGAAGAAATTCTGCAAAGGGTGCAGGCCGCCCTTGATTCGACATCCTTGTTTTATGCACATAGGCAAGGAACACCGCAACCCATTGTCTTGGAAAACGAGGTTGTCAAACTTACTCTCAGTACTAAAGGCGGAGCCATCAAACAAGCCGAACTCAAAACTTACAAAAACCAGCAAGGAGGACATGTAGTTTTGTTTGATGAAACAGATGCCAACATGAAAATCATGCTGACCGGTAAAACGGAAAACATCGATTCTGAAGATTTCTTTTTTACGCCAGTCAACGCGACGGATTCCACCGTCATCATGCGCCTGCAGGCTGCAGACGGTCGATTCCTTGACTTGAGTTATTACCTACACCCCAATTCCTATATGGTTGATCTCTCCGTTCAAGCCATCGGTTTGGATTACCTCTTTACCCCATCCATGAAATCCATGGACATTGAATGGTCAGAAAAAGCCAGACAACAGGAAAAAGGTTACGATTTTGAAAACCGTTATTCTTCACTGACGTATAAAATCAAAGAAGAAGGTACGGACTATTTGAGCGAAACCAGCCAAGAATCAGAACAAATCAAAGAACCGTTAGACTGGGTAGCTTTTAAAAACCAATTCTTCAGTTGTGTCATGATTGCCCATCAAGACTTCACGAATGCGTTTCTGAGCAGTCGGCCTATGACGAAACAAAGCGGTTATCTGAAAGACTACGAAGCAAACATGAAAACGTTCTTTGATCCCAAGGGGGGGGAACCGACCAAACTCCAACTGCTTTTTGCCCCTAACAATTATCATTTATTACAGGATATCAATGAATTGAGTAGCAGTGACAAAGACCTGGAACTTGAAGAACTTGTATATTTAGGCTGGCCTCTATTCAAATGGATCAACCGCTTCTTCATCATCTATATTTTTGACTGGCTAAGCAGTTTAGGGCTCTCCATGGGCATTGTGTTGCTATTGCTGACCATCTTTGTCAAAATACTAGTCTATCCCACGACACGCAAGTCCTACATGTCATCGGCCAAAATGCGTGTGCTGCGTCCTAAAATGGATGAAATAAGCGCCAAATACCCGAAGCCGGAAGACGCCATGAAGAAACAGCAAGAAATCATGCAACTTTACAGCCAATACGGCGTAAGCCCAATGGGCGGTTGCCTTCCGATGCTCATTCAGATGCCTATTTGGATTGCATTGTTCAATTTTGTACCAAACGCGATTGAACTGCGTGGAGAAAGTTTCCTATGGGCAAACGACCTTTCTGCATACGATGACATTATCAGATGGGATAAATCAATATGGTTGATAGGTGACCATATCAGTATTTTCTGTCTCCTGTTCTGCGTCACCAACATTATCAACACATGGATAAGCATGCGTCAACAACAGAACAGCATGACCGGTGAGCAAGCACAACAAATGAAGATCATGCAATACATGATGTATATCATGCCTATTGCCTTCTTCTTCATGTTCAACAATTACTCATCCGGATTGAACTACTATTATTTCCTATCAGGACTTACCAGCATCCTTATCATGTGGGTATTACGCAAAACAACGGATGACAAAAAATTGTTGGCCAAACTTGAAGCCAATTATCAGGCAAACAAGAACAACCCCAACAAAAAGCTATCCGGCATGGCTGCGCGTCTTGAAGCACTCCAGAAACAGCAACAAGCCATTTTGGAAGAGCAGAAAAAACGCCAATCACAAAAGAACAGATAAAAAAACAATCACTCATCATTCCGGGATCCCGACACCGCGACCCCCGGAATGATTTATTTTATATCAGACACATGATTTCAATGACAATGTTGACAGCCGCACTTACGCTCTCAGCTAACATTCAGGCAACAGAAACAGAACCAATTATCGGCAAAAGCCATATTACACTCGCCAATGACCGGCTCACTCCGGAAGCCCTTTGGGCCATGGGCCGTATCGGCGGAATGGTTGTTTCTCCCGACGCCCACCACATTGCATACACAGTCAGTTACTACAGTGTGGAGCAAAACAAAAGCCATACCGTTATCTGCTGCATGCAACCTGACGGTAGCGACAACAAACAACTCACAACAGGCAAGGACAACGAAACATCGCCGGCTTTCAGTGCCGACGGTCAGCATATTTATTTCCTTTCCGATGCCGGCGGCACACAACAGGTATGGGAAATGGACCTCGAAGGCAACAACAGACGCCAAATAAGTTCCTCCGAAAAAGACATCGAAGGATTCTTATTTTCACCCGATGGAACAAAAGTCATTCTCATTTGTCAAGTCGACGACTATACCGCTATAGAGAAGCCTTATGACGACCTACCCAAAGCAACCGGCATGGTCATCAAAGATTATAACTTCAAGCACTGGGATCACTACGTCACCACTATCCCACATCTATTCCTCGCCCAATATGATGGACATCACATCCTCGACGCGCACGACATCATGGAAGGTGAACCATACGAATGCCCGATGCAGCCTTTCGGTGGTACGGAACAAGTCTGTTGGAGTCCGGACAGTAAACATATAGCCTACAGTAGCCGGAAGCGCACAGGCTTGGCATACGCAGTCAGTACTGATAGCGACATATACTGTTACGACATTGAAACAGGTAAAACGAACAACCTATGCAAGCCTGACGATTATGAAGAACCGGCCATTGACCCAACACGTTCCATGGCCAAACAAGTTGTCAACCTGCAAAAAGGTGATTTTAATGTTGGCTATGACACCCGTCCCCAATACTCCCCCGACGGGAAGCATATAGCTTGGTTAAGCATGGCACGCAACGGTTATGAAAGTGACCGCAACCGACTTTGCATTTTACACATAGAAAGCGGGAACAAACAATATGTCACCGAAACATTTGAATCCGGCGTCGACGACTACTGCTGGAGCGCAGATAACAAGACTTTATATTTCACTGGCGTATGGCATGCCCGTTCCGGAATCTACAAAACCAATCTGAAAGGAAAGACCACGGCTGTTACAGGCGGCGATTTCGATTACGCAAGTATAGCCGTTTGCGGTAAACAGCTGATAGCCATGCGCCACAGTTTGAGTGCCCCTGACGACATCTACCGCATTATACCAAAGAAAGACGGTGCCGATGTCCTGGCATTGACACACGAAAACGAGCATATCCTTTCGCAAATCAAGATGGGTGAAGTTAAAGAACGCTGGGTAAAGACCTCAGACGGCAAGCAGGAATTATGCTGGGTCGTCTATCCGCCCCACTTCGACCCTGCAAAAAAATACCCCGCACTGCTTTTCTGCGAGGGAGGCCCGCAAAGCCCCGTCAGCCAATTCTGGAGTTACCGGTGGAATCTCCAAATCATGGCGGCCAACGACTATATCATCATTGCTCCCAACCGAAGGGGACTACCCGGGTTCGGTATGGAATGGTTGGAATCCGTCAGTGGCGACTACAGTGGCCAGTGCATGCAAGACTATTTGAGTGCTATCGACGACTTATGCAAAGAACCGTATGTCGACGCCGACCGGTTAGGTTGTGTTGGAGCCAGTTTCGGTGGTTATAGTGTCTACTATCTGGCCGGACATCATGAGAAACGATTCAAATGCTTCATAGCGCATGACGGCATTTTCAATACCCAGCAACAGTACTTGGAGACCGAGGAAATGTGGTTTGCCAACTGGGACCTTGGGGGCGCGCCATGGCGTATGGGCATAACGGCAAACTCAGACAACGGCATGCAAATCAATGACGGCCAGAAATGTAACCCATACCTCACCAGCCCACATCTTTATGTTGACCGCTGGGATACTCCCATCCTTTGCATCCACGGCGAAAAAGATTACCGCATCCTGAGTTCACAAGGACAATCGGCCTTCAATGCGGCCATTTTGCGCGGATTGCCGGCCGAACTGCTACTATACCCCGACGAGAATCATTGGGTGCTGAAACCACAGAACGGCATCTTATGGCAACGCACCTTCTTCCGCTGGTTAGACCGCTGGCTCAAACAATAAAAACCATAAAACATTTCATATGACTGTCACAAAAAATATTCAAAAGAAATTAAGCGAGAATCCTACGGCACGCTGGAGTGCAATGGTCATCGTGTCTTTCACCATGATGTGCGGTTATTTCATTACCGACGTAATGGCACCACTCGAATTTATGTTGACAAAGCCGATAGCAGAAGGCGGGCTGGGCTGGACAAGTTCTGAATACGGTTTCTTTTCGGGAGCTTACGGCTATATCAATGTGTTCCTGCTCATGCTGTTCTTCGGAGGAATCATTTTAGACAAATGCGGCATCCGTTTTACCGGCCTCATGAGCAGCACACTCATGTTGGCAGGCGCATTACTGAAATGGTATGCATTTTCCCACGACTTTGCAGGTAACACCGTCATGGGTTACCATCCGCAAGTTTTACTCGCCAGTTTAGGTTTCGCGATATTCGGCGTCGGTGCCGAAATCACGGGTATCACAGTATCCAAGGCCATCATCAAATGGTTCACCGGCCACGAAGTGGCACTGGCTTTGGGATTACAGGTCGCCATGGCGCGTTTAGGCACAGCCGCAGCATTAGCATTCAGCCTCCCCATCGCACAAATGATGGACAACAATATTTCCGCCCCGATTCTTTTGGGGGCAGCGTTGCTTTGCATCGGTCTGCTGGCATACATCGTCTACTGCGTTATGGATAAAAAACTCGACGAATCGATTGCCGAATCTTCAGCCACAGAAAGCGATGAAAAATTCCAGATGAAAGACCTGAAGTACATCTTCACCAATAAAGGTTTCTGGCTTATCACCCTACTCTGCCTGATATTTTATGCAGGCGTTTTCCCATTCCTGAAGTTCGCCACCAAACTGATGATTTACAAATACAATGTCGAACCATCTGTCGCAGGTTTCATCCCGGCCTTACTGCCTTTCGGCACCATCCTGCTCACGCCGCTGTTCGGTTCCATCTATGACCGTATTGGAAAAGGAGCCACACTGATGGTAACAGGTTCGGTCCTGCTGACAATCGTACACACGCTGTTCGCCCTACCCCTCCTCAACACTTGGTGGTTTGCCATATTCATCATGGTGATTTTAGGCATCACATTCTCACTGGTACCATCTGCCATGTGGCCGTCAGTACCTAAAATCATCCCGATGAAACAGCTCGGATCGGCGTATGCCATCATATTCTATATCCAGAACATTGGTCTTTCATTGGTACCGCTGCTGATAGGTTGGGTCATCGAGAACTATTCCACCATTGAAACCGGAACAGGGACGACCTATGACTATGCCATCCCCATGACCATCTTTGCCATTTTCGGCGCAGTATCCATACTCATAGCGATGCTTCTCAAAAAAGAAGATGCAAAGAAAAACTACGGGCTTGAGAAGAGCAACATGCAATAAAAAGACAACATACGACAATATGATGAAAGATGGAACGCCACGCTTCGTTCCATCTTTCTTCTTTTTCATATACTCCGCCTTCGATGTGTTAAATTACAAGAAACAGTGCATAAATCACACCAGTTTCATTAACTTTGTATAATATGTGAATAACGCCATAAAGATTCCGGCGCACATTAAAAGAATCATTCCATTAACCTAATTTCTTAATAAAACGACAATGAAAAACAGAAGACTCCGATTATTAGTGTCTGCTATGGCACTATTTGCCGGTTCTGCCGTACTTTTTGCGCAAACAGATCTGACAGAAAAAATCACCAATCCGAGTTTTGAGAATGACCTGGCCGGCTGGACCAATTCCGGTATGAAAACCCAATCAAACACGTCTTTTGACAAGAAAGACGGTTCTATTTACGTCGAAACATGGGTGCCTGGGGGCAGCAGAGTCGGCAACGTAAGCGTAAGTCAGACCATCACCGGTTTGGGCATAGGAACATATACCCTGACAGCCACGGCACAAAACATCGCACAAAATGCCAGCACAAGCAAACAGACCGGCGCATATATCTTTGCCGACGACCAGCAGGTTGAGGTATATACGGCTGATGACTATTCCGTGACTTTTATTGTCATAGAAAACGAAGCCAATATCGGCTTTAAGACAGTCAGCGCAACAGGCAACTGGGTTACCTGCGACAACTTCAGGCTGCAATTTTCCGGCATCGACCTTGACGCGGCTAAAGAGAAACTGGAAAGCAGGATAACAAACGCCACCCCGCTCACATTGCAAAAAATGCAAGGTGATGTCCTGCAAGATCTTAACACAGCCATTACAAACGCACGCAACGCAACCGCAAGTGAAACGGGTGATGAAATACAGAATGCAGCCGTCAACCTCGCCAAGGCCGTTAAAGACGCAGAAACGTCCATCGCCGCTTACGCCTCATTGCAAACATCCATCGCAGAACAAAATGAATTGTATGGCGAAGGAACGGGCAACGGCGCGGCTGACTTCAAGTCAATCATCGATGCAGCACAAAGCAATTACGACAACGCAACGGTAACAGACGAAGAGATCGCACAAATCATCATCAACCTGGAGAATGCAGCACTGACATTCCGCATCGCCAACGCAACCGGCGAAGTGCCGACAGTTGTCACCGACACTCGCTATGCCCGTGGCGCCACAATGATTTTCGGGCGCAGCACTGTCACTGCCCCTTCAGGCGGCACCATCAAAGAACGCGGCTTGTGCTGGAGTACCAGCCCGGAACCCACAATTTTTGACAACCGTACCACTGACTATTTTAGCAACAACGGACAGATATACAAAATCAAAGGACTCGAACCATCCACTATCTACTATGTACGCGCCTATGCCATCAGTGGCGGCGACATGGTTGGCTACGGCGACCCTATCAAAGTGATCACCATACCCATGGGAAAGATCAATTATACCTATAATAACGGTGGTCCGGCCGATGCCAACGCCCGCATCAACGCCGCATTGGTATCTGCTGTCGATTATTGGAACAATCTGACCAGCATCAACGGACTGAACATCACTTGCAACTACGGTGCCGGTACCCCCACGGCAGATTGCAGCTACGGAGGCTGGATGCGCGTTGGACCAAACAGCGACTATCAGCGCACAGGCACAATCCTGCATGAAATGGGGCATGCAGTGGGAGTAGGAACCCATCCTTACTGGTCAGGTCCTTCTGTCCTCAGGGCAAACAGCAACAGCGGCATCTGGCTGGGGGACCGCGTAACGGAAGTCATGCGCTTCTGGGAAAACGACAATACCTCTACACTGACAGGCGACGGGACGCACATGTGGCCATACGGCATCAACGGAGCCCATGAAGACACCGGTGAAGAATCTCTTTATACCATCAACGGTCTCATCACCCAGGCCTTGGGTGAAGACGGTTTGCCGCTTACAGGCTACAATGACGGCTTCACCTTACCGGCTTATGTCTTTGAACAGGAAGACAATGTGAAATATTATATCCGCAACGAAAGCGAGAAATATGGTCGCTACACTTCCTATCTGACCGTCACAAGTTCAGGTACATTAAAGTGGGAAGACTACACTGCAGAAGAAGCCTTGGCACAGGACAGCACGGCATGGTACATCACCTTCAATCCGAAAACCTGCTACTACAATTTCCGCAACGCTGCGACCGGCAACTATATCACCTATGCCACCTCATCTTTCAGAACAGCCTCCAAGGAAACACCCGGCACGAATGAAAACATACAGCTCATGCGCTCACGCGTCGACGCCATAGGCAGTAATTTCCCGGCCGACATTCCACAACGCGGTTACTGGATGATTCATCCGGGAAGCAACGGACTACACCCCGACTGCCTTGCAGGCAGCCCACGCAACAGAACAACTGTAGCCGAGTTCAACATTGACAATTCATCCGACATCCAACGCTGGATTATCCTGACGGCCGACGAGGCAACCGCTTTTGAACAAGCAACCGTCGACGTATTCAAAGAAGTAACCAACAAGGAAATAGAACGGGCAGAAACTTTTATCGCCGTACCACACATCGAAAACGTGGCAGATGCCGATAAAACACTGACAAGCAAGATTCAGGAAACCAAAGAAAAGATCGCCGACTCAAACGCCACCGCCACCGAGATCAACACGGCAGCCGAGGAACTGAAAGAGGCCATCATCCTGTTCCTTTCACAAGTGTCACCCACCGACATCAACCAACCGTTTGACATGACATACCTTATGTCTGACCCATCACTGACCGACGGCTCAGGCTGGTCGACCACGCCTGCCATCTCATACTCCTGCGGTGAGTTCTTCCAAAAAACGTTCGACTTCAACCAAACTGTCAGCGGACTGCCCAAAGGAGTCTATAGTTTTACCTGTCAAGGCTTCCAGCGTCCGGGTGCGGCAACAACCGTTTATAATAATTACACTGCAGGCCGAAACAACGTAACCACATACGTTTATGCCGGAAACAATGAAAAGGCCATCATGAACATAGCAGCCGAAGCACAAACATCCAAAACAGGCGGTTCCGAATCAACGGTCGGCGGCAATAAGTATGTGCCCAATGACATGCAAGCTGCCAGCCTATACTTTGCAAAAGGACTGTACAACAACGATGTTTGCGGACGTGTTGAAACAAATGGCGGCAGCCTTAAAGTGGGAATAAAATGCACTTCATCGTCCGACTCTTATTGGAGCATATTCGACAACTTCAATCTTTATTATTATGGCGATCTGACCATTCAACTTGACGAGACGGCCGTGAATACCCCCATCGTAGCGGAAACTGTTGTTGGAACCGCAGACGTCGACAGGACATTCGGCACAAACAACCTTTGGAATACCCTCTGCCTGCCTTTCAGCCTCACAGAAGAACAAGCAGCGGAATATTTCACCGATATACGCAAACTGACAGGCATCTCGACGGGAGAAGACAACGCACTCGTTCTGGACTTCTCTGACAAACTGACAACCATCGAGGCGTCCGTACCTTACATCGTAAAGGCCAACGAAGCATACGAAAACCTGACCTTCGACATCGTTTCCATAGAACCCGACATGACTGAGGCCAAAACAATAAAAATCGAATCCGGCAGCAACTCTGCCGAAATGAGGGGTAACTACGACCACATCTCACTGCCCGGCTCATCATACTACATCAAGGATAATTATTTTTATCCGGCAGATGAAAACGGAAACACATCACTCGACGGATTCAGGGCTTACATCACGTTCAACGGCGGCACCCCGGCAGGCGAAACAGTATATATCAAAGTTGACGGACAACTTACGGCCATCGGCGAAATCTTGAAAGACAACGACGGTCCGGTCAGAGCATATAATGTCAGCGGACAAGTTGTCAACCTGTCATCTGACGAGCCGTCCGCTCTTGAAAAACTGCCCAAAGGCGTGTATATCATAAACGGCAAACGTATCGCCAAATAAAAGAAAACGAAATGAACCGTAACAGAGAGGGGATGATGCAGCCGCATCATCCCCTCTTTATTATATAAATATCGGTACTATAACAAAACCCAACTATCAATAACCTATCTGAGTTATTGTAAGAATCAGTATCTTATACACATTGCTGCCGGTTTGCAGGAAAATAGCTCGGTTCTTTACCAAGACATCAACACGCTATACTACAGAACATCTTGAAATAGAAAACATCATCCTGCAAGTCGGACGAAGCGTCGAAAATGCAAGCGGTTGCAGCAAAAATTGCGACCTATCGCCTTGCAGAAGCGACAGGTCGCAATCAAAAAAGCAAGCGGTCGCTTTGCTGGAGGATAACTGACGAAAGAAAAAACTCCAAACAACCGGTGCAAACAGTACAAAATTCCCCCTCACCCCCAAAACAAAGATCCGGAAGCAAAAGGGAAAAGACGAAAGGTAAATCACAACGTCACTCGCCTGATATACCTCGAACAACGGAAAACCGGCATTAGAAAGAAAATACAAACCGTTTTTCATGCAAACCAATACAGCACTTTCTACAAGAATACCATACAATCACAACTACACAACTTACGACCTGATATAAAAAAACAAAGACATAAATATGTCTATCTTAGATTCCATTTTTAAATAAACAAACTACCTTATACCGACAAAAGAAACAAGACAAAAAAACATCCGTTAAAAAATAAGCAAAGAATGATTGCTTGAATCAAAATACAAAACGCCGGAATAGTAAAAACTCAAAATAATAAAATTACAACATGCTGATTATAAAAATATTATAATGACATCCAATAGATCAATAGTGTATATCTCTTGTTAAGAGATTATTTAGGTATGCAAATGTAGCGAAAAAAAATACAATATCTATAAAATTTATCTATTTTTTTTAAACAAAAAATTGTTTTCTATCATTGATAATGGTAACCTGGAGAAGAATACAACATAAAAACATGTAAAGAATGTCGTATCTCTTAATCAACTCTTAACAAGAGATACTTATATAAAAAACAGCTGTTAGAACCATTTTAAAAGGGTTGTGCTATAATTAAAAATATTGATGTATTTATACATAAGGTATATATAAAATATCATACATATTATACGACAAGAAAATAAATAAAACAAGACATACAAAATTACGAAATGGAATATCAGATAAAAAAAGCAAACATCCTGAAATCATTAGCTGTTTTAACGATGATTTGCCTCTCTTGTTCAGGCTGTAACAAAGAGGATGACATGAGTGACTCAGAAGGAGCAAAAATCAAAGGTTCCGTCACCATCACAAGTATCAGCGCACAAAGGAAAACCACGACAGGTTTGCAAATCAACGTTTCAATCAAAGCCAGCGGTGTTTCAACTGATGAAGTCCGCATGTTGGGAGCCGTCGGGGGTACCACTTCCGATGCAGAAGGCACATTATGGACATCCCTTGGAGGAGGAACACTCTCTGGCAATGCAAAATTCGTTACAGGACTTAAAAGTAAAACGACATATTATGTAAAAGCATTCCTGCAAACGACAGAAGGCACCGTTTACAGTCCGATAAAATCAGTAACTACCCCCTAATTTTAATTATAAAACTATCATTAATGTTATGAAAAGAGTAGTATTTTTTATTTTCCTTTCTGCGTTCATTATAAACATGGATGCAAAAAGGGTACGTGTAAATTACAGTGTTATTTCCGTACCGGAAGAAGGCGGTATCAAATTTGAAAAAATCACTGACGATGCTGACGCTGTCGCCGCTCCTTTTGCAACCGGAAATTCAAAATCTGTTTTAAATCTCCGTTTCGGCAAGCAGGAAGTTGCAGCCGTCACTTGGTGGGTAAACCCGCTGATCGCCATATCTCCGGACGGTTCCAAAATAGGTTATGTGAATGACAAGAACAGTACAAAGAACATCATGATAAAAAGTTCTTCGACCGGTGGCGTCAGTGTGCAGCGTACTTTCAGGACATCTGTAATGGATTTCTCTTGGAGCAAAGACGGCAAGACGCTTTGTTTTACAGAATTAAGAGGTGGACATGCCGGTATTTACTTGGTCAATGCAGAGCAAGGTTCCGTTGTACAACAAATCTCTACCGGTACAGACAATGACTACGGTGGCGTAATGACTCCCTCAGGAGAAGACATCTATTTCCATCGCGGCGAAGGACTTGGCGCATTCAGTTTATGGAGCTTCAACCGTAAGACCAACCTGTTCTCCAATTATTCACGCGGTATGACTCCTTGTCTTGTTCCGGACGACCCCAACACAGTTTATTGCAGCCGTTTTACGGACAAACGTGAAGCAGAAATCTGGAGACTGAACTTCAAAACAGGCGTCGAGGAAGTAATCCTGGCGCAGCCCGGCAGAAGTTTCACAACACCACAGTTATCTCCCGATGGACAATGGCTACTGTGTACCGGCAGCAGCATATCGGAAAAAGAAAAGGCCATGAATACCGACATCTTTGTAATACGCACAGACGGTACAGGCTTTACCCAACTCACCTACCATCCGGGAAATGATTTGTCTGCCATTTGGGCACCTGACGGAAAGAGCATCTATTTCCTGTCTCAAAGAGGAACCAGTGAAGGTAACTACAACGTGTGGAGAATGGACTTTAATATGTAAAACAACTTTTAATTAAGAAAACATGAAAAAACTATTTTTGGCTTTGGTTTGTGCTGGCTGTACATTGACAGCATCCGCACAGTACGCATCTGACGCATCAACGTCATTCTTCTCTACCGAAAAGGCCGATCAGCCTGTTACATTCGGTATCCGTGGCGGTGTCAATTTCGCAAAACAAGTTTACTCAGCAGATAACCTCAGCGAAACATCATCAAACAAAACAGGATTCAACGTAGGTCTCAGCGTTGATATTCCATTGATGCAAAGTTTGTACGTCCAGTCCGGTCTGTACTACACCATGAAGGGGTATAAAATTGAAGAAGATGGAGAAACATGGAAAGCCAACCCCGGCTATTTACAAATCCCCATATTAGCTTCATACCGTTTCAACATTAACGACGCCATCCAATTACAAGTCAATGTCGGCCCCTATTTTGCATGTGGTATCTCCGGTAAAGACAAAGTTGAAGGAGAATACTGGGGAGAAAGTTATGAAGAAGAATATGATTATTTTAATGATAACTTCAAAAGATTTGATGCTGGATTCATATTTGGTGCCGGTGTAACATTCGGCCACATCTTTGTAGGCATGAATTACGAATTAGGCCTGTCCAACAATCTAAAAGATAGCGACATCTCTCAGAAGAACCGCAACTTCTCCATTAATCTCGGCTATAATTTCTAATGATATTGACACAAAAAGAATGTAAAATTCACGGATAGTACGGCATAACTCAAAACAATAAAACTTATAACATCCAACCGTATTGTTTGCTAAATTTTATAACGGGTGTGCTTTATGGGTTTTCAACTATAGGCACACCCTCTTTCAACAAGAAATGAATCTGCTATAGATTATCCACTACCACTATTATAAATGAAGTTCAGGATAACAATACCATTAACACATCAATGCAAAAGCTATTATCTTTATGAAAAGGAAAAGAAACAAATTATCAATGTTGACCTATAGCCAATTTTCCATTGTGCTGGTTTGTTTGGTTAGCTTCTGCCTTACGGCATGCAGCAACGAAGAAGAAGTTTGCAGCGAAACAATAAGTTACGGCAAGCACGCATCTTCCTTGCAACCGGTATCGAAAGCCGGCATTAAGTTTCCCGTAACGTCTGTTAATAATCCCTATAGTTCTTACCAACCTATTTTACATGCTTTCGTCTATGAAAACGGATGTATGAAAAAAGCCTATAACGGCGACGAGGAATTTGAATTTCTGTCTGACCCTTTGACAGTAAAAGCATCAGATATTTATTATAAAAACACTACGTCAGAATACTCGGAATACACAGAAATTAAAAACATCAAAGTAAACAAAGACGGCTTCATTACCTCTTGCGAGGCAATTTATACAGAAGAAGATGAAGGAGAAATCTATTCAGAAAAGTTATCTGTAATGCTCACTTACGATGACGAGGGACATTTGATATTAAGCAAATATCATTATACATGGTATGATGGTTCCACGGAAACCGGTACCACCGTAAACACATGGGAAAACGGGAATCTCATTAAGGTATCTGCAAAATCGGTTTTAATTGAAGAAGGAGAAGAAGAGCGAGAGTTCCTTTATGAAGAAGAATACACATACGATGAAAATTTATATCCTAATCCGGGTATCTGGAATTTCTATAATGAAGAAGGCATAGGTATCGGTGATGTATTCCCGGTTGAAATGTGTTACGCCGGTTTAGTCGGAAAAACGACCAAAAACATCCCTTTGACTTACAAAGAGAGCCAATACTTTGATGATGCCTATTATAATTACACGACCAATTCTGTTTCCTATAATGACGATGGCTCCGTACAGGCCATAAACTCCAGCGCCGTGTATAATTACAATTACAGCAACAGCAGCTACCGGCAAAACATACGCATAACATTCGGATATGACGAACAATGGGACGAAAACTGGGCGTCAATAAGAACCACCCCCACTCCAACGAAACGCAGCATCCCCGGACGTTTTATCGGTCTGCGTAAAAAACTGCTTGACAGAGAGAACAACAAAATAAATTGAACTGATAACGACAAAAACATCAAACAATGAAATTTACCAGAATATTTGTCACTTTTATTTGCTTCATCAGCATATCGTTAGCCCACGCCCAATATGCGAATGACAGGATGGGAAGAAGAGTCAGGACTTCCAGCACTGCCCCTTGGAAAGGGCTTCGGTTGTCTTACGACCGTTCTATTTTAAAATACTCAAGCGAGGCGGATGACCTCAAACAAGGATTCAACGGCCTTTCTGCCGGCTATGTGCAATCGTTTGGATTTGGCAGCCATCTTCCGCTGTTCTTTGAAACAGGTGCAGGCCTCAGTTTTTCCCATCACAGCTTTGAAACTTCAAACGATGAAGTCAAATCCAAAGTAAGCCACAATCTGTTAGGTCTCTATATCCCCGCAAACATTGTTTACCAGATAGACATCACGAATGGTGTATCCTTGAAGCCCTATACAGGCATTTATCTGCGACTGGGAATCATTGGAAAAGAAAAATATGAGTTCGAGATTGGCGACATCTCCGTTTCAGACTCTTACAGCGTCTATGGAGAAGACGGATGTGACTGGAGACGCTTTCAAATAGGCTGGCAGGTTGGCGCGACCTTAGATTTCGGGACATTCAACATCGGTGTCGGCTATGGATTGGATCTCAACAAGATTGCCCCGGAAGCTCGCTTTGGAACCTTCAGCGTAATTACCGGCATAAATTTCTGACATACGGTTTTTAAGCCAAACAATATAAACAAAGCCTACACTTAGCGGCACCAGACTAACTGACATCCAATAAGTAAAGACGTTTTGTTTATATCCTTATAGGGAAGAGAAAGCAGAAACTTTCCGCGATATATCCCCTTTATCGTACAGGTTTCTGAGACTCTTCCCTTTTTAATTAATCAAAATATAAATCCTATTTTATACAAATTGAAGTTCTAATAATCCATCAACACCTGTTATTCTTAATGGATTATTAGATTTTTTCAGCGTTTTTGCGTAAGTTTGCAACCTAATACTTAATCACAAAAAATATCTGTTATGTTTGAAGGACAACCCAAAGGCCTCTATGCGTTAGCATTGGCCAACACGGGCGAGCGTTTCGGTTACTACACAATGCTTGCCATCTTTACACTGTTCCTGCAAGCCAAATTCGGCTATACGGAACATGAAACATCAACCATCTTCGGCAGTTTCCTCGCCGCCGTTTATTTTATGCCGCTCATAGGTGGCTTCCTCGCCGACAAGTTCGGTTACGGGAAAATGGTTATGAGTGGTTTCGTTGTGATGTTCATTGGATATGTACTGCTATCCATCCCAACCAGTAATGAATTCGGTAAAATAATGATGTTCGCTGCATTAGGACTCATTTCTATCGGTACGGGCTTTTTCAAAGGCAATCTGCAAGTGATGGTAGGCAACCTCTACGACGACCCTCGCTACTCAGCCAAACGTGACACGGCATTCAGCCTGTTTTACATGGCCATCAATATCGGCGCCATGTATGCACCGACAGCTGCCACAAAAATGACTAACTGGATTCTTGGCAAATATAATTTCACGTATGACGGCCGTATTCCAAGCCTGGCACACCAGTTCATAAACAATGAATTGTCCACACAAAACGCAGAACTACTGGAAACACTGAAAGCAAGCCAACACTTTGCCGGCGACACTGCCGCTTTCTGTGACTCATACATTCGCCACTTATCAGAAGCCTATAATTACGGTTTTGCCGTTGCCTGCGTCTCACTTATTGTATCAATGCTCATTTACGTTTCATTCCGTTCCACATTCAAACACGCAGACAGTGTTAAAGAAAGTGCCGCAACACCTGAAAGCGGACATACACATGAGGAACTGTCACCGGCAGAAACAAAACAACGCGTTGTTGCACTGCTGCTTGTATTTGCCGTCGTATTGTTCTTCTGGATGGCTTTCCATCAGAATGGCCTGACCATGACATTCTTCGCACGCGATTACACGGCACATGAAGTCAGCGGACTGGACCGTATCGGGTTTGACGTATTGAACCTCACATTCATCGTAGTGGCGATTTATGCAGCCTTTGCCATATTCCAGTCAAAAACCGGCCAAGGGAAAAGTATTGCAGGTGCCATTACAGTTGCCGCATTGGCAGCCCTTTGGTACTCCTATTCCTTAACTCCCGAAACCGTCAGCATCCTGCCGCAACAATTCCAACAATTTAATCCGTTCTTTGTCGTATCACTGACACCGGTATCTTTGGCTATTTTCGGCTACCTTGCCCAAAAAGGCAAAGAACCGTCTGCTCCGAGAAAAATCGGACTGGGCATGCTGATAGCCGCCTGCGGTTTCCTTGTCCTTGCATTCGGCTCCATCGGTCTTCCTACTCCAGACGCTTTGAAACAGGACAGTACGCTCTCTACGCTTGTATCGCCCAACTGGCTTATATCTACCTACCTAATACTGACATTTGCAGAATTGCTACTGTCACCAATGGGTATCTCATTTGTTTCAAAAGTGGCTCCCCCGAAAATGAAGGGCTCTATGATGGGCGGCTGGTTTGTCGCTACAGCCATTGGTAATTATTTGGTGGCCATCATCGGCTACTTGTGGGGTGATATGGAATTGTGGATGGTTTGGAGCGTGCTGATTGTATTGTGTCTGTTATCAGCTCTGTTCATTTTCTCCATCATGAAAAAACTCGAAAAAGTAGCCTGACGAGCCTTTAAAAAACATTCTATATTACGCGCCGCCATGCAAAAAACAAAATGGCGGCGCGTTTTTCAAAACAAATGATATGCGTAACGATAAAAAACTTCCTCCTGTTTGGCTCTCCTTCCTGCCGTTGGTCATACTCGTGCTGCTATTGGCACTTGTACTCACTTCATTTGGAAGCGACTCACTTTCAGGCGCCAGTCAAATAGCATTGTTGGTGACATCAGCCTGCTGTATCCTCATGGGAATGTCTGTTGGAACAATGCACTGGGAAGATTTCGAAAAGTCGATTTCAAAACATATCGGTGACGTCTCACAATCCATACTCATTTTGTTGCTTATCGGTGCCGTCGGTGGGGCGTGGATGGCGAGCGGTATCGTACCAACCATGATTTACTACGGGTTGCAAATTATAAGCCCACAATGGTTCTTAGTTTCTTCTTGCCTTATCTGTGCATGCATATCTGTCATGACCGGTAGCTCTTGGACAACCATCGCCACTATCGGCATAGCCCTGCTTGGCATAGGTAAAGCACAAGGATTCCATGAGGGATGGATTGCAGGCGCAATCATCTCTGGTGCTTATTTTGGAGACAAAATATCACCGATGAGCGAAACAACCGTTTTGGCATCTTCAATGACACAAACTCCACTGTTCACGCACATACGTTATATGATGTACACGACCACGCCGGCTTTCGTTGCCGGACTCATCATATTTACGGTCGCCGGCTTAATGCACGAAACTGTAGGCGGCAACCAGTCTGAAACTTTTGCTGAAGGGCTGAACAGTGTATTCCACATTTCACCATGGTTACTGACAGTTCCGTTACTCACCGGCATCATGATAGCACGCCGGCTGCCGGCTGTCATCATATTGTTTGCAGCAACATTGATGGCTTGTATCGCTGCCATCATCACACAACCCGCACTCGTAGACCACATTGCAGACAGTTATCTCGATACTTGGCTGAACCGTTTCAGGGGGATCATGATTATCGTATGCGGCAACACGTCTATTGACACCGGAGTACCGGCATTAAACGACCTCGTAGCCACACGCGGCATGTCAGGAATGATGAGTACGATTTGGCTGATATTCTGTGCCATGACACTTGGCGCCTCTATGAGTGCTGCTGGTATGATAGAAAGTATCATGCGCATGTTCATACGAATCACACACAACACATTCTCACTCGTAGCTTCGACTGTAGGAGCCGGCTTATTCATGAACACGGTATGTGCCGACCAGTATCTTTCGATAATTCTGACAAGCAATATGTTCCGTGAACACTATAAGAAACTTGGATATGAAAGCCGACTGTTAAGCAGAACAACAGAAGACGCCGTTACAGTCACATCCGTCCTTATTCCTTGGAACACTTGCGGCATGACACAATCAATGGTGTTGGGTGTTTCAACATATGCTTATCTACCGTATTGCTTTTTCAATTATCTGAGTCCTCTCATGTCGCTTGCAGTCGCAGCAATAGGTTATAAGATATTCAGAACAACACGAAATTCCATAACAAAAGATTCTTAACAAGCATGACTGTAATATCTAACCCATAAACCGAAAAGCTAAAAGAAATCAAGAGTGCTCCTGAATTGGTTTGAGTCCCATTTTTTCAGCATGTTTTAGCATAAAAGCGAAAGCTGCATCATGCTCGTTGGGTATAATTCCGTCGAGGACAGCATCTTTAACCACACTTTTCAGATTACCGACTTCACGACACGGCTGCAAACCAAAGACCGCCATAATTTCTTCACCCGTCACTGGCGGCTGGAAGTTGCGAATACGGTCCTTCTCTTCCAAATCTATCAGTTTCTGACGTACTAATTTAAAATTATCCAAAAATTTCTGTTTGCGTAATGCGTTCTTTGACGTTATGTCCGCCTCACAAAGCATCATCAGGTCGTCTATATCATCGCCTGCCTCAAACAAAAGCCGACGGACAGCAGAATCTGTCACTTCCTCATCAGCAATCACGATAGGGCGCATATGAAGACTAACCATCTTCTGCACATATTTCATCTTCTCATTCATCGGAAGTTTCATTCTCCTGAAGATGTTTGGTATCATCTTTGCACCGATAAAATTATGATTATGAAAGGTCCAACCGATAGCAGGTTCAAATCGTTTAGTACGTGGTTTACCGATATCATGAAGCAAAGCAGCCCAACGTAACCACAGATTGTCTGTCTTTTGACATATATTGTCAAGAACCTCAAGTGTATGGTAAAAATTATCTTTATGCGCACGACCTCTAACAGTTTCTACTCCCTCCATCTCAGAGAGTTCTGGGAATATCAGTGGCAACAAACCGCAACGGGACAACTCAACAAACCCCTTGGATGGCGTAGCAGACATCATGATTTTATTCAACTCGTCGGCTACACGTTCTTTGGAAACAATCTTGATACGTTCTTTGTTACGTCCAAGTGCCTCAAATGTTTCTTCGTCTATATGGAAATTAAGCTGTGTTGCAAAACGTATACAACGCATCATACGCAACGGATCATCCGAAAAAGTGACGTCTGGATCAAGCGGTGTCCTTATTAGACGATCTTCCATGTCTAATACTCCATCAAAGGGATCAACCAATTCCCCAAACCGTTCCTTATTAAGACAAACTGCAAGGGCGTTGATTGTAAAATCTCTGCGATTTTGATCGTCTTCTAAAGTCCCATCCTCTACAACGGGTTTGCGTGAGTCATGACTGTAACTTTCTTTCCTTGCCCCGACAAATTCAACCTCTATGCCATGAAATTTAACCTGAGCCGTCCCAAAGTTACTAAAAATACTCAAATGCACACCTTTGCCCAGTTTAGCAGCCAACGCTCTTGCTAATTTGATACCGCTACCAACGGTCACCACATCTATATCTTTTGACGGTCGTTCAAGAAATAAATCCCGTACATAACCGCCTACAATATAACATTCCATCCCCATTTCGTCGGCCACATCCCCTATCAAATGGAACATTTTACCATCCAATAACCTTGTCAAATCCTCGCGATTTAGTTTTCTCATCTTCAAAAATCCATAAAATATCTGCAAATTTACTATTTTTTAATCATCAAAATATCACGATATACCAAAAAATGGTACTTTTGCAAAAGGAACGCAAGGAAAAAACAAGGATGAATAAAAAGATTTACTTTATACTGGTATCCATATTCATGTTTTACGGTTGTATGCCCCAAGAAGCAGATCCGGAAACCGGTGCTCGCGCCATGTTAAACTCAGCTAGATCGCTCATGGCTAATAAAGACTATGAGGCTGCCAAAGACTCAATCCTTGAAATGCGTTCCAAATTTCCCAAAGCATTTAAAGCGCGGACTGAAGGTATCATAGTTATGGACAGCATAGAATTATTGCAAGCACAAGACAGTTTGGCATTTATAGACAGTGTGCTGAACGCAGAAAGGCAATATTTCAATACTCTTCAAAAAAGAGACAACCGAGGAAACAACGCAGAATATTACAAACAGCGGACAAAAGTTTTCTATATAGAACAGCATTTCGATGAAACTTGCGCAAAAGTGAAATTCTATCTCAGAAAAATTGAAATAGATCAGCGAAAAAACTTGGAAGCGCAAGTTGGTTTCAATGAATAAAAAAGGCGGTTCCTATAAAGGACCGCCTTTACAATATATATAGTTTGTCTTGTCGTTACCGACAAAACTGTGTTTGTGTTCTGCTCACCAAAATTTGTTCGCTTGGGAGTTGTACTCAAAACCACCTACAGCCATCCGGCGCTCCAACTCATCACGGTTCATACCCATATCCTTACAAAACTCATCCAAAGTTAGCTCCCCATCGCGTAATCGCATATTGACAAAACTCATCAGCATAACCGGATCCTCAGGCATTCTGTCCATATTCCATTATTTTTTTAATACACCTATAAATATTCATTCTTTGATGTGCCACACACCAACGTCACAATGCACAAAACAAATGCGACACCAGCGATAAAAAGCATCACCATTGTTTTTGTATCCATATAAACAATCTTTTTGCCTTAAACTAACACCTTTATATCGTTTGGTCGAACAGAGATACCTTTCTGTTTCTCCAGTCATTCAGTGTCATTTTTACACCGCAAAGATATAGACAGATAGTACGCCAAACAAGTATTTTAGTCGGTTAATAAAAAAGATTCGCGATTTCTTGATTTACGTCAAGAAATCGCGAATCAATACTTTATAATATCTTCTTTTACAGAAGGAAACGTACAATATCGTTATAGCAAGCCAATACCATCAAAGACAATAGTAACACCATACCGACCATTTGTGCCCGTTCAAGAAATTTATCACTTGGCTTACGACGCATAATAATCTCGGCCAATAAGAACAACACATGTCCTCCATCCAAGGCCGGTATCGGCAATATATTCATAAATGCCAACATAATACTCAGAAACGCCGTTATTTCCCAAAAACGAAGCCAATCCCACGTAGCTGGGAAAATGCTTCCGATAGTACCAAAACTCCCTACACTCTTCACTCCTTCAGAGGTAAATATATATTTTAAGTCACTTACATAACCAGCCAACACGTCAATACCGTGATTTATACCTGCCGGAATACTGCTCCAAAAGCTATAAGCAACATGTTGCGGTTGATAATAATCCAATAAGCTTGATTTCACTATCCCCAATTTATAATCACCCGTCAACATAAACTGTACTGTATCGGGGCTAGCATTACCTTCAGCCTGATAAACAAGTGATATGTTACGGAGACGCAAACTGTCTTCCGCAGAACACCCTGCAGCTAATACATCAGCTTTACGTAGCATTATTTGGTCAAAATCCGTCCAAGTTTTTACCGATTTACCATCAACGACAAGCAAACGGTCACCTTTTTGCAACCCAGCTGCAGCAGCTGGTGTACCTCCAATTACAGAATCTATCACAGCCGGTATATATGGCGCCAAAAAGGGAGGTTCTTGTTTCAACATTTCAAGCATATCCATATCTTCAGGCATGTTTATATCGACCTGTTGATTTCCCCTGCTGACTGTTATGGTTTTTGCTTCTGAAACGGCCCTGTAAACATCGGCATCCCACTTATCAAAATCAACACCATCGGCACTGACTAAGATATCTCCATCACGGAAACCTGCATCCTGCGCCGATGTATTAAATTGGAAACCCATCTTCATGTCTTTCATTGACAAAAAATCTTCGCCCCAAGTAAACAGCACCATCGCATAAATAAATAAAGCAAGAAGAAAATTTACCAATACACCACCAATCATTATCAACAATCTTTGCCACGCTGGTTTTGCCCTAAATTCCCAATCCTTCACAGGTCGTTTCATCTGTTCTTTATCCATACTCTCATCTATCATGCCTGCTATTTTCACGTAACCACCAAAAGGTAGCCAGCCTATACCATACTCTGTTTCATTATTCTTGAAACGTGGGAATAAACGGGTAAACCATTTGTCACGCGTACTGAACAAATGAAAATACGGGTCAAAAAACATGAAGAATTTTTCCACTTTAACATGAAAAAGTTTAGAAAAAAAGAAATGGCCCATCTCATGTAATACCACCAGTATAGATAGTGACAAAATAAGTTGGAGGGCTTTCATCAATACTACATCCATTATTTAATCTGTAATTTTTGTGTTTGTTTCAAACTAATTTTCAGCATTATAACATTTCAGAAGCGATTTTTCGAGCTTCATTGTCAGTCTGCAAATAATCTTCATAAGCAGGCGATTGCACAAAAAATGCCTTTTGCATTGTCGCCTCAATAATCTCGCCCATGCGTAAAAAACCAATACGGTCTTCAAGAAAAGCACGGTTAACAACTTCATTTGCCGCATTCAGAATACACGGCATATTACCACCCCGTTCCAGTGCTACATAAGCCAATTGAAGATTTCTAAAACGTACTATATCCGGCTCCTCAAAAGTAAGTTGAGCTGTTTTGAAGAAATCCAATCGCTCAAAAGAACTTTTCAAACGGAAAGGATATGAAAAAGCGTACTGTATAGGAACCCTCATATCTGGCACTCCTAATTGAGCTTTAACTGCGCCATCAGCAAACTGAACAGCACTATGAATGACAGACTGGGGATGAACCACAACCTGTATTTGATCTGGACGTACTCCAAACAACCATTTTGCTTCAATAACCTCAAAACCTTTGTTCATCATCGAAGCGGAATCAATAGTTATCTTAGCACCCATATCCCAATTAGGATGATGAAGCGCCTGTGTCTTTGTTACAACAGCCAACTGTTCCATCGTATAATTGCGGAACGGACCACCTGATGCTGTCAGTATGATTTTTTCTATCGGACTTGGCTCTCCCAGTATACTTTGAAATATAGCCGAATGCTCAGAATCGACTGGTAAAATCTGCACCTTATAATCAGCAGCCAACCTATTTACCAATTCACCAGCAACGACCAATGTCTCTTTATTGGCAAGCGCAATTTTCTTCCCAGCTTTTATCGCACTAATAGTAGGCTGCAAACCAGCAAACCCGACCATTGCTGCCAATACCATATCTACAGGTTTCTCCTGTACGACCTGACAAAGCGCTTCTGCACCTGCATATACCTTTATCGGCAAATCCGACAATGCATCACGCAAGATCTGATATCTGCTTTCATCTGCTATGACAACGATTTCAGGCCGGAATTTACGCGCTTGCTTAACCAACAAGTCAACATTACGGTTTGCCGTCAAAATATAAGCCTCATATACATCCGTATGTTCATTAATCACTTGAAGCGCTTGTGTTCCGATAGATCCCGTTGAACCTAATATGGCTATTTTCTTTTTATGATTCTCCATAATGTTTCATTATTATTCCACATCGTTCATTGAGAGCAGCCCTTCTGGCAACGTCATATAGATCCGTTTGTGCTGATGGTCAATGTCTGTAATCAAATCTTCGTTTACCGGAATCAAACACTCACCACCTCGATCCATGACAATCTCAAACAACACATTTACCGTAGAATCGTCTACCCTTTTAACTTCTCCGATAGTTCCCTTTTCTGTTTCTATTATCGCAAATCCAACAAAATAATCCCACGCAGGCATGCCTTCAACCTCAGTCACCATAGTCTTCGGAAAAAATACTTCAGTCCCAACCATTCGACGAGCGTCGTTCTCATTGTCTACATCCTCAAACTTTATCAAAACGACCATATCGTTTCTAAAACGATAACTTTCAATGAAAAAAGGTACAAATATACCATCCATATCACATAGCAAATACTCAGCATCCACACGATCAAATATATCATCAATTATTGACATATTCAACTCACCACCAATGCCGTGTGTTTTCGTAATCGCTCCTATTTTATAAACTTCGTCTCGGGTAATCATTCTTCCACACGTTTGATTTTTGCACCTAAAGCAGTCAGACGAGTTTCAATATTCTCATACCCTCTGTCTATCTGTTCTATATTACTAATGTGACTTATCCCTTCCGCACTTAATGCAGCTATCAACAAAGCTATACCGGCACGGATGTCGGGAGACGACATGCGTCCTCCACGCAAACATATTTGATGATCATGTCCGACAACAACAGCACGATGTGGATCGCATAAAATAATTTGCGCTCCCATATCAATAAGTTTGTCTACAAAGAACAAACGGCTTTCAAACATTTTTTGATGAATCAACACAGAACCTTTAGCCTGTGTCGCCACAACAAGTAATACGCTCAATAAGTCTGGCGTTAAACCTGGCCACGGCGCGTCACTCAATGCCATGAACGATCCATCGATAAATGAATCTATCTCATAATGATCGTGACGTGGTATATATATGTCATCTCCTTCTCGAATAATCTGTACTCCCAAACGACTAAAAGTATATGGTATGATACCCAATTGGTCATATTTAACATTCTTAATACGGATACCATCACCAACCATAACTGCCATACCGATAAAACTTCCTACTTCTATCATGTCCGGCAAAACTGTATGTGTTGCTCCGCCCAAACGATCAACACCTTCAATCGTTAATAAATTAGATGCAATACCACTTATTTTAGCACCCATTGCATTCAGCAAATGACATAACTGCTGAATATAGGGTTCACACGCAGCATTGTATATCGTCGTTGTTCCCATTGCTAATGTTGCAGCCATAAGAATATTGGCCGTACCAGTCACAGAGGCCTCATCAAGCAACATATAGGTACCACTCAAACGTTTTGCACGAAGGTTAAAAACTCCCCGTTTTTCGTCATAATCAAATTTAGCTCCTAATTTCTGTATGCCCAAAATATGTGTGTCCAAACGCCTGCGACCTATTTTATCACCTCCTGGTTTTGCCAAAACGGCTTGCCCGAAACGGGCGACCAACGGCCCAATCAGCATGACGCTCCCTCTCAGTTTGGTACAACGTGTAAGGAAATCACTGCTGTTTATGTAATCAATATCTACTTCATCAGCTTGAAAGGTCATATCTCCTTTCCCATGACGAGTAACTTTAACTCCCATATCTTCTAATAATTTAACGAGATTGCCAACATCCAAAATATCCGGAATATTCTTGATGTGTATCGGCGCAGAAGTCAAAAGTGTAGCACAAATTACCTGCAAAGCTTCGTTTTTAGCCCCTTGCGGAATGATGTCTCCCCTCAAGCGCTGGCCACCTTCTATTACAAATGAAGCCATATTATTAATTTTATTATTTCAATTTTTTCTTTTATTCCGTCGCATGGAAAGTCTGCCTTGAGACACACTTTGGTGTAAAGCTTCCGCATTGATTTTTTTGAACTGCTCTACATCAAATTTAATCTGCCCATGAGTATAAGCCGCAATATCAGCAATTATCTTTTCATCATCAAGTGCGTCCTTATTCCAATTTGCCAAACTACGTTTCATTTGAATTGCAGTTAATGATGTGAGTTCTTCACGCGCTGGACTTTCCGGCATATCTGCCAAAACCTTCATCAACGTTTCCAACAAATATCCATAATGACGATAACGAATCTTCTTCATCGGATAAGCCAGTGGTTGGGGTCTGGTTAGCGTTTCACTCTTTGGTGTTATTTCATATGGATAATCAATATCAAGCCTATAGTCGGACATCACAGCCAAATGATCCCACAATTTGTGTTTAAATTCCGGAACATCCCGCAAATGCGGAAACATATTGCCCATGATAGATATAATCATATTGGCACATAGTTGACGTTCGGCTTTATCTTCTATAGTTACAGCATAATCCACCATATTCTGAATAATACGTCCGTATTCCGGCATTGCCAATTTTTTCCGTTGGGTATTATATTCCATTATAAAAGTTTTTTAGGTTTGGAAGCAACAAATTCTTTTAAATAAAAAGGCTCAAAATAAGCCACGTCAACAAATTGACTCATTGCCATCGCCTTTTCTGCCAACGGTCCCATATTTTTAGCCAATGGTAAAACATCGGCAAGGAAATGTGCATTGGGATGAAGAATCATATTTTTACATTTTTCAGCACCATCACCAAAGAAATAAACAGGATACTCATCTAAAAAATTCCCATATACGTGTTCATTGACAATATCCGCCGAAATATGACGAACAGGTTGCAAAGCTCGATTATAGACAGCAGCATATACTTCCATCCGCCGCGCGTCAATCATAGGACACAACAACGCATTTTCAGGCAATTCCTCATGACACAACAATACGGGAACACACAAAATTTCCGGTGTCGGTATAGCTATCAATTTCAACCCACGTCCGTAACAAATACCTTTTGCCATGGAAACACCAATACGCAATCCCGTGTACGAACCCGGTCCACAACTCACAGATACAGCATCAAACGGAATACCATGATTGTCAACAAACGAAAGCGCTTCATCAACAAATGACCCTAATTGCACTGCATGTGAAGGGCCATCCAAATCAGCCCGTTCAAACAGCGTTGCACCATCCTCCGTAACAGCCACGGAACACACTCTCGTACTTGTCTCTATATGCAGGATACAAGACATATTTATATTTTTCCTTTTAATATTGTTGCAAATTTACTATTTTCTGCTATTATTTTCCTACTTTTGCATAAAATAGTTGTTAAATTATGATACAGTCCATGACAGGATACGGCAAATCGACAGCCGTTTTTGCCAACAAAAAAATCCATGTGGAAATCAAATCGCTCAACAGCAAAGCTCTTGATCTTTCCACTCGCATCGCGCCCATATATCGCGAAAAAGAAATTGAGATTCGTAATATGATTGCCTCCGTTCTTGAACGCGGCAAAGTTGATTTTTGCATTTGGATAGAAAAAGAAGCCGGTTTAGACGCGACTCCTATTAACGGTTCTACTCTGAATAATTATTATCAACAAATCAGAAACATAAGCGACATATATGGAATTCCCCTCCCAAATGATTGGTTTGCAACTCTCCTACGATTACCTGACGTAATGACAAAAACAGAAGTTGAAGAACTTTCTGAAGATGAATGGCTCTTTGCTAAACAAGCCATCAATGATGCCCTTGGGCATTTAGTTGAGTTTCGCAAGCAGGAAGGACGTGCCCTTGAAAAAAAATTCACTGAGAAAATTGAGAACATCACAATGCTTCTCAAAAGTATCGAACCATACGAACAGCAACGTGTCGAACGAATCCGACAACGCTTAATTGACGGACTCAAATCCATTCCCGAAGTGGAGTATGATAAAAACCGCTTAGAGCAGGAAATGATTTATTACATCGAAAAATTAGACATTAACGAAGAAAAACAACGTCTGTCCAACCATCTGAAATATTTCATGGACACCATGGCCAACGGACAAGGTCAAGGCAAAAAACTGGGTTTTATAGCCCAAGAAATGGGACGTGAAATCAATACGACCGGCAGCAAAAGCAATTTGGCGGAAATGCAAAACATCGTCGTAAAAATGAAAGACGAATTAGAACAAATCAAAGAACAAGTTCTTAACGTCATGTAATAACAATTCGATTATGGCAGGAAAACTTATCATCTTCTCTGCTCCAAGCGGCAGTGGAAAAAGCACCATCATCAATTATCTGATGAAACAAAACCTGAATCTATCATTCAGCATCAGCGCAACAAGTCGGCAACCGCGCGGAACAGAACAACACGGCGTAGAATATTTTTTCCTTTCTCCGGAAGAATTCAAACAACGTATCGCCAACGACGAATTTATCGAATATGAGGAGGTTTACAAAGATCGGTTCTATGGGACCTTAAAGTCACAAGTAGAAAAACAACTGGAAACCGGCCAAAACATTATTTTTGACGTTGACGTAAAAGGTGGCTGCCGCATCAAATCTTATTATGGAAACCGTGCACTGAGCCTTTTTATACAACCACCATCAATAGAAGAACTTCGCAAAAGACTTGACGGAAGAGGAACTGACAGCAAAGAAGTTATCGAAGACAGAATTGCTAGAGCTGAATATGAACTAAGTTTTGCCCCAAAATTCGACGTCATTATCGTTAATGACGACTTGGAAAAAGCAGAAGCAGAAACTCTCAGAACGCTCAAACAGTTCTTAAATATAAAATAAACTGCCATGGATGGAAAACTAATCGAACGCAATCTCACAATGGGTTGTCTTTTAAGTATATTGGCGGTTGTACTATGTACTATCGCTATCTACTTTAAATGGACAGAAATTGCCATTCTATCGGGAGTATTGGCTGTTTTACAAACTTGTATGACCTTTGTATGGTATCGACACAGGCGTAAACTAAAAATACAATCCGGACAAAACTCTCTTAAACACCATGATTAAAACCGGCATTTACGGAGGGTCGTTCAATCCTATCCACAACGGACACATCCAGCTCGCTGAATGGCTTTGCCAACATGGTGGACTTGACGAGTTATGGTTTTTAGTTTCGCCACAAAATCCTCTCAAACAAGCTGACACCGACTTGCTCCCAGAAAAAGACCGTTTAGCTTTGGCACAGTTAGCAGTAAAAAGTCATCCTCGACTGAAAGTGAGCGATTTTGAATTTAATCTGCCTCGTCCCTCCTTCACGGTAAACACATTACAAAAACTTAGAGACACATATCCTGAACATAATTTCACCCTAATCATTGGCGCCGACAACTGGCTGTTTTTTTCTCATTGGAAAAATCCTCAAGAAATTCTCCACCACCACAACATCATTATTTATCCCCGAAACGGTTACACCATATACCCGACAAGCCTCCCCAAAAATGTCAAGTTAGTACCCGCGCCACTATTTAACATCAGTTCTACAGAAATCAGACAATGTATTGCAAACGGAGAGGACGCGTCATATGCCCTTGATAAACAAGTCTGGAAAACTATTGCAGAAAAAGGATATTATAGAAAAAAATAAATATTTCATACAAAGTTTATTTTTATTATATTTCAAGCGCATTTTCCATCGAATTTAAAGAAGAACATCCAAAATACAAACAATTTATAAGAAGCGTGACCTGCACGCTTTTTTTTATGATTCACCCTTGCTGTATTTCTATACATTTTGAAAGCATTTTTGTATTTTTGCAAAACAAAAGCATAATATAGCAACAAATTAAAAATACAAATGAAAGTAAAAAGAAACAGATAACAAACATTTTATTATGCAGAAAAAAGAAATATTAAGCGCAAGTACGCTTCAAAACAGCCAACAGACAAACAGACCGGCATCAGCCGGACTTTATGATGCAGCTCATGAACATGATGCTTGTGGAGTAGGAATGATCGTAAACCTTAACGGTAATAAGTCTCACGAGTTAGTAGACGCAGCCTTAAGGGTACTGGAAAATATGAAACACAGAGGTGCAGAAGGAGCAGACAACAAAACAGGAGACGGTGCAGGTATCATGGTACAGATACCGCATGAGTTTATTTTATTGCAAGGCATTCCTGTTCCAGAAAAAGGTAAATATGGTACAGGACTTATTTTCTTACCAAAAGATCCAAAAGAACAAGAACACATTTTAAGTATTGTCATTGAAGAAATAGAACGTGAAGGACTTACATTAATGCATTTGCGCACTGTTCCTGTCAATAGGGATATTTTAGGAAAAAGCGCGCGTGAAACAGAACCAGATATCAAACAAGTCTTTATAACAGGTAACGGACATTTCGAAGAATTAGAACGCACACTTTATATTATACGCAAAAAGATTGAGCAACGCGTACACCATAAAGATTTTTATATAGTGTCCCTCTCCTGTCATACCATTATATATAAAGGTATGCTCTCCTCAACCCAAGTCAGGGCATATTTCAACGATTTAACCCAACCTTATTTCACCAGTGGACTGGCTATCGTTCATTCGCGCTTCAGTACAAACACATTCCCTACTTGGAGCCTTGCACAACCATTCCGTTTGCTAGCGCACAATGGTGAGATTAACACCATTCGCGGCAACCGCGGATGGATGGAAGCGCGCGAAAGCGTCCTTTCTACCCCGACATTAGGTAATGTGAAAGATATCCGCCCGATTATTCAGCCGGATATGAGTGACTCTGCCTCATTAGATAATGTGCTGGAATTTTTTGTCATGTCCGGCCTGAGCCTGCCACATGCCATGGCCATGCTTATACCCGAGTCTTTCAATGATAAAAATCCCATCAGCGAAGACCTAAAGGCTTTCTATGAATACCATTCTATATTAATGGAACCATGGGATGGCCCTGCAGCCCTTCTTTTCAGCGACGGGCGCTATGCCGGCGGCATGCTTGACCGCAACGGTTTACGTCCGGCACGCTATCTCATCACTCACGATGGTATGATGGTAGTAGCCAGCGAAGCCGGTGTCATCAGTTTTGAAGCTGAAAAGATCAAAGAAAAAGGCCGTTTGCAACCGGGAAAAATTCTTTTAGTCGACACGGAAGAAGGTCGTATCTATTATGATGGGGAACTGAAAGAGCAGCTGGCAACGGCCAAACCATACCGGCAGTGGTTGGCTGCGAACCGTATAGAATTAGACACTCTCAAAAGCGGCCGCAAAATTTCCAATACTGTGGAAAATTATGAACGTCGTTTACGTGCTTTCGGATTTACTCGCGAAGACGTAGAACGCATTATTACCCCCATGTGTAACAATGGGACTGAACCGACGGCTTCAATGGGTAACGACACGCCCTTGGCAGTGTTGAGCAGTAAGCCTCAACTATTATTCAACTATTTCCGTCAACAGTTCGCACAAGTTACCAACCCTGCAATTGATCCCATCCGCGAAGAATTAGTCATGTCACTCACGGAATACATCGGCGCCGTAGGCATGAATATCTTACTTCCGAATGAAACACATTGCAAAATGGTACGTCTGCCCCATCCCATCTTGACCAATACACAATTAGACATCCTTTGCAATATCCGATACAAGGGTTTCAACACCGTGAAACTGCCAATGCTTTTCGATGCAAGACAGGGCAAGGCTGGTCTGCAAGATGCTCTAGACCGGCTATGCAAAGCTGCTGAACAAGCTGTAACCGATGGAGCCAACTATATCATATTATCAGATAGAGATATTGACTCAAAACAGGCAGCCATCCCCTCACTGTTAGCCATCAGCGCCGTACACCATCACCTCATTGGCGTACAAAAACGAGTACAAACGGCGCTTATTGTGGAAAGCGGTGAGATTCGCGAGGTGATGCATGCAGCCTTGCTTTTAGGATATGGCGCCAGTGCCATTTGCCCATATATGGCCTATGCCGTTTTAGACGATTTGGTAAGGAAAGGCGAAGTGCAGATGAACTACGAAACGGCAGAAAAAAACTATATCAAGGCTCTATGCAAAGGACTCTATAAAATCATGAGTAAAATGGGTATCAGCACCATCCGTTCATACCGTGGTGCAAAGATATTTGAAGCCATAGGATTAAGCGAAGAACTACTTAAAACGTATTTCGGAACGGCAACATCAACGATTGGCGGTATCAGGTTAGAAGAAATTGCTAAGGATTACATTGCGTTCCATGATAGTGGATTCGTCCCGTCAGAAACAGATCCGCTTCTTCCCTTTATCGGCCAAATGTCTTATCGCAAAGACGGAGAAAAACATGCATGGAATCCGGATACCATCAGCACTTTACAAATAGCGACAAGAACCGGCAGCTATAAAAAGTTCAAAGAGTTCACTCATACTGTAGACGAAAAAGAAAGCCCCATATTCTTGCGTGACTTTTTTGATTTCAAGCGGAATCCGATTGACGTCGAAAAGGTAGAACCGATAGAAAACATCGTGAAACATTTTGTGACCGGTGCCATCTCATTTGGAGCCATAAGCAAAGAAGCGCACGAAGCATTAGCATTGGCCATGAACGAATTAGGTACACGCAGTAATACTGGTGAGGGTGGTGAGGACAGCACACGTTTCCATGAAACAGTAGACGGTATCAGTTTGTCTAGCAAAACCAAGCAAGTTGCCTCCGGACGTTTTGGCGTGACCGCCGAATATTTAGTTAACGCCGAAGAAATACAAATTAAGGTTGCCCAAGGAGCAAAGCCGGGCGAGGGAGGTCAGTTGCCGGGATTCAAGGTTGACGAAGTTATCGCACGCACTCGTCACTCTATTCCTGGTATTTCACTTATTTCGCCTCCCCCCCACCACGACATCTATTCCATTGAAGACTTGGCGCAACTCATCTTCGACCTCAAGAACGTGAATCCAAGAGCGGCCATCAGTGTAAAACTCGTCGCTGAAAGTGGTGTAGGCACTATCGCTGCAGGAGTAGCCAAAGCAAAGGCTGACTTAATTGTGATTTCTGGAGCCGAAGGTGGTACAGGTGCTTCACCGGCTTCATCCATACGCTATGCAGGAATCTCGCCAGAAATAGGCCTGAGCGAAACACAACAAACGCTCGTTCTGAACGGTCTCCGCGGACAAGTACGCCTGCAAACAGACGGCCAGTTGAAGACCGGACGGGACATCATCAGCATGGCTCTTCTTGGCGCAGAAGAATTTGCCTTCGGAACAACGGCACTCATCGTGCTAGGATGCGTTATGATGCGCAAATGCCATTCCAACACCTGCCCTGTCGGAGTAGCCACACAAGACCCTAAATTGCGGGCTCATTTCCGTGGACATTACAAATACGTGGTAAACTATTTCCGCTTCTTGGCAGAAGAGGTCCGTGAATATCTGGCTGAAATGGGATTCACCCGTTTAGAAGATATTGTTGGCCGTACCGACCTCATCGAATTGCGTCCGTTCGCAAACGGTTCAAAAGCAAGTTTATTGGACTTCAATCGATTGCTGCATAGTCCGGCAACCGGAGCATCGTTACATCACTGTACGGCACAACAGCACGACATCACTCACGTAAAAGACGTAGAAATGCTCCAAGCCGCAGCCCCTGCTATTGAAAACCGTCATGAAGTATCGCTCGAATATGCCATAGGAAACACAGACCGTACTGTTGGTGCAATGTTATCAGGGGCTGTTGCCGCAAAATACGGCAACGACGGACTTCCTGACGGCACCATCAGTGTAAAATTCAAAGGCTCAGCCGGACAAAGTTTCGGTGCATTCCTGGCGCACGGCGTCAGTTTCAAGTTGGAAGGAGAAGCTAATGACTATTTAGGCAAAGGATTAAGTGGTGGCCACATCGCTGTATTACCTCCTGCCCGTAGTAACTTTGCTGCTGAAAAAAATACTATTGTCGGCAATACTTTGCTCTATGGAGCCACAAGCGGAGAGGTCTACATCAATGGCCGCGCCGGCGAACGTTTCGCTGTACGAAACTCAGGCGCCATAGCTGTTGTTGAAGGCGTTGGCGACCACTGTTGCGAATATATGACAGGTGGCCGTGTCGTAGTTTTGGGACAAACCGGCCGCAACTTTGCAGCAGGTATGAGCGGTGGAGTCGCTTATGTATGGGATCCAAATGGCACGTTCGATTATTTCTGTAACATGGATATGGTAGAACTGTCGCTTCTCGAGGATGCCACAGCGCGTAAAGAATTGCATGAACTAATCCGTCAGCATTACCTGTATACCAATTCCGCCTTAGCGCGCACCATGCTTGATAATTGGCCGCGTTACGTCGAAGAATTCATCCAAGTGACCCCGATCGAATACAAAAAAGTCCTCGCAGAGGAACAAATGCGTAAACTCCAGCAAAAAATTGCAGAAGTACAACGCGACTATTAATTCACTCTATTTACTAATTCTGACAACAATCATACATCATGGGAAACCCTAAAGCATTTCTCACCATCCCGCGACAAGAAGCAGGATATAGACCGATACACGAGAGAATCAACGATTATAGCGAGGTAGAACAAACACTCAACACGAGCGAACGTAAACAACAAGCCGGACGTTGCATGGACTGCGGAGTACCATTTTGCCACTGGGCCTGCCCGTTGGGCAACCGTCCTCCCGAATTTCAAGACGCATTGTGCAAAGGCGAATGGCGCAAAGCCTATGATATATTAAGCACTACAAACGATTTTCCTGAGTTCACAGGCCGCATCTGTCCGGCATTATGCGAAAAGAGTTGTGTGTTGAAATTATCATTCGATGCTCCCGTCACCATTCGGGAAGACGAATGTGCCGTCATTGAAGCTGCCTTCCGAGAGGGTTATATCGTACCGGGGAAATATGAAAGGAATGGTCTCCGCGTGGCTGTCATCGGCTCAGGGCCGGCAGGCTTGGCAGCCGCTAACAGATTGAACCGCAAAGGTTATGAGGTGACAGTTTTTGAACGCGACGAGATGGCCGGCGGCTTGCTCCGTTTCGGTATTCCGAACTTTAAATTGAGTAAAAACATCATCGACCGCCGCCTGCGCGTCATGGAAGCAGAAGGAATCACATTCAAGACTAATACGGAAATAGACTTAAAGAAATTACCGGAAGGTTTTGACGCTTATGCCATTTGCACAGGAACTCCACAGGCACGTGACCTCTCCATTCCTGGCCGCGACCTCAAAGGCATCCACTTCGCCATGGAAATTCTGTCACAACAAAACCGGATTTTGGCAGGCCAGACGTTTCCGGAAAAAGAACGTATCTCAGCAAAAGACAAACACGTTCTTGTCATCGGTGGCGGCGATACAGGAAGCGACTGCATTGGCACGTCACATCGGCAAGGTGCAGCCAGCGTCACTCAGATAGAAATCATGCCACAACCGCCAATAGGCTACAATCCAGCTACACCATGGCCGCAATGGCCCATTGTATTGAAGACCAGCTCCAGCCATGAAGAAGGCTGTACACGTCGTTGGAGTTTAAATTCCAACAAGTTCATAGGAAAGAATGGTCATGTCACAGGTGTAGAAGTTGAAGAAGTTGAATGGATGCCATCCCCTGACAACGGACGTCCTGTCATGAAGGCTACCGGCCGGAAAGAAATCATCAAAGCCGACCTCGTTCTATTGGCAATGGGCTTTCTCAAGCCTCAGATGCCGGAGTTGCCAACAAACGCCGTCATAGCCGGCGACGCAGCCACTGGTCCGAGTCTTGTTGTAAAGTGTATAGCCGCCGGACGGCGTGCCGCAACTGAAATAGACCGGATGCTGTCAGCCAAATAAACAGCTTTCCGAACAGAGACACGACAACATTAATATCATCAACCTTATAAACAGCAGAACATTATGTGTGGAATAGCATGTATTTTCAATATAAAGCAACAAACTCCCCAACTGAGACAAAAAGCTCTCACCATGGCTAAACGCATACGCCACCGCGGCCCAGACTGGAGCGGTATTTACTGTGGTGGATCGACTATATTGGCTCATGAACGGTTGTCCATTGTTGACCCTCAAAGCGGTGGTCAGCCTCTTTATACACCTGACCGCAAACAAATCTTAGCCGTCAACGGAGAAATATACAACCACCGCGACATCCGTGCCGCCTTCGCTGGGAAATATGAATTCCAAACAGGTAGCGACTGCGAGGTCATCCTTGCCCTTTACCGCCAATATGGCATAGATTTCATTGAACGTTTGAGTGGTATTTTCGCTTTCGCTCTTTACGATGAAGAACGCGATGAGTTTCTCATAGCACGCGACCCCATTGGCGTCATACCTTTATACATAGGACACGACGCCGACGGAACAATCTATTGTGCCAGCGAATTAAAAGCACTTGAAGGTTTTTGTGAAGAATACGAACCGTTCTTGCCCGGACATTATTATTGGAGTCGCGAAGGTGAAATGCGACCATGGTACAAACGTGATTGGACACAGTTTGATACCGTTAAAGACAATTATACCAACAGGGCCACTAATGCGACCCGAACTTGTTCACCGACAGGAACAGACTCCGAAGCCTATGAAGCACAAACCAATGCAGTACGTGCGGCACTGGAAGACGCCGTTCGCCGTCAGTTAATGAGTGACGTGCCTTATGGCGTGCTACTTTCGGGTGGCCTTGACTCATCTGTCATTTCTGCCGTTGCAAAACTCTATGCCGACAAACGCATCGAGGCAGACGGAAAACAAGCTGCCTGGTGGCCTCAACTACATTCATTCGCTGTAGGTTTAAAAGGTGCGCCCGACCTTGAAAAGGCACGCATCGTGGCCGACCACATCGGTACCGTCCACCATGAAATCAACTACACCATCCAAGAGGGACTTGACGCCATACGCGATGTCATTTATTATATAGAAACTTATGATGTAACCACCGTACGCGCCTCTACACCAATGTATCTGCTGGCTCGCGTCATCAAATCAATGGGTATCAAGATGGTACTCAGTGGTGAAGGGGCAGACGAAATCTTTGGCGGTTACCTCTACTTCCACAAAGCCCCCACGCCTCAAGCTTTCCATGAAGAAACCGTACGCAAACTATCAAAACTTTATATGTATGACTGTTTACGGGCCAATAAAAGTTTGTCTGCATGGGGCGTCGAAGGACGTGTACCCTTCCTCGACAAAGAATTCCTCGATGTTGCCATGCGTCTCAACCCCGCAACAAAAATGTGCCCTGGCAAGGAAATAGAAAAAAAGGTCGTACGTGATGCCTTCTCCTCCCTTTTGCCAGAGAGTGTCGCATGGCGCCAAAAAGAACAATTCTCTGATGGTGTAGGTTACTCATGGATAGATACATTAAAAGCTGTAACAGCTGCCGCTGTCAGCGATGAACAGATGTCGCATGCGGCGGAACGTTTCCCGATCAATCCGCCACAAAACAAAGAAGAATACTATTATCGCACCATTTTTGAAGAACATTTCCCAAGTGCATCTGCGGCTCGTTCGGTACCCAGTGTTCCGAGTGTGGCATGTTCAACTGCCGAAGCATTGGCGTGGGACAGTGCGTTCAAAAATCTGAACGATCCAAGTGGCCGTGCAGTGGCAGGTGTACATGAAGCCGCATATTAACGGTAAAGTTCGAGTCATATACAAAATCCTAACGCTGAAAAAATGCTATGACAACAGATAAAATAACAGACACATGTACACATGAAAGCCGTATAAGCGACAGTTTCATCCATTTCACTAAAATGCATGGCACGGGCAATGACTATATTTACGTGAATACTTTACGCTACCCCATAGAAAATCCCGAAAAGATTGCTGTGGAATGGAGTTGTCCACATACCGGCATCGGCAGCGATGGCCTGGTTCTGATAGGACCGTCTGAAACGGCAGACTTCAGTATGCGCATATTCAATGCCGACGGTTCGGAAGCACGTATGTGCGGCAACGCTTCACGTTGTATCGGCAAATACCTGTATGAATACGGCCTCACACAAAAAACAACCGTCACGTTGGAAACACTCTCCGGCATAAAAACCTTATATTTGCATCCTGACGAACAAGGAACCGTCAATACAGTAACCGTTGAAATGGGAATACCTACTGACATCCATCCGGTAACACTCGGCAACGACTACCCATTCAGCAATGGTATATCCGTCAACATGGGAAATCCGCATTTAGTCATCTTCACAAATGATGTGGAATCCGTTGACCTGCCATTAGTCGGACCGGTTTTAGAACGTCATCCGCTTTTCCCCGACCGTGTAAACGTGGAATTTGCACAGGTCATGCCAGATGGACATATCCGCATGCGTGTATGGGAAAGAGGGTCGGGCATTACTATGGCCTGCGGAACAGGCGCTTGTGCCACAGCTGTGGCAGCTGCCTCCAGCGAACGGCGCACACGCACCTCGGACGTCAGGATGGATGGCGGGACGCTGCATATAGAATGGAGCGAGAAAGACGGGCGCGTTTACATGACCGGCCCTGCCGTTATCGTCTTCGACGGCAAAAAGAAACTTTAAACCAGTAATATCAAATTATCAGAATATGGCTCTCATTAACGAACATTACCTCAAACTGCCGGGAAGTTATCTCTTTTCCGACATCGCAAAGAAAGTCAACACCTTTAAGGTAACACATCCCAAACAGTCGCTCGTGCGTTTAGGTATCGGCGACGTCACCCGTCCACTACCGGAAGCCTGTATCCAAGCCATGCATCATGCGGTCGACGAACTGGCCTCTGCCGAAACGTTCCACGGTTATGGGCCAGAACAAGGTTACGGATTCCTTATCGATGCCATTCTCAAACACGATTTTGCCGCACGCGGTATCAATCTGTCACCTTCCGAGATATTTATCAACGACGGTGCAAAAAGCGACACGGGCAATATAGGGGAAATACTGCGCTGGGACAACAGCATGGGAGTCACCGACCCTATCTACCCGGTATATATTGACAGTAACGTCATGTGCGGACGCGCCGGTGAATTAGGTCCGGACGGACATTGGAGCAATGTCACCTATCTGCCATGTACGATTGAAAACCATTTCGTTCCGGAAATCCCCAAGGAACGAATTGATATGGTATATTTGTGCTACCCCAATAATCCGACAGGCACCACGCTAACCAAAACCGAATTGAAGAAATGGGTAGACTACGCCTTGCACAACGACACGCTTATTCTTTTCGACGCAGCTTACGAGGCCTATATCCGTGAGCCGGACATCCCCCACTCCATTTATGAGATCAAGGGAGCCAAGCGTTGTGCCATCGAGTTCCGCAGTTTCTCCAAAACAGCCGGTTTTACGGGCGTCCGCTGCGGTTATACCGTAGTGCCGAAAGAACTCACAGCAGCCACATTCAATGGCGACCGCGTCAATCTGAATCCATTATGGAACCGCCGCCAATGCACAAAGTTCAACGGTACCAGTTACATCACCCAAAGGGGTGCTGAAGCGGTATACAGCCATGAAGGACAAGAACAGGTAAAAGCCACCATCGATTATTACATGGAAAACGCACGTTTGCTGCGCGAAGGGCTGACAGAAGCAGGCTTCAGTGTGTACGGCGGAAAAAATGCACCTTATATTTGGCTGAAGACACCGGACGGCCTCTCTTCATGGCAGTTCTTCGACCGCTTGCTTTACGAAGCCCATGTCGTAGGAACACCCGGCGTTGGTTTCGGCCCATCGGGCGAAGGATTCCTCCGGCTGACAGCGTTCGGATGCCGTGAAGACTGTATCGAGGCCATACGACGCATCAAGAAGAATTATTAAATCCGTCATCTCCGGCTGTTACCGACGGATGGCACTGAGAAGAAAGAAGATCGGCACATCTTGTTCAAAAGATGTTCCGGTCATTTTTTTACAATGATTTGTCTTTTCAATTCATTTTATTGGAATAAAGAATAAAAACAAGTATCTTTGCAGGCAAGTTAACCTATTTCAATATTCACTAATGACTACAAAAAAGAACACATTGACAATCATTCTATTAGGACTTATCTTTGTTAGCATTGGCACAAATGCCGGAACAAAGTTCTCAAAGGAAATGAACTCATCATGCGCTCCATCTGTAAATATATATACAGGCGCAAGTACAGAAAGTGCCCCCTCAGTTTCCATGCCCGACCTCGTCCTCCATTACACATTTTCTTCAACTAATGATGAAAGCGGAACGCATAAAGGTACTTTGGGCGGAAGCGCTACACTCTCGACTCTCAACAACATTCCCATCCTGAATCTCGGAAGCAACAACGGATATTTTGATATGGGAGAATCCGTAGGCTGCATTATCTCGTCCCTGAACGAATCTTTCACCATCTCAATGAATGTTTTCATCTCTGAAAGCTATTCACTCGGAAAAGCCGGAAACTTTATCTTCAATTTCGGCCATTCAAGCAACACCGGCTATTTATTCTTCAGTGCCAACGACACAAGATACAGCATCACAAGAACCAATTATTCGGGTGAATCCACTTTGTCGCTAAACCAATTTTTCACCCAAGGAGAATGGACCAACCTGACCTATACCCAAAATCAAAGTCAAGGCACCATATATCTCAACGGCGAGAAGATGGCAACCGGCAATATTTCACTCCACCCGTCTGACCTCGGCAATACGACCCAGAACTGGCTGGGACGTTCGCCCTACAACGGAGATGTATTCCTCAAAAACGCCAGCTACAACGATGTCAGAATCTACAACGGAGAAATAACCGAAACCAACATCACCCAGGCATATAGCCAAGAAGACCTCAACAAACTCAACGAATCAGTCCACAAAGAACAACTGGATGAGTTTTTAACGACACTTACATTAGATTTCAGCGACATCAGAGCGGACATATCGCTGCCGATATCCTTTGACAATGGCATATCAGTCACATGGAAATCATCAAACGAAAATATCATCAAAGACAATGGCGAAGTAACGCGTCCTCAAGTTGGCGAAAGTGATGCAAACGTCATGTTAACGGCAACATTCACCAAAGGCAACATCAGTGAAACAAAAGAATATCAGGCAACCGTGCTTGCCATTCCCGATGACGAAACAGCATTGGCATACGACCTCGCCAATCTCAGTCTGAGCGGTAACCTTAATAACCTGAGAAATGACCTGCAACTCCCCACCGCAACTACCGAAGGCACCATTCTCACATGGACTTCAAGCGACCAGGACTTTATTTCCGACGCAGGAAAACTGTTACGCCTTGCTCCCTCAGGGTATGGAAAAAAAGAGATAACACTGACAGCAACGGGGTACAAGAACGCTCTGAAAGATACGAAAGCGTTTAATATAAATGTTGCCGAAAAAGAAGATTACGACTCTTACCTCTTTGTCTACTTCCCCAACAACAGTAATGAGAACCTGTATTACGCCATCAGCAAAGACGGTTACGATTACACACCGCTCAACAACGGTGAAAGAATCATGTGGAGTGATACAGTAGCCATCAAGAAAGGCATCAGAGACCCACACATCCTGCGGGGAGAAGACGGAAAAACATTCTACATGGTAGCTACAGACATGAGATGTTCCGAGGGTTGGGATTCCAACCGAGGCATCGTGATGTACAAAAGCACGGACATGATTCACTGGCAACACAGTACGGTACATTTCCCCGACAAATTCCCCGAATGGGCAAACGTGACCAGAGTTTGGGCACCCGAAACCATTTGGGATCCTGACTATGAAAACGCGGATGGCACCAAAGGCCGTTACATGGTTTATTTCTCCCTTCTCACGAACGACGGGAAATGCCCCTACGACAAAGTATTCTACTGTTATGCCAACGACGATTTTACCGATCTCATCTCCGATCCTGTCTTCCTGTACGACCGTGGCTCCGCTACCATCGACGCAGACATCATCTTTGATGACCGCGAAGGTATTTACCACATGATATACAAAAACGAAGGCACGGGAGGCATTTGCCAGGTAACGTCAGAAAGGCTGACAGCCGAACCGGGCAAACCGGAAGGCAGCCAATGGAGCGAACCATCGGGCACACTCCAACAAACCAACGTAGCTGTTGAAGGAGGCGGCCTGTACCGGCTCATCAACTCAGATACCTGGATTCTCATGTACGACTGTTACGGCAGCGGCTATTATCAATTCTGCTCCAGCGAAGACCTTGAAACTTTCACGCTCCGCGCACAAACGACGACAAGCGGCGCCTTTACGCCAAGACACGGAACCGTGATACCCATCACGAAAGCAGAAACAGACGCCTTGTTATCAGCATTCCCGACAGGCTCGACGGAGATTACATTGACGGACTTCAACAACCGCAACATTCTGAAAGAAAGAATCACCGAGGAAAACAATATTATCACATTGCCGGTAAGGCAAGGTACAGACATCAGTAGTTTCGATCCAGAACCGGTTCTTTCTCCAGGCTGCTCCACGACTCCGGCCGGCGAACAAGACTTCAGCAACGGCAGCATAGAATATACGGCAGACAACGGTCTGAACAGCAAAAAGTTCACACTGAAAGTCGAAGTCATGGCAAATCCTGTCATTGAAGATTTCCATGCCGACCCGGACATCATTTTCTCCCAAAAGACAGGAAAATTCTACATTTATGCCGCAACGGACAATGGCACCGACAGTTCTGCCGGAATCGACGTTTTCTCATCGTCCGACCTCGTCAACTGGCAAAAAGAAGGCCAGGCTTTTGACGACGGCTATGCCCCGACTGTCATAGAGAAACAGACAAACGGTCAATACAAGTATTTCATGTATTACAACACCGACAGTAAAGATGAAAACAAAAAACATATCGGATTAGCCGTATCCGACCGGCCGACAGGACCATTCAAAGATTATGGCATTGTTGTCACCGGTTCAGAAACGGGCAGTGCCCTGTACCCAGACGTGTACACTGACGAAGTGACCGGGAAAACCTACCTGTATTGGAACGACGGCGACTTGATGGTTTGCGAGCTGGACAATAACATACCATCCGACGGTAGCTCTGTCAACATCACAGCTATCTCCACCGGCTTCTCTTCCAATTACGCCCCAGTACATGTTTTCTGCCGAAATGGCATCTACTATTTTTTATGGAACAACAGCACAAACGGTAACACGGAAAACAGTATCATATACGGCACCTCAACATCCCCTGTCGGCCCTGTCACAATGACCAGCAACAACATCATACTGTCATCCGTACCGGATGCAGGTATTTACGGAACAGGCAACTGTGCTGTCATCCGGGTTCCGGGAGAAGACGAATGGTATCTTGTCTACCAACGTATCAACAAAAATCATATTGACGAAGAGCCGGCCGCACATCATGAAATCTGCATCGACAGGCTTACATTCAACGAAGACGGCTCCATAGCACAAACCACCGCAACCGAGCAAGGCATACAGCCTGTCAGCATAAGCGAATATATTGAGGATGTCTTAAGCAAGCAAGTCTCCACAACCATCAATATTGAGCATGACTGGGCTACTTTGATACTGCCATTCGATGCTCCGATACCAACCGGCATGCAAGTGTACACCTGCAACAGCATCGCCAATGATAACTATTTGTCGCTTATGGCGGCAAACACCATCAGTGCCAATACGCCTTACATTGTCTTCGGAAACGGAACCTATTATTTCAGCGGTATCAACTCTGCAACAACAGATGAATATTCGTCCGGCCTCCTGACCGGTGTATTGCAAGAAAAAGCCGCCCCGGTTGGTTCTTACGTTCTCCAAAACCAGAACGGAGTCGTGGCCTTCTACAAAGTTGAAAGTACCATCCAACCCACAATCACACCCTACCATGCTTATCTGCAACTTCCGGACAATATCCAGTCATCAAACATCAAAGCATTACTTATTGATTTTGACCAGACCGGAATAAGCACCACACCTGCCGAAACTGACGACGACTTTGTCGACGTATACTACCTGAACGGCATAAAGGCCCTTTCAAAAGTAAGGAAAGCCGACGCACTCAACAGCTTAAAGCCGGGCATCTACATCATAAATGGTCAAAAAGTAATAAATTAAGTTCCGCAAGCGCCTACTTACGAGTTAACAAGGCTTCGGTCAAAATATTTACAGGGTTGGATGTCCTGTCCGATAAGGTGCCGTTTGAAACGACTTGCTACAAACGCCTTGTCGACGCGTCATCTTGTAGCTAGACAACTGCAACTTGAGTCGCGAAAGTTGAGTCGGATAACCCCATGCCCAGGCAGCCCGTTAATCTGTGTTAAAACCGAACGGCAGCCTTCACCTCGCAGGCTGGAAAAATCCTACCTTTGCGCTCAACGGCGAACCGTTAACCAGTTACTCAAACCTTATAGATAACATGAAAGCATTGCTATCGTGCCTCCTGCTCCTACTGTCAGGGCTGCTGACGGCACAAACCATCGAGAAGCCCATATTCAAGGCCCGCAACGGAAGCATCCGCAACATCACCCGCATTGAGCGCACCCCCGAATATACCAAAGTCTACATTCACGCCATCTTCCGTCCGCACTGGTGGATTAAGGAAGACGGAGAAAACTATCTGGAAGATGCCGCCACCGGCAAACGCTACAAGCAGACGGGCGCCGAAGGCATCGAACTGAAGAAGGAAACCTTCATGCCCGATTCGGGCCGGATGGACTTCGTACTGCTGTTCGAACCCCTACCTAAGGAAACACGGACCATCCACCTGATTGACCCCAATGGAAGTGAAAGCAACACTTACGACATTTCGCTGGTGTCCACAGCCCCCAAACGGCCGTCGGCCCTGAAACAGGTGGAAGGTAACTGGTTTGCCGACGATGCGCAAGGCCGTTGGACGTATGGCATCCACGACTCGCTCGTCATCATGAACAACCGGCTGTACCATCTGACCAACTGCCGCAAGAAGGGCAAACGCATCGTGCTGACTGCCCGCAGCCGCACCGACGGTTCCACCGCCACCCTGCAACTGACACCCCGCAAGGACGGTTCCTGCCTCATTGCCCCCGAAGCTGCCGAAGCGCGGCGCTACGTCCGCGTCCGTCCCGAGGCGGCTGCTGCCGAAGCCGACAACGGTTATGGCGAAGACTTCTTCCACTGTGACAGCGTCTGCCTGCAAGGTTACCTGGACGGTTACGACCCGCGGCTGGATTTCGACTGCGGCATCCTCTATTTGGAGAACGTCATCACCCAGCAGGACTATCCCACCGTGGTACCCATCAACCCCGACGGCAGCTTCCAATGCTCTTTCCTTCTGCAACATCCCGTCTGCAAGAGCCTGACGCTGAAGGACAGCTGGATTCCCTTCTATGCCGAACCGGGCGACACCGTCACCCTCTACCTGGACTGGGAAGACATCCTGGCCCGCAGCCGTGCGCGCGACAGTTCCTTCCCCTTGCCCCACACCGCCTACATGGGCAAGAGGCCCGACTTGTCGTACCTTGCCATGGCACTGAACAACTACTTCCAGTATCCTTACGACCAATTGTCCATGGCACAGAAAACGCTGACACCCGCCCAGTTCCAGAAACGGCTGAAACCCGTCATCGCCCGATGGCAACAACAGGCCGATTCGCTCTGCCGCCTCTATGCCCCTTCGCAGAAGGCCGTGTCGCTGATACGTAACCAAAAAGCCGTGCAAACGGGATGCACTTACTTCGAATACCAACTGAGCCGCGACTACTACGCCCAGCAAGACAGCACCAATCAGACACTGAAGGTGCAGCCCGACGCATCCTACTACAACTTCCTGAAGGAAATGCCTCTGAACGAACCGTCGGTGTTGGCCAACAGCAACATAAGCATTTTCATCAACCGCTTTGAATTCATGAGCCCACTTTCCGTTTCCCTTCAGGATCAGATAAACATGCAGAATGATGACGCCTTTCAGGCCCTGCCTTTAGACGAAAGACAGCTACGGCTTTTGTTGAGATTCTATGAAAAAAAAGACAGCATCGTCAATCGCCTGTGCGCCACGCCCTCACCGCTGCTCTGGCAAATAGCCCGTGTGCGTAGCCTGCACTCCGCATTGTCCCAGGTGTTTGGGCAGCGCCAGTATGCCGTGGCCTTCCTCGACCAGCAGGAAAAGACTGTCACCCATCCCTATCTGCGGGCCACAGCCCGCGAACTGTTGGAACAGCAGTTCCCCGACACTCAGTCGGCTTCGTACCGGCTGCCCGAAGGGAAAGCCACCGACATCTTCCGCCGCGTCATTGCGCCCCATGCGGGCAAAGTGCTGTTTATCGACTTCTGGGCTACCACCTGCGGGCCCTGCCGGGGAGGCATACAGGCCACGGCCCCGCTGCGCGAGCGATACCGCAACCATCCCGAATTCCAGTTCGTTTACATCACCAACGAAAGAGAGTCACCACTGAAAGACTATACGGAATACGTGGAGAAGCATCTGAAAGGCGAAGCCTGCTACCGCCTGACGGACACGGAATATTTGTACATGCGCCAGCTCTTCGGATTCAACGGCATTCCGCATTACGTCGTGGTGGAGAAGGACGGCAGCATCGCTACCGAAGAAGTCGACGCTTACAACCTGGAAGGCTTCCTACAACGGCGCTTTGAGGACAAAGAATGACCTAAAACGATACAGCGAAAATCGAAACAAAACCTAAAACAAAAGAGGCTGTCTCAAGTTTATTTTGAGACAGCCTCTTCCGTGTAACTATAAGACAACAGATTAAAGTCAGATCATCAGATTCCTTTATACCTTCGCAATAGCATACCGTCTTCACTAAAATTGCGACAGGTCGCAGCAAAATTTACAAGCGGTCGCAACAAAATTTGCAAGCGGTCGCAGTGCCGGCTTGCAATTTTCCCCATCATCTCCATCAGTCTGTTTTTCATCCCCCATCCGGACAAACAAGCAATTTTATCCGGCTTTCATCCTTTTTTATTCGTTTATTTCAGCATTTATGTCTAACTTTGCTTTCCTGTTCACACATTAACAAGATCAAAACAAATACATAACACAATGGCAAACGAATGGTTTGAATGCAAAGTAAGATATGAAAAAACCATGGAAAATGGTTTAGTAAAAAAAGTTACCGAGCCTTATCTGGTAGACGCCCTCAGCTTTACCGAAGCTGAACGCAGATTCCTTGAAGAGATAGAGCCTTTCATGTCGGGAGAGTTTGAAGTGACCGACATCAAACGCGCAAAATACGCGGAACTGTTTGAAACCGACGAAGACGCGGCCGACCGCTTTTTCAAGGCAAAAGTGGCGTTCATCACGTTGGACGAAAAGAACGGTGTGGAAAAACGCAGTTTCCAAAACATGCTGATCCAGGCATCCGACCTGCGGGATGCCGTAAAACGCCTTGACAAAGGCATGGAAGGCACCATGGCTGATTATGAAATAGCCGCCATAGCGGAAACGCCCCTGATGGACGTGTTCCACTACAAGGCAGAAATAAACGAGAAACCGGAGTTTCAAGAAGCCTGAAAATCAAAAGACACCATTATGCCAAACATCAAGGAAGAAATAAATGCCATCAATCGCATGTTGCCTGAAGGCACACGTCTGGTGGCCGTCTCAAAATTTCATCCGGCGAGTTGCATTGAAGAAGCCTACGCCGCCGGACAACGCATTTTCGGCGAAAGCCATGTTCAGGAGCTGCAAGCGAAACATGAATGTCTGCCCAAAGACATAGAATGGCACTTCATCGGACACCTGCAAACCAACAAAGTCAAATTCATCGTCCCTTATGTCAGCCTCATCCATGCCGTAGACTCCGCCAGACTTCTGAAAGAAATCGACAAGCAGGCTGCAAAAGTCGGTCGCACCATTGACTGCCTTCTGGAACTGCGCGTAGCATGTGAAGAAACCAAATACGGCTTCACGCCTGAAGAGTGTGAAATTTTCCTTGAAAATGGCGAATGGCGCAGCCTGCAACACGTAACCATCTGCGGCATCATGTGCATGGCTTCCAATACCGATGACGCCGGGCAAGTCCGCGCCGAGTTCCGTCGCGCGCACGCATTCTTTACTAAAGCCAAATCCACATACTTTCCGGACAGCCCTTCTTTTAAAGAATGTTCATGGGGAATGAGCCACGACTACCCCATCGCTCTTGAAGAAGGCAGCACCTTGATACGCGTCGGTAGTAAAATTTTCGGAGAAAGGCATTATTAATCAGTCTGCGACTTGTTTATATGATTTTTTTCAGTTAGTTTTGCACACAACAAAACAAAATGTGCAATGGAAGAAACACACCAAAACTTCAATGAACAAATAGAGCAAAGCATCAAGGAGTATTGGGACCTTGACGCACTGGCCGACTACAAGGGCGAAACTTTCCAATACAAGGACATTGCCCGCATCATCGAAAAACTTCATATCATTTTTGAATACAGCAACGTACAACGCGGAGACAAAATAGCCATTTGCGGACGTAACTGCGCGCACTGGGGCGCCGTTTTCTTTGCAACACTGACTTACGGTGCAGTGGCCGTTCCCATACTGCATGAATTCAAGGCCGAACAGGTACACAACATAGTAAACCACAGCGAAGCGAAGTTGCTATTTGTAGGCGATGTCGTATGGAACGAACTGGACGCCAATGAAATGCCGGGGTTGGAAGGCATCATCTGCATAACCGACTATTCACTTCTGGTCGGCCGCACGCAGAAAGTCATTTATGCCCGCGAACATCTGAACCAACTGTTCGGAGAACGTTATCCGAAGAACTTCCGCAAGCACCACATCTCATACTATAAAGGCAGTGACGACGAACTGGCAGTCATCAACTATACCTCAGGCACAACAAGCCGCTCAAAAGGTGTGATGATTCCCTACCGCGCCCTCTGGTCTAACTTAGAGTTCGCCAGAACCGTATTGGGGCCACATGTCAAACCCGGCGACCCTGTTGTCTCCATGTTACCGATGGCACACATGTACGGTATGTCCTTTGAATTCATTTACGAGTTCTGCGCTGGGTGCAAGGTGTATTTCCTCACAAGAGTCCCCTCACCGCAGATACTTTTCACGGCATTCTCTGAAATCAAGCCCGTCATCATCATTGCCGTACCGCTGGTCATTGAAAAAATCATCCGCAAGGCAGTCCTCCCCAAAATTCAGGGGACGACCGTCAAGATGTTGCTCAAGATCCCGGTTGTACGACAGAAAATAAAAGACAAGATATGCGAGCAGATAAAAGCCGCTTTCGGTGGAAATTTCTACGAAGTCATTGTCGGCGGCGCTGCTTTCAACCGCGAAATAGAAGCACTTCTGCACGACATCGGCTTCAATTATACCGTAGGATATGGCGCCACGGAATGTGCCCCCATCATCACTTACGAAGACTGGAAAGATTTCAAGTTAGGCTCGTGCGGAAAGGCTGCACCGCGTATGGAAATCAAGATTAACAGCAGCGACCCTCACAACGAAGTAGGCGAAATATTAGCACGTGGCACCAACGTGATGCTGGGCTATTACAAGAACGAAGAAGCTACCAAAGAAACATTGATAGACGGCTGGTATCACACGGGCGATTTGGGCATCATCGACGAAGAAGGCAATTTATTCATCAAAGGCCGAAGCAAAAACATGCTTTTAGGAGCCAACGGACAGAACATCTACCCGGAAGAAATAGAAGACCTGCTCAACAACATGACACTGGTCAACGAAAGCATTGTCATCCAAAAAGGAGAAAAATTGTACGGTTTAGTGCATCCCGATTATGAAGAGGCACAAGCACTGGGCTTACAGGAAATCGACATAGAGCGGGTAATGGAGGAAAACCGCGTTGAACTCAATGCCGCGCTCCCCTCATACGCCAAGGTTTCCGGCATCAAACTCTTCAAAGAAGAATTTGAAAAGACTCCCAAACGCAGTATCAAGCGTTTCCTATACGCTGACGTTGAAATCTGACCCTGAAAAAGATGCCTCCGGTGCAGAATGCGGCACGCCAAGCATCACAAAAGTTCTACCTTAATCGCTCATAAACGCCCAAACTTATGACAGCACATTCCTTTCACCTGTTATTATGGATTATGAGTGCATGCGCACTTTTCGTTTTCATCGCGCTTTACTTTGTCAAGGCGGGCTATGGCATGTTCCGGACATCGTCCTGGGGACGAGCCATCGACAACCGCTGGGCATGGATGTGGATGGAAATGCCGGTATTTGTGGTCATGCTGGTATTATGGTGGCAGAGCGGTGTCGGGCTGACATGGCCGACCTTTTTGTTTCTCCTTTTGTTTGAATTACATTATTTCCAACGTTCTTTTATCTTTCCATTCATGATTACGGGCAAAAGCAAAATGCCGCTGGCAATCATGTTTATGGGCGTTGTATTCAATGTGTTGAACGGCGTGATGCAGGCCGGTGGGTTGTTTTATTTTCCGGAAACGGATTATGCAGCCGAGGGCTGGAAGTATCTTTTGCGTCCGCAAGCAATGACCGGACTGATAGTGTTTTTTGCAGGCTTGGCCATAAACTGGCATTCAGACCACGTCATCCGTCATCTGAGGAAACCGGGCGACACGGCACATTATCTGCCCGAGAAAGGGTTCTACCGTTATGTCACCTCTGCCAACTATTTCGGAGAATTGGTAGAGTGGACAGGCTTTGCGCTATTGACAGCCTCGCCTGCCGCTTGGGTGTTTGTGTGGTGGACATTCGCCAACCTCGTGCCGAGAGCAAATGCCATCCACCGGCGCTACCGGCAAGAGTTTGGTGAAAAGGTTGGCCAAAGGAAACGTATCATTCCGTTTATTTATTAACTGCCCTTCAAAACAATATCATGAAATCCAATTTGTTCACACCCGTCACTTTCGGTCCCCTCACCTTACGGAACAGGACGATACGGTCGGCCGCATTTGAAAGCATGTGTCCGGGCAATGCGCCCTCACAACAGTTGCTCGATTATCACCGCTCGGTGGCGGCCGGAGGCATCGGCATGACTACGGTGGCCTATGCAGCGGTATGCAGAAGTGGTCTGTCATTTGAAAGACAACTCTGGATGCGCCCGGAAATAATCCCCGGTTTGCGAGAACTGACCGATGCCGTCCACGCTGAAGGAGCAGCCGCGAGCATACAGTTGGGACATTGCGGCAACATGTCGCACAAACGTATTTGCGGCTGTACACCTGTCGGAGCCAGTACGGGTTTCAACTTATATTCGCCTACTTTTGTCAGGGGACTGCATGCCGATGAATTGCCAACTATAGCACGTGCTTATGGCGATGCCGTCCGTTTGGCGCGTGAAGCCGGATTCGATGCCGTTGAGATTCATGCCGGACATGGCTATCTTGTCAGTCAGTTTCTTTCTCCGTATACAAACCATCGGAAAGATGAGTACGGCGGTTCCCTATCCAACAGAATGCGTTTTATGGATATGGTGATGGAGGAAGTTATGACTGCCGCAGGTCAGGACATGGCCGTTTTTGTAAAGATGAACATGCGCGACGGTTTCAAGGGGGGAATGGAAATAGACGAAAGTCTCCAGGTAGCCGAACGGTTGTCAAAAAGCGGCGTACATGCCTTGGTATTGAGCGGAGGATTCGTCAGCAAGGCGCCCATGTATGTCATGCGTGGCGAGATGCCGATCCGGACGATGACCCATTATATGGATTGCTGGTGGCTGAAATACGGTGTAAGGCTTGCAGGACGTTATATGGTACCATCCGTACCCTTTAAAGAAGCCTATTTCCTGGAGGACGCCCTGAAGTTCAGGCAACGCATCAAGATACCGTTGGTCTACGTCGGTGGCTTAGTCTCAAGGAGTATAATCGATGAAGTGCTAAGCCATGGCTTTGAAGCGGTACAAATGGGACGTGCCCTGATTCATGAACCAGACTTTGTAAACCGCATGTTAAACGAAGAACAGGCCCGTTGCAACTGCCGACACAGCAACTATTGTATAGCCCGTATGTACTCTTTGGACATGGTCTGCCATTGCCAACTTGATGAAACCTTACCAAAAGCTATCCGGAAAGAGATTGCCAGAATAGAAGAGCGGGGATAAAAACAACAACGACATGGCTGAAACAGAAATGAAAATAGCTGTCATTACAGGTGCAGACGGTGGTATGGGAACCGAAATAACCCGTGCTGTAGCAATGGCCGGATACCGTGTAGTGATGGCTTGTTGTAATATGGAGAGAGCCCAGCTGCGCAGACAACAACTGATAACGGAAACCGGCAATACACAAATAGAATGCAAGCATCTGGACCTTGCTTCATTAGCAACTGTAGCGGCCTTTGCAGACCACCTGTTGCAACGCAAGGAGAAGATAAGCCTGTTAATGAACAATGCCGGAACAATGGAAACTGCAAGGAGAACGACTGCAGATGGTTTGGAAAGAACAGTCAGCGTCAATTATGTAGGCCCTTATCTTCTCACTCGCAAGCTGTTGCCTCTCATGGACAAGGGAAGCCGCATCGTTAACATGGTGTCTTGCACGTACGCTATCGGCCGGCTTGATTTTCCCGACTTTTTTACAAAAGGCCGGAAAGGTTCTTTTTGGCGCATTCCTGTTTATAGTAACACCAAACTGGCCCTGACATTATTTACCTTAAAACTGGCGGAACAGTTACGTGAACGCGGCATCACCGTGAATGCGGCAGATCCGGGCATTGTCTCTACAGACATCATAACGATGCAAATGTGGTTTGATCCACTGACAGACCTCTTCTTCAGGCCGTTCATCAGAACACCTCGCCAAGGCGCGGACACCGCCATCAGACTTTTACTGGACAAGGAATGGGAACAGACCTCAGGCCGCTTGTTCGCCAGCGGACGCCCCAAAACACTATCCGCCAAATTCACTCCGCATGCGCAGCAAAATGAATTATGGGAACTGACAGAAAAAACAATCAAACCTTGGCTAAATGATTAAGCCGGGCTTTTTAAAAGTATTCAGAAATCATCTCAATCATACATGCACATACTATCATATGAAAAAAGGAATACTTTTTATTTTTTTATCGGGCTGCATATTCATATTTTTGCCCAGAATGCAGAAAGTGACAAACAATTAGTTTCTTTCCTCAATGCTGAAAGGTGGATTGAAATGAGAAGTTTTATGCAGTCACAAAATAGGGAAAACACTACCAATCCTACATTATGGCAAATAGCAGATTTATTAAACGACTATCATTTCAATAGCTTGGATAATCTTTCAGAGAAGACTTACAAGATTATAGACATATACAAAAACGAAAAAAATGATGCTGATGGAGACAAAATCAGCTGGCTCATGCTACTGCAAAATCATTGCGACTACTTACAAGATTTTAGTAACTCACTTAAAATCTGTAAAGACATACTGAGCATCCAATCTGAAGACTCATTTGTTATTAACAAACAAAAAGAACAAATTACCCTAAAGCCTTTTTATGAAAGGTTAAGTCAATGTCCACCATTGAAAGTAAAACGATTACCTCAGGACACTATCCTGCATTATTCAAACCCTACAGGCACACATTTAACTTTTTGTGATGTCCTATGCAACAAGGAAAAAATAACATCTCTTATGGATACAGGAGCAGGTATGCCCGTCATGTATAAAAAGAAAGCCGACCAACTGAATGTAAAATATATAGCCAATGACACCACTTATGTAAATGGAAATACGATTTCACAACGTGCCATAATAGACTCTTTGCAAATAGGAAACTATATCTTTTACAACTTACAAGTAGCCGTTTTACCAGACATTAAAAGGGAAACACTATTAGAAAGCATGGGCGATACCTTGGAAAAACGTATCAACAAAGGGATACAGCTATTAGAATCTCCGGATCTAATTTGGGGAATGCCCTGCCTGAGATATATGAAAGAAATATGTTTTGACACCCAAAAACATGTTATTTCTATGCCTTCCATAACATCTGACCCTATTTCAAAGTCGCCCATTGCCCTCATTGACAATACACTTTACGCAAGGATTACACTGAACGACATACCTTTTACCGGACATTTAGACACTGGTATGGAAGGGGGAATTAGAATAAATGAGAAATTCTATAAAGTAAATCAGAAAGAAATTCCCATAGCCAAAGATTCCATTGTCACTACAATGGGATTTACATCATTAGACAGAAATATACCTGTTAAAATCCCTACAAGAGCCAATGTCAAAATTGGGGAAGGAAACAGGAATTTACCATGCAACCTAACATGGATTTTACCAGATAATGTATTTAAATACGATGGAATGATAGGTAATTTCATATTTAAAGAATATGATACCATTATATTTAATTTTGAAGACATGTGGATTCATGTAAAATAAAGGAAGCAGGTAATGAGTTCCACCAATGTATATGTAAATATGAAAATAATCAAGAAGCATAAAACGACACGAGAATGTTCTTAAAATATAAACCGAACACTATCAGCAAATTATAATCTCGACTTTTTACACAAAATTGCGAGCGGTCGCAACAAAATTTTCTACCTGTCGCTGCTACAAGGCGACCGCACGCAGCAAATGCTGCGACCGCTTGCATTTTGAGACGTCATCGCAGGTGCCGGAACAGGCAGTCAGACATTTGCGGAACAGGAGAAAAACAGCCGCCATCGCAGGACGGAATGTGAAAGAGTTTGTTCCAGCAGCCGGATAACAGATGTAATAACGTCCTTTTTACCCATGTTTCAAAATGGCATAACATTTGGATTTATTTATCAGGGCTATTTCAGAATAAATCCGGTATTTTTGATCAAAAGACGTAACCCAATTCATAAGAATCAATCTGACTTAAATTCGTAAATACAGAACTTATCTTTATAAACAACCAACATTATTTATATTATGAAAAGCCTTATAAGAAAAATCAGAACCACCGCTGTGTTCTGCATGTTTTTAGTAACAAATCTTACCGCTTTCGCACAAGAAGACGGATTGTGCATGAAGTTTGATTTTGAGGATACTAACGGCAACAGCGTTTCAGACGTCGTAAATACAGCCCTTACGGCGACTTTAATGAATGATGCCCGAATAGACGAAATGGGGAAATACCACGTCTTAAATCTTGGGAATGGCTCCGGCTACCTTGACCTCACGGAAGAGGCCGGTGATATTTTCAGACAAAACGACTCGTATACGCTTTCCATGTATTACAGAGTGGATGAAAAGGCATCACTTACTGGTGCCGGTTTCTTTTTATGGTCTTTTTCAACTTCAACGGCCTGTACAAGCAATGAAGGAAAATATTCGGCTTACCGCCTGAATGCGCAACGTTTTGCCAACTCAACCGGAGGATATGCCAATGAAACCGGTATAGAAATAGGCGGTGAATCGGAAAAAGGCAAATGGATTCATGTCCTTTACACACAAGACAATGCCAATGGGGCTCTTTACCTTAACGGTGTCAAAAAGGGTTCCAGCAGCGCCATGCCCGTCAACAGCAGTAATTTCACTTCCTCCATTCCTTATGTATGGATAGGCCGCGCTCCGTTCTCAGCAGACAATTATTTAAGAAACACATTAGTCTATGACATCAGATTATATAACAGGGTTCTCAACACAGACGAAATAAAATCCCTCTCGGCACTTACTGAAGATCTGGATTATGAGTACCGCTACGGAAGTACTGGAGATTTCACAGCTTTGCAAACAGCTGTCAACGAGGCAAAATCGTTCATTGCAGACAACGCATCATCTTACCCGACAGCTGCCGTGGACTTATATATCGACGAAATAAACATTGCGCAAGACCTGATTAACGAAGGAATGGTCAACCAATCCATCATCGACGAACAAAAGAGCATACTGGACAACGCGCGCGCTGCATTGGAAGCCACCGCCGGTTTCATATTCGGAGATGACGATATTACGGAAGGCTATGACACTGACAGAGGATTCCGTCATCCAGGCGGTCTACACACACAAGAAGACTTTGAACGAATACGCCAGCAGATTAAAGATAACAACAGCAAGGTTGTTTCGGCCTATAACACACTCATAAATGCCGAATATTCACAATCCACCTGCGCGACTTATCCTGTTGAGACGATCATACGCGGCGGCTCGAGCGGCCAAAACTATATTAACGCCGCTCGGGGTGCCACCATTGCCTATCAAAATGCCCTGAGATGGCAAATCGACGGTTCAAAGGCTCATGCCGCCCATGCCGTGGACGTACTTATGCAGTGGGCACGCACAACCACAGGTATCGGCGGCGACAGTAATTATGCTTTGGCGGCCGGATTATACGGTTATCAGTTTGCCCAGGCGGCAGAATTGGTAAGAGATTACGAAGGCTGGTCACCGGAAGATTTTGCCTATTTCAAGCAATGGATGATAAATGTTTGGTATCCGTCTTGCATAGGCTTCCTGCGTGGACGTAACGGAACGTGGGAGAATGTCGGTAAATGGTGGCAATGCCCGGGTCATTACTGGTCTAACTGGGGACTCTGCAATGTATTGGCCGTCATGAGTATCGGTATTCTCTGCGACGATGTATTTATCTATAATCAAGGGTTGTCATACTTCAAATATGACCAGGTGGGCACCTTTACAGACCCACGTACCGAAACTCCGATAAAAAACGACGGACTGACGGAATTCATCGGCAATCTTGTTGTCACCACACAAGAATCAGATTTAGAGACCGGTGCTTACGGTAAATTAGGACAGATGCAGGAAAGCGGGCGTGATATCGGACATGCCTCCATGGCTGCAGGATTAGCTATCGATGTCGCCCAGATGGCATGGAACCAGGGAGACGACCTGTTCTCTTATATGGACAACCGTTTGGCTGCCGGCATAGAATATGTTGCCGCACAGATGCAAAGCATACAAGGACTGCCATGGACAGACTATCATTATGGTTCAAGTGGTTATCATTGGTCCGACTACAGAGCCTGGCTACAAACCGGCCCGGCATTGGGTGAACAAATCCGCCCGTACTGGGGTACCGTCATCGGCCACTACGAAGGTATCAAAGGTGTGGAAATGCCATTCTCAAAGACTGCTTATGAAAAAATGGGTATCGACGGCGGCGGAGCCGGAGCCACCAGTGGTGGTTATGACCATCTCGGCTATTCAGTTTTAATGCACACACGGGAAAAGGTTTCCCCCGAAAATGTCCCGACGCTTCTCACCCCTATCATGGAATATAACGGTGTCAGTGTAGAACACAACGAACTCGGCGGCCTGACCAATACATTCCAGGTCAATACCAATACCGGATTACCGGCCGGCACCATTGTCACACTCAAGCCACAACTCCCCGACGGGGTTACTGACACAGGACTTTGGGAATGGAATACCGGGGAAACGACCAAAGACATAACGGTCGTTGCAGACAAGAGCGGCGTATGGCGTGCCACTTATACCAATGAGAACGGCGTGAAAAGCGAACAGGTTTTCACCATCGCTGTACAAGGTGACTGCGAAGGAAGTGCCATGGAAACTTATATCACCGTAAACGGGAAACGTCAAGCAACCAACACCATCAGCGTACTCTACGGAACCGAAGTCATATTGGAAGCCAACTTCAAGACAGGATGGGGAGAACAAGTCTGGGAAAACGGAGCAACCGGAAACATATTGACCATTCCAAACGTAACCACCAGTCGCGAAATTTCCAATATATTCACCGGACAAGGCGGCCGCAAACAAAAGGCAACATTCTATATCAACGTACAAAGCGTACGCCAAGACATCACCGTAAACAACGGATGCTACACCGACACGGCCATGGTTACAGTCAACGAAGGAGACAGCGTGACGCTTTCCATCACGCCAACAGGCAGTATGATTGGCGGTTCGTATAAGTGGAGCGACGGTTCGACCGATGAAAAACTCATATTGAAAGACATGCAGACATCCGCAACATACAGTCTTGAATACGAAAAAGACGGAAACGCCCTGCAATTCAACTATCGCATATATGTCATGGATGAAACAAAAAAAGTCCTGCCCAAAGGAAACTACTATATCGTCCACCGGCCGAGTAACACCTACATGACTAACGACGGTAACGGCATTGCGCCTGTTTTCAAGCCAAAAGATGAATTGAATCCAAAAGCCCAACAATGGAAAGTAAACACGTTCACGTCTTTCCATTCTTTCATGTCGTTGGCAGACAGCATGTATATAAACTCTAGCGTAGAATATTCCAATAAGGAATCAAAAGTATTCCAGATAGCCGACGCAAAAGGTTATGACCTCTCAAGCATATTCTGGGCAGGTACAGGCGGCAATGCTTATTGGGACATGGATGCAGCCGGTAACATCCGGACAGTTATCAGTTTTGTGCCTGTTGACTACCTATTTGATATTATACCTGTCGGTGACGACACCGGAACGGAACTTATCAAAGACTCACACATGCGGAAAGTAATCAGTACTACCTACTATTCACCTGATGGCATCCCGTCGGATACTCCTCACAAAGGACTCAACATCAAAATGACGGTCTTTGAAAACGGAGAAGTCTCAAACGAAAAAATTTTCATCAAATAAATAATTATACATCTCTGCAAATCTCAATAATTGCAAAAACAAAATCCGGCCGCAATCCTTCATGCGGTCGGATTTTGTTTATAAGTATCCGCCGATAATAAATAAGGCAAAGCATCCGGCATACATTTCCAATTACCACTATCAACAGAACAATATTTACAAAAACTTGTGCCGGAGGATCCGACTCCCCCATAGTTTTTTTCACACTACGGTCACGGCAAAAAATACGACCTGTTACAACAAAATTTGCAAGCGGTCGCCTCTACGAAGCGACCGCTTGCAAATTTCATTGCTGGCTTTGTAAATTTGGCGGGCATACGTCCCAACTTCCGCAAGTACGGGAACTTGAAGGGACCTGACAAGGCTCCACATCATAACAACCTGTATAACTGAATATTAGAGGCATTAAAAAGCATGGAAATATTTTAATGAAATTTTAATGGAGCTGCAAAACCAAAAGCCCCGTAAACTCAAATATCCCCATTCATTTCTTTTTTAAGAGCGGCTGTTTTTCTATTCTTATAAAGTCATCAACGCAAAGAAAAGACTTTACATTTCAACATAAATGAACAACGTGTCTCACAAATTACAGCAAACCATAATTGTCTGCCAGCTCATTTTTAGGCTCAGTTCGCTTTACACTTACAGCAAAAATGATTAGTTTTGCTTTCATAAATTTACACCAGGGAGATATGATCTACAATAATTCAGCAGTAAGACGTCAAGATCGTCTATTGGATGAGAAAAAGGCTTATGAACTGTTAAAAAAAGGGGAATACGGAATACTGTCCTTAATTGATCCGGAGGGAAATCCTTATGGCATCCCAATCAATTACGTCTGGGACGAAAACGGACACATTTATTTTCACTGTGCCCCCACCGGTAAAAAACTGTCATGCATCAGTGCGCATGCAGACGTTTCATTCTGTATAATAGGCCGTACAAATGTTGTACCGAACAAGTTCACAACAGGTTATGAAAGTATCATCATCAAAAGCCGGGCACGAACTGCCTTGCCGGACGAGGAAAAAAAACATGCCTTGAAACTCCTGCTAGAAAAATATGCACCCGACAACATAGAAACCGGCTTAACATATGCAGAGAAGTCATTCCACAGAACTGAGATCATCCGGCTTGACTTACAGGAATTCAGTGGGAAATCAAAAATAATCAGATAACAACCAACATTAAGGTTACACCCAAGCACTACGAAAACAATATGAAGACGCAACACGCAAATTTGATAGCTGCCATGGCTGACTATGATGCAGGTGACGCAAAACGCATCCAGCATTTTATTAAAGTACACAGTTTTGCAGCGGCTATCGCCACTTTGGAAAAAGTAGATGAGGAGACTCAATTTATTTTAGAAACGGCAGCCATCGTACATGACATAGGCATACATGTTTGCGAACAAAAATACGGTTCATGCAACGGAAAGCTCCAAGAAAAGGAAGGACCGGAAGAAGCACGCAAGTTGTTAATGTCACTACACGTTTACACTGCTGAACAGATTGAGCGGGTATGTTGGCTGGTAGGCCACCATCACACATATAAAGACATTTCAGGCATTGATTACCAGATTCTGATCGAAGCAGACTTCTTAGTCAATATTTTAGAAGCCAATCTTTCTGCCACGACCATACAACAAATCAAAAACAACATTTTCAGAACCAGTAGCGGCCTGCATTTCCTGAAAGCCCTTTACGGATAACGCAAACAATCCGTCTCACAAACTGGCTGCAATCAGTTGGATAAATATTATAAGGAAAACCATCGCCACGGGATAGACCGTAGCATAAGCCACACTCGGAATATTGCTGTCAACCATGGAATCGGCTGCAGCTAACCCGGGCGTGCTGGTCATACCGCCGGTGATGGCTCCCAACAGATCGAGCGTTGAAATTTTAAACACATAGCGCCCCACAAGCATTGCCACCAGCATGGGTACGACCGTGATGGCAGCGCCAACCCCGAAAAGCAGCCAACCACTGCTGCGAAACGTTTCAACCAATGTCTGGCCTGCGGAGGTTCCTACTTCGGCCAAAAACAACAAAAGCCCTAACTGACGCAACAGTTGGTTGGAAGGGCCTGACATAGACCATAATATAGGACCTGTTTTCCCAATAGCACTCAACACCAACGCAACTATCAGCACACCGCCAGTCAGTCCCGGCGAGAACGAGAATCCATCCCCAAAAGAAATATTAAGTTTACCGAATAAAACACCCAATACAATACCCATCGCGATAGGGAAAAAGTCAGTATCCGACAACAGTTTTGCATTATTTCCCAACATGCGCGCCAAACCATTTAACCCATCCTTTTCACCTACAACCATCAGTTTGTCTCCAAATTTCAGTTCCAGTTCGGGTGATGGCGACAAATCAATCCCGCTACGCCGAACGCGCGTCACTGTACAACCAAAGTTTTGATGAAGTTTTAAATCTCCTAATTGTTTGTTTATCATTGATTTGTTTGTCAAGAGCAACGACTGGATATCTTGGGTGTCGACAAGCGGGAGTTCACCCTCCTCACGCTCTCCCAACAACAAACCGGCCTGTTCTAACGCATGTTCACTCCCTACGGCCTGTACCCAATCGTCTTTTTGCAAAACAGAATGGGCGGACGGAATCATAATCTGCCTCCCTGACTTAATGCGTGAAATCACTGCACCCGTCATTTTTCCAAGATTCAGTCCGGACAAGGTTTGACCAAAAACCTTTGGATTGGTCACATGGAACAAACATGTAGCAAGTTCCGGATACTTGTTTCGCCGTTCCTGCTCAAGACGTCGCGCTTCCTGTTCGAGATCTACGCCCAACACACGAGGCAGCAATTTTACAAACAAAATGACTCCTATCACTCCAAAAGGATATGCCACGCCATAGGCAATAGACGCCAACGGCGAACCGGTGCTGTCTATGGCAACTGCCAAACCGGGCGTACTGGTTAACGCACCGGCAACCAAGCCTGCTACACTGGCCGTATCTATGTCAAAAGCATATTTCAGTCCCACAGCCGTAAGCGCAGCCGACCCGATAATCAGCAACGTCAACAGGACCAAGGTTCTACCCTTGCTGCGGAAAGAATCAAAAAATCCCGGACCGGCCTGGATACCGATTGTAAATATAAACAGTACAAGGCCGAAATTGCCAAGTTCCTTCGGTATGGATACTCCGAAATGCCCGAAAAGCAATGCAATGAAAATAACGGCGGAAACGTCCAACGACACCCCTTTTACCTTGATACGGCCTAACATAAAACCCAAGGCCACTATCAGAAAAAGGGCAAAATAAGAAGAATTCAGCAGATCTGACCACATAATGTCCGTATGATTATAAAGTTAGGAAATGGTTTGCAGGCTTAAAACCACCGCAAAGATAGGGAAAGACAAGTGCAATGGCAAACGAAAACAAAGTTTTCAGATATGGCATTGCCGAGCCGCATCCTATTTTATCCAAAGATAGTGATTATAACAAAAATCCCCGAAAGTTCTATTGCCAACTTTCGGGGATTCTCAATCATTCGCCACCCAAAAGGCAAACGAACCCTACTTATTCATTCATTGTCAGCGCACCAGTCGTTCTTTGTGATTCCTCAACCGTCTTCACAGTAACTGCCACATAATCGGCCGATGTTTTGAACACCGGCGTCTCAGGCGCTACAACCGTAATAACGATTTCATCAGCCATATTATCATCGGAAAGAACTTGGCCGGACGTGTTGATACCATAATAATAAACATTCTTCTTAGCATCATACGTTGAAGTACCAGGCTGCAATGAACTTCCGAAACCAATACGGAGAACACCATCCTTCACACTGCAACGCATTGACTTTGCCACGATAGGATCTTTGGCCTCAACTTTGAAACCATAATCATCACCTTTTACAAAGCGTACACGTGCCGGAACATTTACCCTTGCCTCACTGAAAGCAACGGTCGTTACCCTACTCGCATTTGCGGCTGCTGCCATTATGATGGCGCAGGCCATTGTCATTAACTTTTTCATAATCTCAATCTTTTTACCTAATTAATAATTGGCCATTGTGGCCTTACCTAAAAACATTGCAAAGATACGATGATGCTCATCTCGTGTCAAGCAAAATGACTTATTTTAACGAAAAACAGCGCTCAAAATTGACATAAATCAAGAAATAACATCCTTTCGTCAATATAATATTTCCAAAAGGTTACAAAACGTTATTATACCACATTCAAACCTGCGCATTTCTGTTGCAGAAGAACATTCTATGCACACCTAAAAGCAGACATTACCCAACAAACCAACAGTTTTTCGCATTTTTTTGCCCTCACATTCTTTTTTTTAATTAATTTTGCAGATTGCAATAGAGACCACTCTTTATACAAAAAAGTATCTATTAAAACTCAATAAGAATATGCTGACATTAAAACTCATCAACGAACAGACCGAACGGGTCATCAAAGGTTTAGAGAAGAAACACTTCTCCGACGCCCAAAAAGCTATCGACAATGTATTGGCTACCGACAAGAAACGCCGCGAGGCACAGACAAAACTTGACCAATGCTTAGCCGAAAGCAAACAGCTGGCTGCCCAAATCGGGGCGTTGATGAAACAGGGGAAAAAAGACGAGGCAGAAAGTATCAAAGCACAAGTAGCCAGTCTTAAAAACCAAACAAAAGAACTTCAGGACATCATGGACGAAGCACAGAGACAAGTTAACGAACAGCTCTGCGCCATCCCTAATATCCCGTACGACATTGTCCCAGAAGGAACAGGAGCTGAAGATAACCTCGTGGTAAAGACCGGTGGAATGGAAACTGAGTTGCCGAAGAATGCTCTTCCGCATTGGGAGCTTGCAAAAAAATATAATTTGATTGATTTCGATCTTGGCGTGAAAATCACAGGTGCAGGTTTCCCAGTTTACCGTGGGAAAGGTGCCCGCTTACAACGCGCGCTGATTAACTTTTTCCTCGATGAGGCACGCAAATCAGGCTATGAAGAAATCATGCCACCGACAGTTGTGAATCAGGCTTCAGGCTACGGCACCGGTCAGTTACCCGATAAAGAAGGGCAGATGTACCACTGCAACGTTGACGACTTCTACCTCATCCCAACAGCAGAAGTTCCGGTAACAAACATCTATCGTGACGTAATACTCAACGAAAAAGACCTGCCTATCAAGAATTGCGCCTATACGGAATGTTTCCGCCGTGAAGCCGGTTCATACGGTAAGGACGTTCGCGGACTGAACCGTCTTCACGAATTCTCCAAAGTGGAACTCGTGCGTATCGACACCCCCGAACACTCTGACGAGTCACACAAAGAAATGTTGGCACATGTAGAAGGGTTGCTCCAAAAATTAGAACTTCCCTATCGCATTTTGCGCCTTTGCGGCGGCGACATGAGCTTTACAGCTGCCATCTGCTATGACTTTGAAGTCTATTCAGAAGCCCAGAAACGTTGGTTGGAAGTCAGTTCCGTATCCAATTTCGATACATATCAGGCCAACCGTTTGAAATGCCGTTACCGTCGCACGGAGGATAAAAAAACCGAACTCTGCCATACTCTGAACGGTTCCGCTTTGGCATTGCCACGCATTGTTGCAGCCATCATGGAAAACAACCAAACACCGGAAGGCATCCGCGTGCCGAAATGTCTCGTTCCTTACTGCGGCTTCGAGATGTTAGACGACAAGCCGTTTTAAGACCATCCCGGCAAAACCACGGCATCAAAGGAATACACCATACAAGGGGCTTCCGTGGTTAATATGACAATCCAATAAGAGAATCACAGACAAACATATAAAGAAATGAACAAAATCGTATCCAAAAGCCAGTTCTCAGAAAAAGTATTCAAGTTTGAGATCGAGGCGCCGCTCATCGCCAAAGCGCGTAAAGCGGGACACTTTGTCATTGTACGTGTCGGAGAGAAAGGCGAGCGTATGCCACTCACCATCGCCGGTGCCGACCCGGTGAAAGGAACCATCACTCTCGTGGTGCAAAAAGTAGGGCTCTCTTCTACCAAACTTTGCAACCTCAACGAAGGTGAATATATCACAGATGTAGTAGGGCCACTCGGAAAAGCCACACACATTGATAATTTCGGCACTGTGGTATGTGCAGGCGGCGGCGTGGGTGTCGCTCCCATGCTCCCTATCATCCAAGCATTGAAAGCTGCCGGTAACAGGGTCATCTCTGTATTGGCTGGACGAAGCAAGGAACTGATTATATTGGAAGACGAAGTCAGAAAAAGTTCGGATGAGGTCATCATCATGACAGACGATGGCAGTTATGGCCGCAAAGGACTCGTCACAGAAGGTATCGAAAGCATCATTTTGCGCGAAAAGGTTGATAAATGTTTTGCCATCGGACCTGCCATCATGATGAAATTCTGCTGTCTGCTCACAAAAAAATATAATATTCCGACAGATGTCTCACTCAACACCATCATGGTAGACGGTACAGGCATGTGCGGCGCCTGCCGTATCACTGTTGGCGGTAAAACGCGCTTCGTATGTGTAGACGGTCCTGAATTCGACGGCCATCAAGTAGATTTCGATGAAATGCTCAAACGCATGGGCGCTTTCAAAAAGGAAGAAGCCGAAGAAATGAGCCATTTGGAAGCCGACTTCCAGGCACATGTGGGCGAAACAAATTGCCAGATTGATAGCCAGTTAAGTCTGGACGCGGAACACATGGATACAACGAGTCCATTGAGTGAACTGACTGACCGCAACGCGGAATGGCGGCAAATGCTGCGTAAATCAATGAAAGCCAAGGAACGTACGGCCATTGAACGCGTCATTATGCCGGAATTGGATCCTGTTTACCGTGCAACGACCCGTACTGAAGAAGTCAATATAGGTCTCAGCGCCGAACAGGCAATAACAGAGGCCAAGCGTTGTCTCGACTGCGCTAATCCAACTTGTATGCAAGGCTGTCCCGTAAGCATCAATATCCCGTCGTTCATCAAGAACATTGAACGCGGCGAATTCCTCAACGCAGCCCGCGTGTTAAAAAGTACCTCTGCCCTGCCGGCTGTCTGCGGACGCGTCTGCCCTCAGGAAAAACAATGCGAAAGCCAGTGCATCCACTTGAAAATGAACGAACCCGCCGTTGCCATCGGCTATTTGGAACGCTTCGCTGCCGATTTTGAGCGCGAGAGCGGAAAAATGTCCGTACCGGAATGCGCGCCATCCAATGGTAAACGAATAGCCGTCATAGGTTCAGGTCCTGCAGGACTGTCATTCGCCGGCGACATGGCCAAGTTGGGTTACGATGTAACGGTATTTGAAGCACTCCACGAGATCGGCGGTGTGCTGAAATACGGAATTCCTGAGTTCCGTCTCCCAAACAAGATTGTGGACGTTGAAATACGCAACCTCGAAAAGATGGGTGTCAAGTTTGAAAAGGACTGTCTCGTAGGAAAGACTATCAGCGTAAAAGAACTCGAGGATAAAGGCTTTGAAGGCATATTTGTCGGCTCGGGGGCAGGTCTTCCCAATTTTATGGGCATCCCAGGCGAGAACAGCATCAACATCATGTCAAGCAACGAATATCTGACACGCGTCAACCTGATGGACGCATCCAATCCGGCAACCGACACACCAATACATTTGGCAAAAAATGTCATGGTTGTAGGAGGTGGCAACACCGCCATGGACTCTTGCCGTACGGCTAAACGACTTGGTGCAGAACGTGTCGTCATCGTTTACCGCCGCTCAGAGGCAGAAATGCCGGCACGTATAGAAGAAGTCAAGCATGCCAAAGAAGAAGGAATAGAGTTTATGACTCTACATAACCCTCTTGAATACATTGCAGACGAAAAAGGTGCCGTCAAAGCAGTTGTACTACAAAAAATGCAGTTGGGCGAACCTGACGCCAGCGGCCGCCGCAGTCCGGAACCCATACCGGGTGCGACCGTTACGCTTGACATCGACATGGCCATCGTTGCCGTCGGAGTATCACCTAATCCTATCGTCCCGACTTCAATTCAAGGTTTGGAACTTGGCCGCAAAAACACCATCGTTGTCAACGAAGGCATGCAGACCAACATCCCTTGCATTTTTGCCGGTGGCGACATTGTACGCGGCGGTGCAACAGTCATCCTCGCCATGGGCGACGGACGTAAAGCGGCTGCCAGCATGCACGAATATCTCCAGAAGTAAGAAACGGTCCGGAGCGCGTCCATCCTTCAGGGAACAGATGGCCTCCGCAATTTAATACGGCTGAAGGATCTGTAAACACCTGCGCTTACAGATCCTTCATATTATATTAATAAATACATTAGTAATATACTGTCATAACACAGCATAATCTCAAAACAGCATTATGAACGCACTTTACACTATTCTGTTGCTTATCAGCAGCAACATTTTCATGACACTGGCGTGGTACGGCCACCTCAAACTGCAACAAACCGGCATTTCCAATAACTGGCCCCTTTTCGGTGTCATTCTCTTTTCATGGCTTATAGCTTTCGCAGAATACTGCTGCCAAGTACCGGCCAACAGAATCGGTTTTGAAGGTAACGGGGGACCTTTCAGTCTGATGCAGCTAAAAGTCATACAGGAAGTCATTTCGCTCATCGTGTTCACGGTCATCGCCACTGTCATGTTTCAGGGACAAGCCCTTCACTGGAACCACGTCGTGGCCTTCCTTTGTCTTATTCTGGCGGTCTACTTCGTATTCCTATAAATATGAAACCTACTGAAGAACAAGCGCTCGAGCTACGCATCCGCCGACGCGTCAGCAAGGGATTAACCCAATATGGGCTAATTGCTGATGGCGACTATATCCTGATAGGGCTGTCAGGTGGAAAAGATTCCCTGGCACTATTGGAATTCATGGCCGCCCGGGCGCGTGTTCATAAACCGCACATCCGTCTGGCGGCACTCCATGTCCGCATGTCCAACATTGCCTACGAAAGCGACACGGCTGACTTAGAGCAATTCGCCTCCAAACATAATGTTCCCCTTATCATACGTGAAACAGCATTTGACCCTTCTACCGACACCCGCAAGAGCCCCTGTTTCCTATGCTCATGGAACCGCCGGAAAATGTTATTCACAGTAGCGCAAGAATTAGGATGCAACAAGATTGCCCTCGGCCATCATCAGGATGACATCCTTCACACCATGTTACTCAATCTCGCATACCAGGGACAGTTCTCCACCATGCCCGCACGCTTGCAAATGCGTAAATTTGAAATGACCATCATACGTCCTCTCTGCCTGGTATGCGAAAGTGATCTCAAAACATGGGCTGAATTACGTCAATACCCTAAACAAAAGAAACGGTGCCCTTATGAATCCGACTCCCACCGCACGGACATGAAACGGATTTTCATGCAACTGGAACAGCTCAATCCCGAAACGCGTTACTCCATGTGGAATGCCCTGGAGCAAGCCGGCAAACTCATAGAATAGCGCCCGCACAAGCCTTAACGCCGGGAACGTTTTTTCCCATACAGGCGCTTTATCCACAAATAATACCCTGTCAACGGCAAACTGGCGCCAAGCAACGAAGCTAAAAAAGTCAGTATACGCGTTGCCCAACCGCCCCAACTGCCGACATGGACTGAATAAATCCATCCACGAATCTTACCGGAGGTATCCGTATCCTTATACAACTTAATTTCTGTCAGCCGTCCACTGTCCTTGTCAAACCTATATAAGTCGGACGCACGACGGTTACCATATCCGCCCAAAGCCACCGAGGCCTCCCCGTCCGAAACAGTAATGGATTCGCACGACGGATACTGCCGGACGAGTCGGCGATAAACATTCTCCCAGACTGCCGTTTGATTTACGCTTTCCCGTACATCAACGTTTTCCTGTCTATGGATACCATGTTCCATACGACCACCAGCCTCTCCTCGTCCTTTCTTTCCACCATTTCCACCGGCATTCACGCCCTGACTTTTTTGTCCGTTTTCGGCCATCTCCACACCGAAAACTTTATAGAAACCGGCACGATACCACGAAAATGACCACGTAAGCCCGGTAAGAGCCAGTGCCAGCAAAACGACCAACGCATACATCCCCCCGGCAACATGCAAGTCGTACCAGAAACGCCGCCACCCCAAAGTAGTCTTAATAGAAAGCCGGTTCTTCAAAGCCTTCCTTGTCCGCGGCCACCAAATAACAATACCGGAAACAAGTATAAAGACAAAAAGCAAAGTACTGATGCCGACAATCGTTCTACCCCAGGCTATCCCCTCGCCCGTCGGACGGCTGTCAAGCAACCATCGGTGAAGCCGGAACATGGTGTCAAAAAACGGCGTACGTTCATTCCGGCCTTTAATCTCACCACTATACTGGTCGACAAAAACAGAGGCTCTGCGTGGCTGAGAAAGATTCACCTGATAGCACAAATCCGGCTCTGTAAAGATAGTAACCCCTTTCACCTGCACGCCGGAAGGTAACGTAGCAGCAACAATACCAGCTATACGGTCGGCAGGCAAAGGCGTCCCTTCGCATTTTTCCACATGATACATATTCCTGTGTATGACACGCATGATGTCGCTTTCAAACACGAGTATGGCTCCGGAGAAACAAATCAGCGTGATGATCAGCCCGAAAGGAACGGACAACCACAAATGTAGTTTTTTGAACAACTCCCTCATAAAATTGCTTTTTATTTAAAATATAAATACGAAAGATAGCCGGACAGAGTTTCACCCTGTCGGCCACTCTCCTATTTTACCTATAATTAATAACCTGAGATTACCCGTTTTATTTTATATTCAACCGCCCTACGCCCGCAGCTTGGTCGGCCACGATAGTAAGTCCTTTTGAAGCTGTTGCCGTCGCAGGATTTATTTTATAAACGGCCGGGTAATCATTATCTACCGTTACTATCACATAAACCTGACCATTCTCTACAAAAGGCGTATTCCCGAATCCGGTCGTATTATCCGGCAAGCCGGAAATATCAACCAGCGTACCGTCGCCCTCGGTATCGAAGATGACAAGCCGGTTGGCTGTCTTTCCACTATCCGTAATTGCCTTGTCATAAGCCAACAGCATGAAATAACGGTCGCCCACATACCAGCTGCGCAGGAAACCTGCTTCGCTGCCATCCGCATTTTTCAACGCCTTGTAATAATCGGCATCAAAATCAATATTATCCCATGCGGTATTCGTATTGATACGCACAACGCCTGAAGGCAAGGTTGTTTGCTGACGTTCGTCCTTCATGGTTTTGGCATAACTTGGTGAGAATACATAAACATAACCATCGTCTGCCAGCCAAAGCATCTGATAGAATTGTGACCTGTTGCGTCCGCAAGCATAACTGATTCTATCGGTCTTGACAACTTTGTGTTCTTTCAGATTCTGATCCTTGAAAACAGCCACCCAGCATTCGTCGGGATATTGTGTCCATTGCAACTCATTGGCGCTGTATGCAGAACTTCCCGAACCGCCGGATTCCGTTTTCACCAAGTCTTCATATCCTTCACGCACATATCCGTGTGCCTTGCCGTCAACAGTCTGGACATATCCCCACTGGCTCAATCCCATCGGGACGGCAGCCGCATACAGATTAGTGCCCACTTGCTCCAGCCCTGCCAACGTCACATATTCTCCGTTTCCAAGAAAGTTCTCCGAACGAAGAGCGGCATCTGCTGCGCCATTTCCGTCTGTCGCAGTTTCGTCCGCTGCATTGATATAAGCCGGTTTGAAATGTTGCGGATAGTATGTTTCCGTCACCGTCTGGCCGTCCTTGTCCGTGTAGGTATATTTCTGCCCGTCAACCGTGGCATCGCCAGTTGAGGTCGTTATTATATAGTCATTATAAAAGCCGTACGTGGTGAAGCGACTCAACTCATAAGTTCTTGCGTTCTTTGCCATTTCCAGGTTGGACTTCAGATAATATGATGCAGTCTGACCGGCAGAACCCTGATTATAATTCAATGCAAACAATGAATTCTGTCCGTAGAAGACCCAGTATGTGGCACCGTCGTTCTGAAGCCCCTGTACGGTAGGCGTCACCTTATAAGCCGGGTCGTCTATACGGTCGGCTGTCAGCAACACATTGGTCGTACTGGTGCCGCTGACGACAGATGCGGCAATCACATAATTACCTTTTGCCACTTCTGTCAAGCCCTCCGGCCCTGTAGCCCCCGGCAAATTATCTTCTTCACACGAGATTGTCAGCATGCCGGTCATCACCACTGCGGCATAACCGACCAAAAAGAGATTCTTTTTCATAAACATATCATTTAAACTTATCAATTAATCAAAACCATTCCTTGCGTGTTAGTCCCGGAACCTTAACGTCCGAAGCAGACGCGCACTTTGCCGTAAAAAGCCCTGCCTGCTTTCTGGAGACTGAAGTTATCGTAAAGACGTTCGTTCGTCAGGTTACGACACTCAAACGAAAAGTTATACCGTCCGTCCCGTATACTGTAACTCACCGTCAGGTTGTGTGAGAACTGATTGGGGACTGTATATTCATCACTGTTCGTTCCAATGATCTCCGAATTGTAACAGAAACTGTGCGTGTAATTGTTGTCATAAGTAACCGTCAGCAGATTGCCTTTCCGGCCGAAGTCGTGCCAGCGAAAATTCACGTCGCTGTCGGCATACATGTAAGGAACATTGGCCATCCGTGCCTTATAAGTCAAGTTGGGCGTTGCATTTCCGCTACTGCCTATCTGGTACTTGTTCCGGTCACGCACGTCCATCCGCGTAAAGTTTCCGCCGACACTGAGCCAGCGTGAAAAACCGTAACGTGCCGAGAGATTGAATCCTTTGGTTAATACCTTGCCATAGTTGACATAAGTGGCATTCTCTTTCCCACCGCTCAGGTCTTGTATGTTACGCTGAATGTAGTCGTCCGTATTACGGTAAATGAGTCCGCCTTCCGCATAAACGGAATGTTTGCCAAATGCTTTGGCGTAACTGAGATTCAAATTGACATTATGGCTGTTCTCCGGACGGAGGCTGATTTGCCCGCTTTCCAGATCCTCGTCACCAAACATCTCTTCTATCGTCGGCAAACGGTAAGCCTTTTCATAGGACAACTTCACCTGCAACGCCGGCAGGATGAAATACGTACCGGCCATGCCGTACCCCCCGGTGTTCACAAAACGTTCCACAAGCGTATAGTCGGAACTGTTCGCGTCGGTAGCCATCGGTCCCGACACATATTGATGATAGTATTTGCCGAACACCGAAAGGTTCCATTTTTCTGAAGGCATCAGCCGATAGGCAAGTCCGGCAATGTTCTTACGGGTATCTTTGGAAAACTCATCCTTTATTTCTGCTCCCGTAAGCAACGAAGTATTTGAACGATGGAACGCATTCCATACATTATTGAACGTGAACAGGTGCATGCGCCCTATACGATAGGTAGCCGTCAGCGTCGTATTCCAGTTGTCATTATCCGCACGGGCATACTGTTCCGACTGTTCGCCGCGGCTGTTCGTATTGACCTTACGGTCGCCGAACCAGTTATACTGATAACCGGCCGTATCCACATTGGTGGTAGCGTTACGGTTATAGTTGGCCGTCAGAACGACATTCAGTCCCTCGATCAAAAGAGCGTTCTTGCGATATTCCAAAGACGGCATGAGCGAATGCCCCCGACGGTGTTTCTCACCATAAACCGTATATTGTCTCACTCCCGTCTGTATCTCCTTATACATGCGTGAATATGTCAGGCCGAACATCAGCCTGTCCGCCCATGCCTTGTCGACAACACCGATTTTGCCCACAACCGCCTCGTTGTGATAGGTGTCGTTAAAACGCTTCACCCGGAACGTTTCGTCGGTGATGACCGTACTGCCGTCGGCATTCCACTGCTTCACATGGTCGGCATCCACATAATAGTCGTTGTCCGAGTAGTTCTGAAAGGCGTTGATCTCATAAGTCAGCCCGTTTCCGAACGTCTGACCGAAGTTAATATACGACTTATGCGTATTGAAAGAACCGTAAGAGTAAGAAGCATCGGCAAACCAGCCACTATGCCGCTTGCCTGTCACGATATTGATAACACCGCCCATAGCATCCGTCCCGAACCCGACCGGAACAACACCTTTATACACTTCTATGCGGTCGGCAAAGTTCACGGGAATATTGTTCAATCCGAACGAGCTGCCGACCCCTTCCTGCGGCACGCCATCGATAAACACCTTAACATGTTTGCCGCTGAAACCGTCGAGCATCATCTGCATATCAGACCCGACACCGCCCGACTCGCGCAACTTCAGCCCCGGCACCTTTGCCAGCGCCTCGCTCAGGCTCTTGGTCGTGTTCCGCATGTCCTTTGCATCTATGGCCACGGCATTGAAGGCCGACCGCCGGATGCGCGCCACTTGATCGGCTGTAACTTGCACTTCATTCAAACGCACCTCTTCGGGCGACATCTCCACATCCAGCTTCAAGCGCTCACCCGGACGGACCGTCACCGCGCGTTCCATGGTCGTGTAGCCAAACGCACGAAACACCAATACATGCGTGCCGGCATCCGCATGCAACTGATAAATGCCCTGCCCGTCGGGACGCGTACCGGTCGCAGTTCCTTTTATTTGTACCGTGGCAAAGTCCATGACCTCACCGTCTGTAGCAATAATTTTACCGGATATGAACGCTTGAGCCCTGTTCTGCCCTGCGGAAAGAGTTTCTACCGCCAAGAGCGCCAGCATGAATCCAAACAATCTGATGACCTTTTCCAATACTGTTTACGTTTTTATGTTCTACAAACATGTTTTATTCTGCGAATGCAAAGGTATGGCAGAGAAAAAAGTCTTGCAATCGCCAAAAAACGGTAAATTGCCCGCCCTTAAAATACCTGTTTTTAGGTATTGACTGATATGCCATCGACGATATAATAAAAACTGCAACGTTCACACGACTCATCATACCTGATAATTGCAAACGGCAAAACAGGAAATAGATTTTGACAACCGACAAAACCCGCATGACTACAAGAAGACATATCACACCCCATAAAGGGTTCAAAGACGGCTGTCACAAGAACATGAAAATCAACACCTTACAAATGCAAAAATTGCGACCGCTCACAACAAAAACTGCGACCTGTCGCTTCCACAAGGCGACCTGTCGCTTTTTGCACAGCGACAGGTCGCAATATTGGACGTAAAAGCACGCACAAAAGAATACCAATAAGAACAAGGAATTTATTGAACAAAAAAATGCCGGGCGACCTCACGGCTCCCGACATCCATCAAAACAACCAATAAACAGGACGTTCACCGACGGGCGGTGCGCCCCGCCGAAGCGGGGTCATCGTCCCAACGGCTTTTATCTTATGAATAAAAGTTCTCTGTATTTCGGCAACGTCCACATGCGGTCATCCACAATCAGTTCAAGTTTGTCGATGTGATAGCGTATTTGTTCCAGCATCGGCGCCACCGTATCATGGTAGGCAATGGCTTTTTCACGTTCTGAAACGATCTTGTTGGCCACCTTGCGGGCATCTATCATTGCATCGACATGCTCCTTGATAAAGGCCGTCCGCTCTGCAATCTGACGGATGATGGCAATGTTCTCGGCAGAAAGTTTGGCAGCCTCGTCCTCACTGAAAAGCGTCTTCATCTTGTAAACGTTGTCAATCAACTTGCTCTGGTATTCGGTAGCAACCGGCACTACGTGGTTCATCACCAAATCACCCAGCACGCGGGCTTCTATCTGTATCTTCTTCGTATAAGTCTCCCACTTCACCTCGTTGCGCGCTTCGAGTTCCTTACGTGTCATCACGCCGGCAGCCTCAAACATGGCAACACTCTCGGGACGCAGATAGTTGTCGAATATGACCGGACAGCTGGTTTCACAGTCCAGACCGCGGCGGGCGGCTTCTTCCTTCCATTCATCGCTATAGCCGTTGCCGTCGAAACGGATGGGTTTGCTTTCCTTGATGTAACGGCGGATAACCTGCAAGAGTGCCGGTATCTTTTCTTCACCGCCTGCAATGAGAGCGTCTACCTCGGTTTTGAAAGCAGCCAGCTGTTCTGCCATGGCAGCATTGAGGGCAATCATGGCACTGGCGCAGTTAGCCTCAGAACCGACAGCACGGAACTCGAAACGGTTACCGGTGAAAGCGAACGGTGAAGTACGGTTACGGTCAGTATTGTCAATCAGCAGCTCCGGAATCTGCGGGATGTCGAGCTTCATGCCATGTTTGCCGCCAAGTGTTACGAGCTCCTCGTCTGAAGATTCCTCCAAATGGTCGAGAACACGGCTGAGCTGAGTTCCAAGGAATGAAGAAATGATGGCAGGAGGTGCCTCATTGGCTCCTAAACGGTGAGCGTTGGTGGCGCTCATAATAGAGGCCTTGAGCAATCCGTTATGACGATAAACGGCCATTAAGGCATTGACAATAAACGTAATGAAACGCAAGTTATCTTCAGCCGTCTTACCCGGAGCCATGAGCAGGATGCCGGTATCTGTACCCAACGACCAGTTGTTGTGCTTTCCGCTACCGTTCACACCTTTAAATGGCTTTTCGTGAAGCAGGACGCGGAAACCGTGTGAACGGGCCACCTTACGCATCAGCGACATGATAAGCATGTTATGGTCTACAGCAAGGTTACACTCTTCAAAGACCGGTGCCAACTCAAACTGGTTGGGGGCCACCTCGTTATGACGCGTCTTCACCGGAATGCCCAGCTCGAGCGCCTTGATCTCAAGATCCTTCATAAAGGCAGCCACACGACTCGGAATAGCGCCGAAATAGTGGTCCTCGAGCTGTTGGTTCTTAGATGCCTCGTGCCCCATCAATGTACGGCCTGTCAGCAACAGGTCAGGACGGGCGGCATAAAGCCCCTCATCGACAAGGAAATATTCCTGTTCCCAACCCAAATAGGCTATGACTTTTTTCACTTCAGGATTGAAATAGTGGCAAACATCCACAGCTGCTTTGTTCACTGCACTCAACGCCTTGAGCAACGGAGCCTTATAATCAAGTGATTCGCCGGTATAGGCAATAAACACTGTCGGAATACAAAGTGTGTCATCTACGACAAAAACAGGTGACGAAGGGTCCCAGGCACTGTATCCGCGCGCTTCAAACGTGTTACGGATACCGCCATTCGGAAATGAAGAGGCATCGGGTTCTTGCTGAACAAGCAACTTTCCGGAAAATTCTTCCATCATTCCGCCCTTTCCGTCGGGCTCAACAAAAGCATCGTGTTTCTCTGCTGTTCCTTCTGTAAGCGGCTGGAACCAATGGGTGTAATGAGTAACGCCCAATTCTGTCGCCCAACGCTTCATGCCGGCAGCCACTTCATCAGCAATGCTGCGGTCAAGCGCGGCACCATTGTCGATGGCATCTACCAAACGCTCATACACTTTGGCCGGCAGATATTTAAACATCTTCTCACGGTTGAACACGTACTTGGCAAAATACTCGCCCGGACGCTCCGCGGGCAACGCTACTTCGTGAGCCTTGGCCTGAAAAGCCTTTTCTACTACACTGAATCTTAATGTTGACATAATGTGTTGATTTTATTAATGAAACAATCTTGTTTAATGGTTATTCTTTTTTTGATTTCATTCCGGGCAGGACGATTCACGTCCTGCACCGGCATAAATATTAATGGTTATAGGCAGATTCTCCGTGTTCATAAATATCGAGACCTTCTTCCTCAATACGCTTGCTTACACGCAGACCAAAGAACTTGTCGAGCAATTTGAAAATCACCCAGCCCATGAATGCAGCCCAGGCACCTACCACAATAACACCGAAGACCTGTGCGCCCAAGAAACTGAATCCACCGCCATAGAAAACACCGCCGTCTACTGCGAGGAAACCGGTCAAAATTGTACCTAACGAACCGCACACACCGTGTACAGAGCTGGCGCCGACCGGGTCGTCAATTTTCAGCTTATGGTCGATAAACTCTACTGCATAGATCATGACGATACCACAAATTAAACCGATAATGGCAGCACCAAGTGGTGAAACAAGGTCGCAACCGGCCGTCACACCGACCAAACCGGCCAAAATACCGTTAAGCGTAAGTGACAATGATGGTTTGCCATATTTAGCCCAGCTCAACAACAATGCGACGAAACCGCCTGCACATGCAGCAAGGTTAGTTGTCAGGAAGACATGTGAGATAGCTACCCGATCAGCCTCGGTAGAAGCTGCCAACTGTGAACCAGGGTTGAAACCGAACCATCCGAACCAAAGGATAAAAACACCAAGCGCAGCCAAGGTCAGGTTATGTCCCGGAATAGCTTTTGACTTACCGTCTTTTCCATATTTACCCAAACGCGGACCAAGAATAGCAGCACCAACCAAAGCAACCCAACCACCTACAGAATGTACAACCGTTGAACCGGCGAAATCATGGAAACCGCAACCGAAAATCCGCTGCATGAAAGAACCTTCACTGACATCGCACAGCCAGCCGCCTCCCCATGTCCAATGACCGGACACCGGATAAATCAATACACTGATAGCAATCGTATAAATCAAATACATTGAGAATTTGGTACGTTCAGCCATTGCGCCGGAAACAATCGTAGCGGATGTGGCACAGAACACCGTCTGGAATATCAAGAAACCTTCAATAGGCAAACCATTGTCAATAATAGCAGCCATGGCATCAAGATCCATAAAATGAGGCATTCCGACAAAACCACCCACACCGAACATCAATCCGAAACCAATAACCCAGAACAAAAGCGAACCGAGCATAAAGTCCACAAAGTTCTTCATTAAAATGTTAGTCGTGTTCTTTGTGCGAGTAAAACCAGCCTCTACAAGAGCAAATCCCGGCTGCATGAAGAACACCAACATGGCTGCCAACAACATCCACACGGTATCAAGACCAACGGCTAAGTCCATAATATTGGCACTTATCGCTGCTGCGTCCGTACTTTCCTGAGCCATTGCCGACAACGGCATCATCAAACTCAAACTTGCAAGTCCCTTGCGCCCCCAACTTCCAAAGGCGCTATATCTGTCTCTTTTCATCTTAGTGCATTTTTAAAATCGATCAAACAAAACTAACAAAGCCCATCTTATTTCTCTTGCTCTGCATTGTAAAGAGCAATGTCACCACGTTCGCCAGTACGGATACGCACAGCGTCTTCCACCGGAATGACAAATATGCGGCCATCGCCAATCTCGCCGGTATGCGCAGCTTCACATATAGCCTTAATGGTCTTTTCCACATTTTTCTCTCTGACAACAACCGATATCAATATTCTTTCAATAATACTGGTATCATACACAACTCCACGGTAAATTCTGCCTTCACGCGTCTTGCCAATACCACGAACATCGTAATATGAAAACCATTCAATATCCGCAGCCAAAAGCGCGTCACGCACGTCTTCGAATTTTGTCCGCCTGATAATCGCTTCAATCTTTTTCATAACTCTTCACGTTTTATTATTTATTCTGTTGTTTCAATAATCTTTTTACCTGTAAACATCCCGGCCAGGATCAAAACAATACCTTATATATTTTCTATTGTCATGCCGCCCAAGGAACGGCAAGACAAATATTGATGACTACAAATCAATACCAAGTACGAAATAGGCACCTTCCGTTGCCGGATTCCATGCCACCTTTGCAGAGAGCGGCAACTCAAAAGAGTCTGTAATCTTAATGGCCTTAGCAGCCTTTAAACTTACTTCAGACACTTCAAAACCACCGGCTCCTCCATTATAAAAGGTCGTAGCCCATGGCGTAGCGCCCAATTCAACCTTCCAATCCAACCCTATCGCAGAAAATGGCGCAGCCACCGAGAAATAGGATGAATAAGCACGTTCCCCATCTTTGTTCAAGCCATCGTTGCCGGCAAAATTCGTATACCAGTTTACAGCAAGAAATCCGAAATCATAACCGACCTGCGCTTCAAAAACATGGCTTGTGTTTTTTTCACCATAGTGAAAGTAATTGCCGGCGATTGCATTCCCCGAAAAATTATTGATTGAACTGTCAAACCAATAGTCTGTCACGGAAACGCTAAAACCTTTAATAGAATAACCTAACGTCAAATCAAACTCTTTCACATCAGATCTCTCAAAACCTACAGACCCCCAGGCTGACAATGACAAACCTTTCCAAGAAACTGATGCCGACGGTTGAATACTGACGCCACCTAACTCTTGTCCACGCCATAAATAACCACTGACCAGACTTCCGCCTATAGAAGCTTCCACCGAACCGGTCGACTCGCCGGCTGTATTTTCCGCTTTGGCAACACTTGAAACAGATGCCATCAAGCCACACATCACTGTAATCAAAATCTCTTTCTTCATTTCATTTTACCTTTAAACTTTAACTTATGTTCACACTCACATTACCGCGCGACTACTGTCGTTTTAATATTATTTTTATTATTATACTTTCTTTTTTCTTTTATTTGCAGCAAAGTTATACCAAAAAGAAACACAATAAAACAAAACTAATCACATTTTATCAATTAAATAGACAGTGATTTCAAATTAAAACTAATTAATGTAATTTTAAAGGCATTTGTAAAGGAATACAAGCAATTTAACATCAAAGTGAAAGAGTGCAACTATATTTATCTAACGGTTTACAGTTCCACAAAAACATCAAACATACGTTTTAAACCTGCAAGTATTGAAATATCATTTTGTTTTTATAGTTTTGCGAACAAATCCTATATATAATAATGAATAACTGTACGAATAAACACTTCAGACAATACAATATACCGGAATACCATTCATTTTCAAACACAGAAAATAGTTTCGATTTCATACGCTACTATCTGGCATTCACTGTCATGGCGGCACATTACGCTGTTTTATCAGGCACGTATGACTTTAACCTGCGGCCAAACAGCGGAGAAGCCGTATGCGCTTTTTTTTCCATCAGCGGCTTTTTTGTATACAACAGTTACCTACGTAACCCGAACCCAAAGGCTTTCATCCGCAACAGGCTTCTCCGAATCCTGCCACCTTATGTATTCATCGTCTTGTTATGCACAGTTAGCGGTGTATTTATGACCAACAAGACGGCAATCGACTATTTCACATCGCCGCAGCTGTATAAATACTTGATATCAAACTTATGTTTCCTCAATTTTATAGAACCAACCTTGCCGGGCGTTTTCAGCGACCATTTAGTGCAAGCTGTCAACGGGGCATTATGGACCATGAAAGTGGAAATCATGCTTTATGCCACCGTACCACTGACCTACCCTTTGTTCAGGCAGTTCAACAAAGGAGCTGTCCTTTTAGGCATATTCGTCGTTTCATATTTATATAAGATGCTGTTCAACGCCCTATATCAAGACAGCGGATTGGCATTGTATCTCATGTTAGAAAGACAAGTGGGCGGACAATTAATTTATTTCTATGCCGGAACTGCCGTTATGATGTACTTCCGCACGATTGAACAATATATGAAATGGCTATTTCCGGCGGCATGCTTGATGTATATATGTCAAAATTGCCATTTAGCTCTCAACTATTTATCTCCGTTATGTCTGACAATCATCTTAACCGGACTGGCCTTCCATACAAAGTTCTTGAACTGTTTTAGCCGGACCCCGAATCTATCGTACGGCATATACCTGTTCCACTGCCCCATTATCCAAACAGTCGTCCATTTCGGACTGCCTCAACACAACCCATGGATGGCAGCCATCTGTATCCTGGCAACAACGAGCCTGCTGGCATACATCTCATACCGGTACATAGAAAAACCATTATACGGACGCTTCCATATCCGCTGAACACTTTCCCGACAAACGACCAAAACGGATGCAGATAATAAAAAGTTATTTCCCGATACACAAAAAAAACTCCGGATGCGCCATGTATTTAACGCATCCGGAGCAACTTCACATATTAAAAAGTTTTTAGCGGCATAAAACAACGCCACCATTAGTGGGCATCGTTATTTTAAAACGCCCGTTTTTCTTTATATTCACATTGTCCATAGACGGTGTAGCTCCATCCTTTCCGTCATGATAGTACTTGATTGTTTGACCGGCAAACATCGGCAGCTCAATTTCTATCGTCTTTTTCGATGGCTCTGCATTCAGACCGGCCACATACCAGTCTTGTCCATGCCGCCGGGCTATAACAATATACTTTCCCGGATATCCGTCTATGAAACGAACTTCATCCCACGTTGTCGGGACATTCTTCATAAAGTCAATTTCAAAAGCCGGTTGCTCAATAAGATTATTGGGTGTCAACGCAAAATTTTGCACGCTACTCTGGAACACAATGGCTGTAGCAAGCTCAAATATATCAGTTGTGCGACGGATAGAGCCACCGTCGTTATTACGGTTCAAATACTTATTAAGGAATGTCCCGCCAAAGTCCATACTGCCAACCGTATTTCGGATAAACGGATGCAGGCACGCGTTAAAAGCCTCATTATCACAGAAATGTTGCTGGAAGACCATATTCTCGCTCGCCAGAACGGCTTCGCTGGCACAATAGTTAGGATACATCTTTTCCCAACCACGCGGCAAAGTACATCCATGGAATATAATCTGCAAACCATAATCATTTGCATCACTCAATATGGCCTCGTATAAGCGCATGGTTTCCTGTTTGTCTCCACCAAAGAAATCTACCTTCAAGCCCTTAACGCCCATTTTCTTCAACCACTTCATCTCAGCCTTTCGGGCTATCGGGTTATCCATACGATGCTTCACATCTTGGGGAGCATCATTCCATCCGCCATTTGAATTATACCACAAGAAGACATCTACTCCCTTACTCTGTGCATACCGGAACAGTTCCTCCATACGTTCGCGCCCCACTTGGGTTTCCCATAAAGCATCCATCAAGATATACTCCCAACCCATATCCGCAGAAAGGTCAATAAATGTTTTCTGGTCCTCATAACACATGCTGGCATCTTGCCATACAATCCACGACCAACTGGAACGTCCCGGTTTATAGGTAACAGACGGTTCATAGAGTTGGTCAACAACATCAAACTGTACGGTCGTTTCTACAATCGGTTTTAAAGTCTTCCCCAACGTTATGGTCCGCCACGGCGTCGTACCCGGCAATCCTAACTGTGCGCCCGTGCTGCCGAAACCATTATTTTCGCCCTGCATCGGATAAGCAATCGTATAAAGGCCTTTATCCGTAGCGTCGCTCAGACGCGAACCGCAATATTTGCCGGTCACACCTGTCTCGCTGATCAACACCCAGCCATTGTCACCTTCATGAAAGAGACAGGGAAATGTATAGCCACGGCCGTATTTCGACGGAGTACCAACTGGCTCATCCGCTTTATATTCCTCTTCATAGCTTGGCTTGGTTCGTTTCCACCCCATCTGCACATCCGACTGTGGACATATAAAACTTGTAGTGTTTGCAGGAAAATCAAAACCGGTAGCTTCCCGCTCGACAATCAAACAAGCTGTCTCTCCTTGCTGCGGCAACACATATCTGAAAGCTATATTATGATTGCTTACTTCAAAAACAATCTGCAAAGACTGTTTTTGTGCATTTTGTAAATTTACTCTCAAAACATTGGCATGGTAATCAACAGAACTTACTTTGCTTCTTGTCAGTTTATAAGAAGAACGTCTCTCACTTTCCTCTGTATTAACAACAGACATTTTTTCAGTAAAATCACCAATATTAGTAACTAACCCTAAAGGTGATTGTTCCAGCAAAAGCACTTCTTTCTTTTGCCCGTTTTCCACATCATAATAACCAGCCTCATAACAGGGTTTCCCTTTTTGAACCTGAAATTTCAAGAAAGTAAGGCCATCAGGGCTACAAATTGTCTGTGCATCCAAATGAACCGGAGCAAAAAACATTAGCCCCAAACTGCCGGACATGACCCTTGACCAAAACCGACTAAACTGAAAATCTTTCATCATAGTATTACATTATAATTAATCTCGAACAAAAATACAAAAAAAGTTCAGAACATCATAAAAACCCGATACCGCGGTTTCAAAAAGAAGCATTTATTAAGAAAACAAAAAACAAGCGATTGTTACAAAAAAATACGTTATATTTGCAAGGAAATTATGCTTATGAAAAGATTTACAGCCTTCATAGCCATGCTTTCCGCGATCCTTTTTCTTCTGACCGGGAGCATGAACACCGGCAAACTGCAAGCCGCGATAAAAGACAATAAGTTCACAGTCGTCATCGACCCCGGGCATGGCGGAAAAGATCCGGGTGCTATAGGCCGCTTTTCAAGAGAAAAGAACATCAACCTGGCCGTAGCAAAAAAATTAGGGCAGCTAATTAAAAATAATTGCCCGGATGTACGTGTCATCTATACGAGAGAAACCGATATCTTCGTACCGTTAGACAAGCGAGCCGACATAGCTAATAAAGCCGATGCCAACCTCTTCATCTCAATACATACCAATGCGCTTCCCGGCAAACGTATCGCACGGGGAACCGAAACTTATACCTTAGGTATGGCACGGGCAGACGCCAACTTAGAAGTAGCGAAACGTGAAAACTCTGTCATTCTCATTGAAAGTGATTATAAAGAACGCTACGAAGGATTCGATCCGAATTCATCAGAAAGTTACATTATCTTTGAGTTCATGCAAGACAAATATATGGCTCAAAGTGTTGATTTAGCGAAAGAAGTACAAAAAGAATTCCGCACAACAGCCGGGAGAGCCGACAAGGGCGTCCATCAGGCCGGTTTTCTAGTCCTGCGCCAAACAAGTATGCCAAGCATCCTTATAGAATTGGGCTATATCTCCACACATGACGAAGAATCATACCTCAATTCACAAAACGGCATCAACAAACTCGGCCAAAGTATTTACAACGCCTTTATTTCATACAAAAAAAAATACGGAACCCGCACCGGGCAACCAGTATCAGAAGAATCCGGAAATGAAAGTAGTTCGCCATCCGTACAAAATCCTCAAGATGACAACTCAGACATTTCCCGTCTGACAAAAGAACAAAAAGAAACGGAACGACCTAAAGGAAACAAGTCTCAAGCCAACAGTCAACCGGTATATAAAGTACAATTCCTAACAAGCAGCCGACAGTTGAGAAACGGCAGCGCACAAATGAAAGGGTTAGAACATATCGATTTTTATAAAGAGGACAACTTATACAAATACACTTGTGGGGAAACAACAAACTATGAAGAAGCCAGAAGGCTAAAAAACAAAATAAAAGAAAAATTCAACGGCGCTTTTATCATCGCCTTTCTTAACGGGCAGAAAATTCCTCTCCAAAAGGCTTTAGACTTAACTAACAGAAACAAATAATCCATATTACATTATGAAATACTTTACCAAAGAAGTCAAAATCGGATTGACCGGCATCATTGCCATCGCCATTCTTTTTATCATGCTGAATTTCCTGAAAGGCATCAATCTCTTCCAGTCAAGCAACACATACTACATCTCTTTTTCAGATGCCAAAGGCCTGACAAAATCAAGCCCTGTTTATGCCAACGGCTATAGCATCGGAATAGTCAGGGACATTATATATGATTATAACAAGCCAGGCAATGTACTGATACAAATAGATGCAGACCCCAAACTGAAAATAGCAAAAGGAAGTTCTGCCAACTTAATTGCAGAGGTATTGGGTGGTTGCACCATGAACTTACAACTGGCAAACGCAACAGACGGCTACTATGCACCGGGAGATACTATCAAAGGTTCTGACGAAAGCGGCCTGATGGCAAAGGCAGAAACATTGGTGCCAAAAGTTGAAGAAATCATGAACAAGGTCGACTCCCTTCTGACCAACCTCAACACCTTGACTTCCGATCCAAACATAGCAGAAATTTTGGAAAATACAAAACACGTAACAGAGAACCTGAATAAAAGCAGTGCAGACTTGCAAAAGCTCCTGCAAGACGATGTTCCGGCTTTAACCAACAAAATAAACCGTATAGGCGACAACGTAATTACCTTGACAGATCAGCTAAACAGCCTTGATTTAAAAGCCCCACTTGCCAAAGCAGACACAACACTGTTTTATCTTCAACAAATGTCTGCAAAACTCAACAGCAAGGATAATACCCTTGGTTTACTACTTAATGACACAACAATGTATTGGTCTGTCGAGGAAACCATCGGTAGCGCAAACAATCTGTTAATCGACCTCAAGGAGAACCCAAAGCGTTACGTTCATTTCTCCGTTTTCGGAAGGAAATAAAGCCCTTATTCATACTAAATCTAAATAACAGCCCTTTTGTCTCCTCCAAGAACTAAGGAAGCCCATCTCCTTGATTTCAGGCCAATAGAGACAAAAGGGCTGTAATTATATTTATCACGACTTTTTTTAATTAATCTAATAACCTGCTAATCTACAGAAAATTGAAAATAAACAATAGCACACACAGCAAGCTCTCGACAGCTTTTCTATAGGGATTTGAATCTAAACAAATTAGCATTTAATCCTGCTTACCACCTTCTTTTGGACGTTTGCAATTTTCAGTTAATATTGCGAACTTTGCAGAAGTAGAAGTAGAGAACAGTTTTAATCACAAAGAAACTTATCACCCCATGAAAGGTTCACCAAAACTGCAATGGGCACAATGCTTGTCCATCATAAGCAACAATGTTACCGAGCAGATATATAAAACTTGGTTTGAGCCGATTAAATGCCTGTCCTTTCAAGAGCACACACTGACTATTCAAGTTCCAAGCCAGTATGTCTACGAATTCTTGGAGGAGCATTATGTCGGTTTGCTGCGCACCGTACTGAACAAAGTTTTCGGGGCGGGTACACGGCTTATGTATCGTATAGAAGCAGACAGGACCAACAACCTGACCGTTGACCTTGAAGCCAGCAACAGATCTGCTATTGCCGGTCCGAAGGCCTCAACACAAGGCACTAACAAATCACCGCAGCCCATGCAGGCTGCAATGCCGCAGGATTTGGATTCACAACTGAATCCAAACTACAACTTCGAGAATTTCATCGAGGGACTCAGCAACAAATTGCCACGCTCTGTAGGATGTGCGATTGCAGAGCATCCGAAGCAGACAACTTTCAATCCGTTATTTATTTACGGCGCATCAGGCGTTGGAAAAACCCATCTTGTCAACGCCATCGGTACCCGCATCAAGGAACTTTACCCACAAAAACGCGTTCTCTATGTCTCTGCACATTTGTTTCAGGTACAATACACCGATTCCGTACGTCATAATACAGTCAATGACTTTATCACATGGTATCAAAGCATTGATGTACTAATCATTGATGACGTACAGGAATTTGCAAGCCTGACCAAAACACAAAATACATTTTTCCATATCTTCAACCATTTGCACCAGAATGGCAAGCAACTGATTTTGACATCAGACCGACCGCCCACAGCCCTTCAAGGCATGGAAGAACGCCTGCTTACCCGTTTCAAATGGGGCTTGCTGGCTGAATTGGAAAAGCCAAATGAAGAATTGCGCCGCGACATCCTCAAAAGCAAAATAAGGCATGACGGACTTAAAATTCCTGAAGACGTTATCAACTACGTTTCAAGAAACGTAAGCAACAGCGTCAGGGAACTTGAAGGAGTCGTAAATTCATTGATGGCCTATTCGGTGGTTTACAATCGTGACGTCGACCTCTCATTGGCAGAACAGATTGTCAGACGTGCCGTAAAGATCGAGAATAAGCCCATTACTGTCGATATCATCCTCGAAAACGTTTGTTCGTATTTCAAGGTTAAGCAAGAAGACATCTTCACAAGCAGCAGGAAACAGACGGTCGTACAAGTAAGGCAAATCGCCATGTTTTTGGCTCAAAAATATACGGAATTGTCTTCCGCACGTATCGGAGCTTTGATAGGTAAAAGAAACCACGCGACAGTCCTGCATTCCTGCAACCTGGTAGAAGGACGCATGAAAGTGGACAAAAACTTCAAGAGCAAAGTAGACGAGATTGAAACACTGATAAAAAGCAGCGACAGGTAACATTACTAAATTGAGACATATAACCTGTAGAGATTTTTAAGAATAAAACTATGTTAGCAACGTTATATTATCTCATTGCTAACATAGTTTAATTTACACAAGATTTTAGACTGTTTCGTAAGCCTCAAAGCATGTTTACCGTACAGAAACAGGATATACATCTCCCTACCCTATACAGCAAATATTATTAAAAAAGGGTTCACTCCTTCACTTTATTCGTAAGTATAATATATACAGCAGATTACGGATAAAAGACTTAATACTGCGTTCCTTCACGATTATGCTCTTCCGGCTCAGGAATCCCCTTCCGGAATTACAAAGCCTTCAATAAAATTTGCGACCTGTCGCCTTGTAGAAGCGACAGGTCGTATCTATAAGGCGACAGGTCGCAAATCCCACAACGCCAATGAACAAATTTAAAACCGCCACCGAACCTCTCTCCCGAAAGAAAAATATCAGAGAAACGATCTTTTAACTTTGATAATCCCCTAAATTAGTAAGGAATTTATCACATCCAAAACAGGTCCGGCAGCAATATACTAACAGCCGACAGATACAGACATAATGAAGGCGCCATAAAAGAAAAACTGCAAAAATCCTTCACCCGTAATCTGCTGTATATATTATACTTACAAACAAAGATGAAGAAATGAAGGCATTTTAGACTAAAATGCGTGTAGTAAACGGTACCTAATAAAAGGCGAAAGTCATCCTGCCGTTAGTAACTCTCATGAATGGACCGAAAAAAATGTAAATCATGTTGACTGTTTACAAATACACTTCAAAGGCTTAAATCGGGAGATTCCGAAAATAGGCATAAAAATAGCCAACCAGTTCATTGCGAATCAGTCGGCTTTTTATATCTTACATGTATTTCCAAAAAAGTTTGACTGCCGGAACTTAAATGCTCTGCAAGATCGACTTAATGCAGAAAGCCTTGTTTCCGCAAAGCAGACAAGAACCCTTCACTCATCGCTTCATTGTCTTTCTTTGTATATCGTATGTCCGTAAAGATTTGCGCTAACGTCTCCTTATTGTTGATCTCAACAAATTTCTTATTCTCTGGCAACGCTTCTTTAACGCCATAATATCTGTCAATATCTTGAGACGTATAGTCATGATAAAACTCGTCGTGTACAATGGAAGCCAGCGGAAGCCGGTCTGTCTGCTCAGGAATTTCAGCAGGATAACCGATCGTAAGGGTCGCTATCGGCATCACCAATTTAGGTAGTTTCAAAACATCAATAATCATTTCAGGCATGTAAACTGTCGTACCCAAATAACAAACGCCCAAACCATTTGCTTCTGCCAGACAACTCAACGTTTGTGTAAACAACAAAGCGTCTGAAGCCGCATTTATAAACGAAAGGAAATTATCATAACCCGGAACAGCTTTCCGCTCTTTACACCAACTGCTGGTCCGGTTAAAGTCTGCACAAATTGTCAGAACCACCGGTGCCTCTGTCACCATAGGTTGGTTAAAATGAGCCGGCGCCAAACGTTGTTTCATTTCCTCACTACGCGTCACGACAACACTATACAACTGAAGATTACCCATCGTTTGAGTCCTCTCCGCCTCTTCCAGTATACGTTCCAGCAATTCACCTTCAATAGGCCGCGCCGAATACTTCCTGATCGTTCTTCTGTTATTAATCATACGTTAGCATTTTATTAAGTCCACAAAAATACAAATTAAAAGTGAGAAATAGTAAAATGTAGCAAAGCTATTAACATATAAAGATTTTAAAATGATGTATTGAAAAAACATAAAACGATGAAAGTACATATTCGCAAAAGAGGTGATAGAATCTTTGATTTGTCTTTTGTGTTTTACATGATACTATTTATTCCAATTATAGTTTATATAGATGTGTGAAAATATTAATTATGATAATGTTATGAATTTAATTTATTATATGCTATGTTGGCAAAACAGTAACATTTTATGATGTCAAACCGAACCAGTCAGTAAGCAAACGGTTTAAAAAGGCGGACCGTCATATGAATGTAAGGAAAAAGCGATGATGCAACAAATTATCCAGTTTTGTGTATAAAATGACTTAATGACTCGGTTTTAAAAATAGTATTTTTGGACGAAATATTGTATATTTAACAATCAAATTAATTCAGTACCATGAAATATTCTGCAAACCAATGGAGATATGTCATTTTATTTCTGCTTCTTTTTATGGGACAGCATGTTTCTTCATCAGTTCATGAAAGACAATATGTATTCAGGCTTATAGATGCTTCTGCCGGACTTTCGGATAGCCAGATTCGTAGTCTAACCATGACAACAGACGGATGTCTAGCAGTCAAAACCGGCTTCATTCTTAATCTCTATAATGGAGCCACCTTCGATAAGTTTGAATATGACAAAAAACGTAAGTATGTGTGGGACTATAACCGGCCTCCCAAGGAATATTATGACAATAAAGGGCGGATGTGGCTGAAAGAACTCGGCTATTTGCTTTTGCTAGATCTGCAGACCGGTCAGTACGATTATGATATTACGGAAGAACTCGCATCAATGGGCATTCGGCAGCGAATCAAGAAACTGTTTATCGATCACCGGAAGAATTACTGGTTAGTCACAGAAGATAGTAGCGTTTATCTGTATCATATCGGTACGGGAAACCTGCAGATTGTTGAGAAGGGTAACAGTGCTTTTACCCACCGCTATGGTATACCGGTAGAGATGGCTCAGTACAAGAATCTGTGCTTGGATTGTGTATAACAGTGGACTGATCCGTTATTGGGACTATTCATCATCTGAATTCGTATTTGAGGAAAGCGCTTTCCTTAATCAGATCAACCGGTATACGGACCGGATCTGCCTTCATCCGGATAAGGACGGTGATATTTGGCTGATGTATAACCAGGGCGTTTATTTTTTCAATCGCATGGAACGTACCTGGCGGAAAGTGACCGGCATTTCCGGATATTCCAATTTCTTCACGGCCATGGATATGGATGCAGAAGGAAACGTGTGGGTCGGGACCTCGAAATCCGGCCTGCGTGTCATTGATGCCAAAACCTTTCAGGTGATCTCTTTGCCTTCCATTTCTCTGACCAACGGAGGTACTTTGCTCAATGACATATCCGCGTGTTTGCTGACGATAACGGAGGAGTCTGGGTCGGTACGCTTTTTCAGGGACTTTGCTATTACCATCCCAGCATGCGCAAATTTATGCTGGGGCACACTGCGGATCATTTTTCTACAATTACCAATGAAAATATCCGCTGTTTTGATGAAGATAACGATGGCACACTGTATATAGGCGGAGCCAATGGCGTATTCCGTTTTGATCCGGTTACAGGCAATACGGAAAAGATCTTTGCGCTTCAACCCAATGACATCTGTCTTTCCGTTTTGAAGGATCATACCGGTAATCTTTGGATCGGGACATTCCTTCATGGCTTTTATTGCATCAATGGCGGCAAGATAAAGAATTATCTGCATTCAACAGAAAATCTCACGTCCGATCCCAATCAAAACATATCCAGAGTGATGTATGAAGATCCCGAAGGACGTTTCTGGGTCAGTGTGACGGGAGGAGTCGGTTATTTCAATCCGTGCACCGGCCAGATTGAATACATGTTGAGCGACCGGCATCCGGAATTGAAACCTTATCAGGTTGTCCATGCCATTTATCCGTTGGATTCCCATTCTTTTGTGGCATTGGGTAACAGCGGACTGTACTGTTATGATGTTGAAAAAGACAGCGTGTGGATACCGTCCGGATTGAAAGAGCAAGGCTATGCGGAAACTAAGTATTTCTGTATGTTGAAAGACAGCCAGGGCAAGGAATGGTATGGAACGGAAGATGGTCTGATCATTCTCGACAGCAACGTGAAACCGAGCCTGAGATTGACGGAAGCGGACGGACTGCCCAATAATGCGGTAACAGCTTTGCTGGAGGATCGTCACGGTGTGGTATGGGCTTCAACACTGAATGGAATCTGTAAGGTAGAAAAACGGAAAGATAACCGCGGCACGGACTATTCGGTTACCAGTTATAGTGTGGCTGACGGCTTGCAAAGCGGGAAGTTTTATGAGAATACGGCAATAAAGACCCATAGTGGTCTGCTGTTCTTTGGTGGAGTTCATGGCTTTAATTATTTTGATCCGTCCCGGATCGTTTATGATAAGAGTGAGAATAAACCAGTTTTTACCCAATTCTGTTTGTTTAATACTCCCTTGAAGGCAAATGAAGCCTATGACGGACATATCATTCTAAAAAAGCATATCAATCAAACGTCTGAAATCCGTTTGAAATACAACGAGAATTTCATTACACTGTTCTTCTCCGGACTGAACTATGTCAATCCGACGCGTTCCTACTATCGCTATAAGCTCGATAGTTATGACAAGGACTGGAATGAAGTGGTGACTGATGGAGCCGGACAGGCTACATATACCGGTTTGCGACCCGGCAAATATTTGTTTAAAGTCTATTCGGCAAACAGCGACCGTAAATGGAACAAGGTTCCGGCAGAGCTGACCGTCGTTGTAATGCCGCCGTTCTGGGCTGCCCCGTGGGCTTGGGCTCTGTATGTATTGATGGCAATGACAGGCATGTTCTACATGGTGATAAACTGGAAAAAGAAAATGCGTATCCGTCAGCAACAGGCGGAGAAAGAAAATGCCCGGAAACAACACGAAGAACTGGACCGAATGAAACTCTCTTTTTTTACTAACATCAGTCACGAACTCCGTACACCCTTGACGCTGGTCTTGACACCGTTGGAAACTTTGATTCATGAAACAGGATATTTACCGATCAGAAAAAAACTGGAACTGATCTATCGTAATGCCAGCCGTTTGCTTGATCTGGTTAACCAGTTGCTTGATTTCCGTAAGTTGGAAACAGGGGGCGAAAAACTGGTTCTGAAGAAAAACGATCTGTCTTCTTTTGTAGAAAATGTGGTCCGGCAGTTCGACAGTCTGGCGGCGGAAAAGGAAATAGAACTGGTCTTTGAATCGGAGACCGAACATTGGCAGGTCTTCTATGATTATGAAAAAATCTACAAGGTGCTGAGCAACCTTTTATCCAATGCCTTTAAGTTTACGTCACCGCACGGCCAGATTAAAGTGATTCTGGAGAAAGTCGTTGACAGTCAGCATGCAGAAACGGTGATCAAGGTCTGTGATACAGGCTGCGGCATTGCCACAAAGGATATTCCTTTTATATTCAACCGTTTTTATCAGGCCGACAGACCTTATGATGGGAAAAATCCCGATAGCGGAATCGGTCTGCATCTAGTTAAGGAGTATGTGAAAATGCACGGTGGAAGAGTGGAGGTTGAGAGTACGCAGGGTAAGGGAACCCGCTTTACGTTGTATCTGCCAGCTGATTTACAGACAGATGAAAAAGAAACGGAAACCGTGACGGAAAACGGGCCACAACTGTTGGAAAATCCTGCACAAAATGAAATCTCTAAAGAGAAAAAGATCATGATTGTGGAAGACAACGAGGAGTTCCGTCAGTTCCTGGCAGAAGAACTCGGTCACCGTTTCCAGATTCTGACAGCCCGAAACGGAATCGAAGGCGAGAAAGTAGTTACAGAAGAGTTTCCTGATTTGGTCGTGTCCGACCTGATGATGCCGGAACGGGACGGAGCGGAATTTTGCCGTCGTCTGAGAAGTAATATCCAAACCTCCCACATACCTTTTATTCTGCTGACAGCCAGAAATTCAGACAAGGCACGTGTGGAGGGATATGAAGCCGGAGTAGACTCCTATATATCCAAACCCTTTAATCTGGATATGCTTTTGGCGCGTATCAATCAGCTTATAGCCCAGCAAAGTAAGAGACAGCAACAGTTCAGGAATTCGCTCGAAATTTCTTTCGAAGAGATTACCACGACGTCATTGGATGAGAAACTGATGCAGAAAGCCCTGGATTCAGTCAAGAAGAATATGGATAATCCGGATTATTCCATTGCGAACCTGAGTGAGGATGTCGGGATGAGCCGTACCCAGCTGAACCGTAAATTGCAGTCCATAATCAATATGACCCCCTTGCAGTTCATCCGTTCGGTCAGGCTGAAGCGAGCAGGCCAGCTGTTGCGTACCACCAGACTTGGAGTCAGCGAGATTGCCGATCTAACCGGCTTCAATACAATTAAATAACGTGAATTCGACGAATTCAAAACAAAGCAAGCTGTGTGTCAAATGTACGTTGTACATTGATACACGGCTTTTTTGGAAACATGCAGTACGCCGCAATCGCCCCCAGTATGTTTACGATGAAATTGTCAAAGCTTCTGTGTCTGGAATGCTCCACTTGCGCAATGTTTTTCAATTCGTCGTTTACCGTCTCTATAATAGCCCGTTTCCTAAGCAGCAATTTGTCCGACACACTCATCAAAGCCCCCTTCATGTTACTTTTGAGTTTG